>JBBCJM010000199.1:0-15523 GCA_037190175.1 Paracoccaceae bacterium | reverse complement strand
CCGCGGCGCGCCGCGCGGCCCGAGCCGAAAAGGCCGCCGCCACCCGAGTGGAATTCTTCACCATGGTGCGAGGAGAGGACAAGTGACCGCGATCCTGACCGGGGGCTTCGCCGACCCCGCCGTGCAATCCGCCCGGGCCTTCCGCGCCCTGCTGGAGGCGATGGCGCGCCCGGGCCGCAGCTTCGCGGTGGCCGGCGCCGAGCCGCCCGCGCCGCTGTCCGTGGCCGCCGGGGTGGCGCTGCTGACCCTGACCGACAGCACCACGCCGCTGCATCTGGCCGGTGCCGCCGATTGCGATGCGGTGCGGGGCTGGATCGCCTTCCACACCGGGGCGCCGCTGGTTCCGGCGGAAGAGGCGCAGTTCGCCCTGGGCCGCTGGGCCGACCTGCAGCCGGTGACCCGGTTCCGCATCGGCGAGCCCAGCTACCCCGACCGTTCGGCCACGCTGATCGTGGAGCTCGACCGGCTGGAGCCGGAAGGCCCCCGCCTGACCGGCCCGGGGATCGAGAGCCACGCGGTGCTCAGCCTGCCGGAAACCGCCGCCTTCCGCGCCAACCGGGCGCTGTTCCCGCTGGGGTTCGACACGATTCTCACCTGCGCCGGCCGGCTGGCCGCCCTGCCGCGCAGCACCATGGTGGAGGACGCCTGATGTATGTCGCCGTCAAGGGGGGCGAACGCGCCATCGACGCCGCCCATGCCTGGCTGGCCGAAGAGCGCCGCGGCGACCCGGCGGTGCCCGAGCTGACCGTCGCGCAGATCCGCGGGCAGATGGCGCTGGCCGTCAACCGCGTGATGGCCGAGGGATCGCTGCACGACCCCGACCTGGCCGCGCTGGCGATCAAGCAGGCGCGCGGCGACCTGATCGAGGCGGTGTTCCTGATCCGCGCCTTTCGCACCACCCTGCCGCGCTTCGGCGCCTCGGTTCCGCTGGAGACGGCTTCGATGGCGGTGGACCGCCGCGTCTCGGCCACCTTCAAGGACCTGCCCGGCGGGCAGGTGCTGGGGCCGACCTTCGACTATACCCACCGGCTCTTGGATTTCACGCTGGCGGCCGGGGGCGAGGTGCCGCCTGCCCCTGCCGCCCCCGTGACCGCCGCCCCGGTGCCCCATGTCACCGCGCTCCTGGACCGCGAAGGGCTGATCGAGGCCGAGCCGCCCTGCGACACCCCGCCCCCCGACCTGACGCGCGAGCCGCTGGAACTGCCCGCCACCCGGGCGCTACGGTTGCAGGCGCTGGCGCGGGCGGACGAGGGGTTCACGCTGTCGCTCGCCTATTCCACCCAGCGCGGCTACGGCCGCACCCATGCCTTCGTCGGCGAATTGCGCATCGGCCGGGTGCCGGTCGAGGTCGAGCTGCCCGAGCTGGGCTTCGCGGTCGAGATCGGCGAGGTCGAGCTGACCGAATGCGAGACGGTGAACCAGTTCAAGGGCTCGAAGACCGAGCCGCCACAGTTCACCCGCGGCTACGGGCTGGTGCTGGGCCAGTCCGAGCGCAAGGCGATCTCGATGAGCCTGGTCGACCGCGCCCTGCGCTGGCAGGAGCTGGGCGAGGATTTCACCGGCGCCCCGGCGCAGGACGAGGAATTCGTGCTGTCGCATTGCGACAACATCCAGGCGACCGGGTTTCTGGAACACATCAAGCTGCCCCATTACGTGGACTTCCAGGCGGAGCTGGAACTGGTCCGCCGGCTGCGGGCCGAGGCGATGCAACGGCAGGAGGCCGCGGAATGAACGTGGTGTTCGACATCGGCAACGTGCTGGTCCGCTGGGATGCGCACCGGGCCTTCCTGCCCGCGCTGCCCGACCGCGCGGCGGTCGAGGCTTTCCTCGCCCGCATCGGCTTCGCCGCGCTGAACCTGCGCGCCGACAGCGGCGAGCGGTTCACCGACCTGGCGGCCGAGATCGCCGACCCCGCCGATCGCGCGCTGTTTTCTACCTATCTGCCCAACTATGCCCTGACCATCGCCGAGCCGATCGAGGGCACCTGGGCGCTGGTCGAGCGGCTGCGGGCGGCGGGCCATGCCATCCACGCCATCACCAACTGGTCGGCCGAGACCTGGCCCCTGGGCCTTGCCACCCATCCGCGGCTGTCCACCGCCTTCGGCGTCACCGTGGTCTCGGGGCAGGAGCGGGTGCTGAAGCCCGAGGCGCGGATCTTCGCCCTGCTCTGCGAACGCGCGGGCGTCGCGCCGGGGGACTGCCTGTTCATCGACGACAGTCCGAAGAACGTGGCGGGCGCCATGGCGGCGGGGATGGACGCGCTGCATTTCGCCGATCCCGCGACGCTGGAGCGCGACCTGGCCAGACGGGGGCTGCTGTGAACGGCTACAACTTCGCCTATCTGGACGAACAGACCAAGCGGATGCTGCGCCGTGCGCTGCTGAAGGCGCTGGCAGTGCCCGGCTATCAGGTGCCCTTCGCCAGCCGCGAGATGCCCATGCCCTATGGCTGGGGCACCGGCGGGGTGCAGGTGACCGCGGCCTGCCTGGTGCCCGAAGACCGGCTGAAGGTCATCGACCAGGGCGCCGACGACACCACGAACGCGGTGTCGATCCGCCGCTTCTTCCAGCGCACCGCCGGGGTGGCGGTGACCGAGGCGACGGCGGAGGCCACGGTGATCCAGACCCGCCACCGCATCCCGGAAGCGCCGCTGACCGAGGGGCAGATCCTCGTCTATCAGGTGCCGATCCCGGAACCCCTGCGCTTCCTGGAGCCGCGCGAGACCGAGACGCGCAAGATGCACGAGTTGGAAGAATACGGGCTGATGCATGTGAAGCTTTACGAGGACATCGCCCGCCACGGCGAGATCGCCACCGCCTATGCCTATCCGGTGAAGGTGGAGGGGCGCTATGTCATGGACCCCTCGCCGATCCCGAAGTTCGACAACCCCAAGCTGGGCGGCAATCCGGCGATCCAGCTGTTCGGCGCGGGGCGCGAATGCCGCATTTATGCCCTGCCGCCCCATACCCGGGTGGTCAGCCTGGATTTCGAGGACCATCCCTTCGCGGCGACCAAGGCCGACCACGCCTGCGACCTGTGCGGGGCGGAGCACAGCTATCTGGACGAGGTGATCACCGACGACCGCGGCGGCCGGATGTTCGTCTGCTCCGACACCGACTATTGCGCCGGCCGGCGCGCGGCGGGGCATCGCGGGCGGCTGGCCCCGGAAGGAGCGGCGCAATGACCCCGATGCAGACCATCGAACCGCTCTTGTCGGTCCACGGCCTGACCAAACGCTACGGCGCGCGGATCGGCTGCGCGGAGGTGTCCTTCGACCTCTGGCCGGGCGAGGTGCTGGGGATCGTGGGCGAAAGCGGATCGGGCAAGTCCACGCTCTTGTCCTGCCTGGCCGGGCACCAGCGGCCCGACCTGGGGCGCATCCGCTTCGACGGCCGCGACGTGCTGGCGCTGTCCGAGGCCGAGCGGCGGCGGCTGTTGCGGGGCGAATGGGCCTATGTGCACCAGAACCCGCGCGACGGGCTGCGGATGGGGGTCAGCGCCGGCGGCAACGTGGGCGAGCGGCTGATGGCGGTGGGCGCGCGCCACTACGGCGCCATCCGCGACGCGGCGACCGACTGGCTGGGCCGGGTGGAGATCGCGGCCGAGCGGATCGACGACCGCCCCTCGGCCTTTTCCGGCGGGATGCAGCAGCGGTTGCAGATCGCCCGCAACCTGGTGACCGGGCCGCGGCTGGTGTGCATGGACGAGCCGACCGGGGGCCTCGACGTCTCGGTGCAGGCGCGGCTGCTGGACCTGCTGCGCGGGCTGGTGCGCGACATGGGGCTGTCGGTGGTGATCGTGACCCACGACCTGGCCGTGGTGCGGCTGCTGGCCGACCGGCTGATGGTGATGAAATCGGGCCGGGTGGTGGAAGCCGGCCTGACCGACCAGGTGCTGGACGATCCGCAGCACGAGTATACCCAGCTTCTCGTCTCCTCCGTCCTGCAGGTCTAGGCCGATGATCCGTATCGAGAACCTGTCGAAGTCCTTCACCCTGCACAACCAGGGCGGCGCGGTGATCCCGGTGATGGCGGGGGCGCGGCTGACGGTGGAGCCCGGCGAATGCGTGGGCCTGACCGGGCAGTCGGGGGCGGGCAAGTCCACCCTGATGCGGATGGTCTGGGGCAGCTATCTGCCGGCGGGCGGCAGCCTGCGGGTGGGCGGCCTCGACATCGCCCGGGCCGAGCCGCGCGAGATCATCGCGCTGCGCCGCGGGACGCTGGGCTATGTCAGCCAGTTCCTGCGGGTGGTGCCGCGCGTGCCCACGCTGGAGGTGGTGGCCGAGCCGCTGCTGCGCCTGGGCGTCGCGCCCGAGATCGCGCGGGCGCGGGCGGCGGGGCTGCTGGCCCGGCTCAACATCCCCGAACGGCTGTGGCCGCTGTCGCCCACCACCTTCTCGGGGGGCGAGCAGCAGCGGGTGAACATCGCCCGCGGCTTTGCCCACGACTATCCGGTGCTGCTGCTGGACGAGCCGACCGCCAGCCTCGACGCCGCCAACCGCGAGGTGGTGCTGGGCCTGATCGAGGAGGCCAAGGCGGGGGGCGCGGCGATCCTCGGCATCTTCCACGACGAGGCGGCGCGGGCGCGGGTCTGCGACCGGGTGGTGGACGTGACCGCCTTCACCCCGAAGGGGGCGGCGGCATGATCTTCGCCGTGGTCGGCCCTTCGGGCGCGGGAAAGGACACGCTGATCGCGGGCGCGCTGCGGGCGCGGCCGGACCTGCGGCTGGTGCGCCGGGTGATCACCCGCGCGCCCGAGGCCGGCGGCGAGCCCTTCGAGGCCGTCAGCGAGGCCGACTTTGCCGACCGCAAGGCGCGCGGCGATTTCGCGCTGGACTGGCAGGCGCATGGGCTGTGCTACGGTATTCCCCGCGACCAGTTGGCGGGCGGCGGCGACGTGATCTTCAACGGCAGCCGCGCGGCGCTGCCGCAGGCGCTGGCGGCCTTTCCCGACCTGCGGGTGATCCTGGTGACCGCGCCCGACGCGGTGCTGGCCGCCCGGCTGGCCGCCCGCGGGCGCGAGGCGGCGGGCGACATCGAGGCGCGGCTGCGGCGGGCGGGCTTTGCCCTGCCGCCCGGCATTGCCGCGAGGGTCGTGGTCAACGATGGCACGCCCGAGGCGGGCACCGCCGCCCTGCTGGCCGCGCTTCAGCCGGTCAGGGCATAGCGGTGCAGCAGATGGAACCGGCCCGCCGCATCCTCGCCGAACAGGCACAGGTCCTCGACCATGAAAGGCCGGGGCAGGAGCGGGGCGAAATGCCGCTCCAGCACCGCCGCCACCGCGCCCGCCCGCTCGGGCGGCAGCCGGTCGGTCAGCGTCAGGTGGAAGCGGAACGCCTCCATCACATGCGGATAGCCCCAGCGGGCCAGCAATTCGCGCTGGCGGGGCGACAGGGTTTCGGGCCGGCGGCGGGCGATCTCGGCCTCGGTCAGCGGCGCGCGCCGCGGATCCGTGGCCTCGACCACCGCCGCGGCCCGGGCGAGCAGCCCGGCCGTGTCGCCGGTCGGGGTCAGCGCCAGGAAGCCGTCGAGGTTCTCCAGCGCCAGCCCGTCGCAGCGCGCCGCCGGCAGCCGCGCGGCAAGCTCCGCCACCGTCGCGGCGGCGTCCTCGGGGGTCACGCCCTCAGCCAGCCGGAACGGCGCGCGGATCGTGCCGTGGAACCCGTAGCGGCGCGGATCGGCGGTCAGCGCGGCGGCCGGCATCGGCAGGCCCGGCAGGTCGGGCTGCGGCAGCGCGACGCCGCGGGCGGGATCCCAGCCCAGCCACTGCGCCGCGGCCTCGGCCAGCCGGCCGGGGCGCGGGGCGTGGTAGACGGCAAATCGCTTCATCTGGTCCATGGCCGGCGGGTAGTGCCGTTTCGTCACACCCCTGTGACGGTTGCGGCGCTAATGCACCCTACCGCGGCCGGGAACGCAAGACGGGACACAGGACCATGACGACCGAGACCATCCTTGCCAATGCCACGCTGGTGCTGCCGGGCGAGACTTTGCGCGGGCAGATCCGGCTGCAGGGCGGGCGCATCGCCGATATCGCCGAAGGCGCGGCGATCCCCGCCGGCGCCGTGGATTGCGGGGGCGATCTGGTCATGCCCGGCCTGATCGAGCTGCATACCGACAATATCGAGCGGCATCTGGAGCCCCGCCCCGCGGTGAACTGGCCGCATCAGGCCGCGATCATCGCCCATGACGCCGAACTGGCCAGCGTGGGCATCACCACCGTCTTCGACGCATTGCGGGTGGGTTCGGTCTTCAGCTCGAACAATGCCGGATACGGCGAATATGCCCGGGCGCTGGCCGACGAGATCCTCGACCTGCGCGCCCGTCGCCTGCTGCGCATCAGCCATTTCCTGCACCTGCGCGCCGAGGTCTGTTCGGAGACGCTGATCGAGGAAATGGCCAAGTTCGGCCCCGAGGACCGGATCGGCATCGTCAGCCTGATGGACCACACCCCGGGCCAGCGGCAGTTCCGCGACGTGGGCAAGCTGCGCGACTATATCATCGGCAAGCGCGGCCTGACCGAGGCCGAGTTCGAGGCCCATGTCCGCAGCCAGCAGACCCTGCGCGACCGGGTGGGCGCCCGGCACGAGGCGGCGGCGGTGGCCGAGGCGCGCCGCTATGGCGCGGTGCTGGCCAGCCATGACGACACCACGGCGGCGCATGTCGCGGTCTCGGCCGGGTACGGCGCGCATTTCGCCGAGTTTCCCACTACGGTCGAGGCGGCGCGGGCCTGCCACGGCCAAGGGATCCGGGTGATGATGGGGGCGCCGAACCTGATCCGCGGCGGCAGCCATTCGGGCAATGTGGCGGCGCGGGAACTGGCCGAGGCCGACCTGCTCGACATCGTGTCGTCGGACTACGTGCCCTCGTCGCTGCTGTCCGCGGCGCTGATGCTGGGCGATCTCTGGGGCGATCCGGCGCGCGGCATCGCCACCGTGACCGCCGCCCCCGCCAGGGCCGCGGGGTTGGCCGACCGCGGCCGGCTGGAGCCGGGCGCGCGGGCCGACGTGATCCGCGTCGCCCGCATCGGCCCGGCCGGCGCGCTGCGCGGCGTCTGGGTCGAAGGCCGCCGCGCCGGCTGAGCCCTCAGGCCACCGCGCCTTCCCTTGCCCGGGCGGGGGCGAGGCGCAGGCCGCGGGTGTCGAACCCGTGCAGCCGGGCGCGGGGCAGGCCCACGGTCATCGCCTGCCCGGGCTCGGCGGAAAAGGCGCCGGGCAGGCGCAGGACCAGATCCTTGCCCGTGGGGATTTGCAGGTGCAGCAGCGTCTCGGGGCCTGCCAGTTCCGCCGCGACCAGCCGGGTTTCCAGCCGCAGGTCGTCGCCCATGGGCTGGGGGCGCATATCCTCGGGCCGCACTCCCACCATCGCGGTGCCGGCGGGCAGGAACGACAGGTCGGGGCCGGCGGCCGCCAGATCCTCGGCCGGGATCAGGTTCATCCCCGGCGCGCCGGTGAAGGCCGCGACGAACAGGCTTGCGGGCCGGGCATAGACCTGGATCGGGCTGCCCACCTGCTCGATCCGGCCTTCGTTCATCACCACCAGCCGGTCGGCCATGGTCATCGCCTCGAGCTGGTCGTGGGTGACGTAGATCGCGGTCGTGGCGAAGCGGCGTTGCAGGCGGCGGATCTCCACCCGCATGTGGCCGCGCAGCTTGGCGTCCAGGTTCGACAGCGGCTCGTCGAACAGGAACGCCTGCGGCTTGCGCACGATGGCCCGGCCCATCGCCACCCGTTGCCGCTGCCCGCCCGACAGGGCCTGTGGCCGGCGGTCCAGATAGGGCGTGATCTCCAGTACCCGCGCCGCCTCGGCCACGCGGGCGTCGATCTCGGCCCGGGGTGTGCCGCGGTTCTTCAGCCCGTATTCCAGGTTCCCCCGCACGGTCATGTGGGGGTAGAGCGCATAGTTCTGGAACACCATGGCAATGTCGCGCTCGGCCGGTTCCAGCCGGTTGACCACGCGGGCGCCGATATGGATCTCGCCCGCCGTCACGCTTTCCAGCCCGGCGATCATCCGCAGGAGCGTCGATTTCCCGCAGCCCGAGGGGCCGACCAGCACCTCCATCTCGCCGTCCTCGACGGTCAGGTCGATCCCCTTCAGCGTGTCGGCGGCCCCGGCATAGGCCTTGCGCAGCCCCGCGATCTCGATCCGCGCCATCTATTTCTCCGTCTCGACCAGGCCCCTGACGAAGAGCCGCTGCATCAGGATCACCACCAGCACCGGCGGCAGCATGGCCAGCACCACGGCGGCCATGACGAAGTTCCACTGCGGATCGGCCTCGGCCACCGCGACCATGCGCTTGATGCCCATGACGATGGTGTAATATTTCGGGTCGGTGGTCACCAGCGTGGGCCAGAGGTACTGAACCCAGCCGTAGATGAACAGGATCACCGCCAGCGCCGCGATGTTGGTGCGCGACAGCGGCAAGAGGATGTCGCGGAAGAACTTCATCGGCCCGGCCCCGTCGATCCGCGCGGCCTCGACCAGCTCGTCCGGCAGGGTCATGAAGAACTGGCGGAACAGGAAGGTGGCGGTGGCCGAGGCGATCAAGGGCAGGGTCAGCCCGGCCCAGGAATTCAGCATCCCGAAATCCGCCACCACCTTGAAGGTCGGCAGGATCCGCACCTCGACCGGCAGCATGAGCGTGATGAAGATCAGCCAGAAGCAGACCACCCGCAGCGGGAAGCGGAACCAGACGATGGCGAAGGCCGAGAGGATCGAGATGGCGATCTTGCCCAGGGTGATCGCCACCGCCATGACAGTGGAGTTGACCAGCATCCGCCACAGCGGCTCGGACCCCGCGCCGCGCATGCCCGAGGTCAGGATGGTGGCGTAGTTGTCCCACCCCGCGGTGCCGGGCCAGAGCGGCATCTGCCCGCTGGCGAAACTGCTGGCCGGATGGGTCGAGGCGACCAGCGCCACCCAGACCGGAAAGGCCACCACGGCCACGCCCAGGATCAGCACGGCATGGGTCAGGATGTCCAGCCAGGGGCGGTTCTCGATCAATATTGCACCTTGCGTTCGACATAGCGGAACTGGACGAAGGTCAGCGCGATCACGATGGCCATCAGCACCACCGACTGCGCCGAGGACGAGCCGAGGTTCAGCCCCAGCACCCCGTCGGCATAGACCTTGTAGACCAGGATGTTGGTGGCCCCCGCCGGCCCGCCGCCGGTGGTGGCGTCGATGATCGGGAAGGTGTCGAACATCGCGTAGTTGATGTTGACGATCAGCAGGAAGAAGGTGGTGGGCGAGATCAGGGGCAGCACGATGTCGCGCATCCGCTTGAAGGGCCCGGCGCCGTCGATGGCCGCGGCCTCGACCAGCGATTTCGGCACCGATTGCAGCGCGGCCAGGAAGAACAGGAAGTTGTAGGAGATCTGCTTCCACGTCGCCGCGATGACGACCAGGATCATCGCATGGTCGCCGTGGATCCGGTGGTTCCAGCGGATGCCGAGGCCCGAGAGCGCCATGGGCAGGATGCCGATGGTGGGGTTGAACAGGAACCACCACAGCACCCCCGCCACCACCGGCGCCACCGCATAGGGCCAGACCAGCAGCGTGGTATAGATGCGCGCCCCCCGCAGCACCCGGTTGACCGCCAGCGCCAGCACCAGCGCCGTGACCATCGACAGCAGCGTGACGGAAATGGCGAAGACCGCGGTGATCGACAGCGACTCCAGCCATTCGCCGCTGCCCAGCAGCCGCCGGTAGTTGGCCAGCCCCACGAAGGCGGTGCTGAGGCCGAAGGGGTCTTCGCGGCGGAACGAGGTCCAGATCGCCTGCGCCGCGGGCCAGAGGAAGAAGACCGCGGTGACGGCCAGCTGCGGCGCCACCAGCGCATAGGGCAGCAGGCGGCCGGGAAAGATCGTGCGCTTGGTCTGCATGGGGCCCCGAACGGCAAGGGGCACGCGCGGGATGGCGCGTGCCCGCAGGCGCAGGCTCAGCCGTTGGCCGCCTCGAAGTCGCGCAGGATCTGGTTGCCGCGCGCCACCGCCGCGTCCAGCGCCTCGCGCGCCGTCTTCTGCCCGGCCAGCAGCGCCTCGAACTCGCTGTCGATCACGTCGCGCACCTGCGTCAGGTTGCCGAAGCGGATGCCCTTGGAACTGGCCGAGGGCGTGCCGCGGGTGATCTGCCGGATGGCGATGTCCGAACCCGGGTTGGCGGCGTAGTAGCCCTGGCTTTCGCCCAGGTCGAAGGTGGCGTTGGTGATCGGCAGATAGCCGGTGAACTGGTGCCAGTCGGCCTGCACCTCGGCCTGCGACAGATGGTCGAAGAAGGCCGCGACCCCGGCATATTCCGCATCCGGCCGCCCGGTCAGCACCCAGAGCGTGGCGCCGCCGATGATCGAGTTCTTCGGCTCCGCGATCACGTCGTCATAATAGGGAAGGGGGGCAAAGCCGACCTGGAAGTCCTTGGCGTTGTTGATGACCCCGGCGCGCGAGGCCGAGGAATTCATGTAGATCGCGCATTCCTGGGAATAGAACTTCGGCGGCGCGTCGTTGCCGCCCACCGGGCCGCCGTACTGGAACAGGCCGGCGTCGGCCCATTTCTTCAGGTTCTCCCAATGCTTCACCTGCACGTCGCCGTTGAAGGTGAACTCCGACCCCATGCCGCCGAAGCCGTTCTCCAGCGTGCCGTAGGGCGCGTCGTGCAGCGCCGAGAGGTTTTCCAGCTGCACCCAGCTGATCCAGCCGGTGGTGAAGCCGCAGGTCGCCGCGCCCGAGGAGACGATCTTCTGCGAGAACGCCTCGACCTCGGCCCAGGTGCGCGGCGCGACCTCGGGGTCGAGCCCCGCCTTCGCGAAGACATCCTTGTTGTAATACATGATGGGTGTGGAGGAGTTGAAGGGCAGCGACAGGATGTTGCCCTCGGGGTCCGAATAATAGCCCACCACCGGCGCCAGATAGTCGGCCGGATCGAAGCCGCGGCCCTGGTCGGCCATCAGCTGATAGACCGGATAGACCGCGCCCCGGGCGGCCATCATGGTGCCGGTGCCCACCTCGAACACCTGCACGATGGCGGGCTGCTCGCCCGCGCGGAAGGCGGCGATGGCGGCGGTCAGCGTTTCGGGATACGACCCCTTGTAGACCGGCACGATCCGGTAGTCCGACTGCGCAGCGTTGAAGCCCGCGGCGATCTCTTCCAGCTTGGCGCCCAGCTCGCCGCCCATGGCATGCCACCACTGCACCTCGGTCTGCGCCATGGCGGCGCCGGCCGTCAGGGAAAAGGCGATCAGCGCGCCGGTCAGTTGCATCTTCATGTCCCACTCCATTCGTCCGCTGCGCCGCCCCGGCAGGGGGCGGCGCCCTCATCGCGGGCTTAGGGGTGGGATGTGATGCCTGCGTGAAGCCTGCGTTGCGGTTTCGTGACCCGCCGGGAGGGGGTCAGCCCTGGGCGCGGGCGGCCTTGGTGGCCTTGGTCCACCACGCCAGGTCGTCGAAGGTGGCCTTGGCGGCCTGCGCCAGGTTGGCCTCCACGTCCTCCATCTTGCCCGAGCCGCCCATGCCCGGATGGACCTTGAAGAAATCGCCCATGCCCAGATGCACGCCGCTGCGCACCGGCACCATCTGCAGTTCCACCGCGATGTTGCGCAGGTGTTCGGCCGCGCGGGCGCCGCCCACCGAGCCATAGGCCATCACCGCCATCGGCTTGTGGTTCCATTCGACATAGGCCTGGTCCAGCGCGTTCTTCAGCGCCCCGGTGATCGAGCGGTTGTACTCGGCCACCACGAAGAGGTAGCCGTCGAACTCGCCGATCTTCTTCTGCCACTTCTGCGCGGCCTCGGACTGCGAGGGCGCCCAGGCGTTCGTGGCGACCTCGGAGAAGAAGGGCAGGTCGTAGTCGCGCAGGTCCACCAGCTCCACCTCGAACTCGTCGCGGGCCTGGGCCTGTTTCAGGATCCACTGGGCCGGAATGTCGGCAAAGCGGGTGGGGCGGGTCGAGCCGACGATGACGGCGATCTTCGCTTTGGTGCTCATGGACGGGTCTCCTTGCGGGATGGAAATCGGTGAGGATCGAGATAGCTTCCCCGCGGCCCCTGCGAAAGGCGCACCGCCGCGCCGGTGCTGTGCGCGGGCTCACATTCCGGACGGGGCTTGCCGGCGCGGCGGCAGCGGCTAGGGTGGCGGCGACCTGCCCTGTTGCCGGAAGCCCCCATGTCCACCTGCCCCGACTTCGCCCGTGCCGAGGAGCCCGCGCGGCCCCTGCATGTCGTCCGCGCCGAGGATCTCGACGCCTTCCTTGCCGCCCAGCCCCCGGCCGCCGCCGCCTGGCTGCGGGCCACCGGCTGGGCGGCAGGGCGGGGGGAGTTGAGGCTGGTCCCGGGGGCGGAGGGCGCGGTCGCCGCGGCCGCCTTCGGCCTCGGCCCCGCCACCGCCCGCCAGCGCGACCGCTTCCTGATCGCCCGCGCCGCCGCCGCGCTGCCGGAGGGCGCCTGGCGGATCGAGGGGCTGGAGGATCCCGACGAACTGGCCGAGGCGGCGCTGGGCTGGCTGCTGGCGGGCTATCGCTTCGACCGCTACCGCAAGCCTTCCGCCGATGCCAAGGCCCGCCTGATCCCCCCGCCGGGGCTCGACGCCGCCCGCATCCGCCGCATCGCCGCGGCCGAGTGGCTGACCCGCGATCTGGTCAACACGCCCGCCGCCGACCTCGGCCCCGACGAACTGGAGATCGCCTTCCGCGCGCTGGCCGAGGCGCATGGCGCCAGCGTCGGCATCACCCGGGGCGACGACCTGCTGGCCGCCAATTTCCCGATGATCCACGCGGTGGGCCGCGCTTCCCCCCGCGCGCCGCGGCTGATGGACCTGCGCTGGGGCGAGCAAGGGCCGGCGGTCACGCTGGTGGGCAAGGGGGTCTGTTTCGACACCGGGGGGCTGGACATCAAGCCGTCCTCGGGAATGCTCCAGATGAAGAAGGACATGGGCGGCGCGGCCACGCTGATGGGGCTGGCGCAGATGGTCATGGGGCAGCGCCTGCCGGTCCGCCTGCGGCTGATCGTGCCGGCGGTGGAGAACGCGATCGCCGGCAACGCCATGCGGCCGCGCGACATCCTGACCTCGCGCAAGGGGCTGACGGTCGAGGTCAACAACACCGACGCCGAGGGGCGGCTGGTGCTGGCCGACGCCTTGGCCCTGGCGGACGAGGAGGTGCCGGACCTGATCGTCTCGATGGCCACGCTGACCGGGGCGGCGCGGGTGGCGGTGGGGCCGGACCTCGCGCCCTACTACACCGACGACGACGCGCTGGCGGCGGCACTGGCGGAGGCGGCGGCCAGGGTGCGCGATCCGGTCTGGCGGATGCCGTTCTGGACCCCCTACGAGCCGATGATCGAGCCCGCGCTGGCCGATCTGGACAATGCGCCCTCGGGGGGCATGGCGGGCTCGATCACCGCGGCGCTGTTCCTGCGCCGCTTCGTCACCGCCCCGCGCTACATCCATTTCGACATCTACGCCCACCAGCCCGCCGAGGCGCCCGCCCGCCCCGTCGGCGGCGTGGGCCAGGGGGCGCGGGCGCTGTTCGAGGCGCTGCCCGGGATGGTGGGGCTGTGAGCGACCGGCGGCTGACCCCGGCCACGGCGCGGGTGGCGCATGTCTCGCTGCGGGGGCGGGTGGAGGCACCGGCCTGGACCGAGGGCGAGCCGGCCGAGGTGGCGGTGCCGCTGGCCGACCTGCTGGCCTCGCCCGGGGGGGCGCTGGACCGGCAGCTGCTGCTGGGCGACGGGTTCCTGGTGATCGACCGGGAAGGGGATTGGGCCTTCGGGCGGGCGGAGAAGGACGGCTATTGCGGCTGGCTCTCCGCGGCCGCCCTTGGTGCCCCCACCCAGCCCTCGCATTGGGTGGCGACCTTGGGCACCCACCTTTACCCCGAGCCGCGGGTGCAGGCGCGGCCCCTTGGCAGCCTGACCCTCAACGCCCGGCTGCGGGTGACGGGGCAGCAGGGCGCCTTCGCCGCCACCCCTCGCGGCTGGGTGCCGGCGGCGCATCTGCGCCCCTTGGGCGCCTGGCATGAGGATCCGGCCGATATTGCCGGGCTGTTCCTGGGGGTGCCCTATCTCTGGGGCGGCAATTCGCGCGAGGGGCTGGACTGTTCCGGGCTGGCGCAGGCGGCGCGGCTGGCCTGCGGCCTGCCCTGCCCGGGCGACAGCGACTTGCAAGAAAAGGCGCTGGCCCCGGCGGAAGGCGCCCCGCAGCGGGGCGACCTCATGTTCTGGCCCGGCCATGTGGGGATGCTGCTGGACGAGGCCACGCTGATCCACGCCAACGGCCACCACATGGCGGTGGTGGCCGAGCCCCTGGCCGAGGTTGAGGCACGCACCGGCCCGGCCCGCGCCCGACGGCGCTGATCAGCCCAGCATGTCGCGCACCATCGGCGCGACCTTCTCGCCATAGAGCCGGATCGCCTCCATCGCGTGGTCGTGCGGGACGGGGCCGCCGGAGTATTTCATCTGGAACCGGCTGAGCCCCAGCGCCTTCACCGTGCCGGCGATCTTGCGTGCCACCGTCTCGGGCGCGCCCACGTACATCGCGCCGTGTTCCACCTCGCGCAGGAAATCCGCCTTGGTGGTGGGCGGCCAACCACGCTCGCGGCCGATGCGGTCGTGCATCGCCTTGTAGCCGGCCCAGTAGCGGTCGCGGGCAAGTTCGTCCGTCTCGGCCACGAAGCCCGGCGAATGCACCCCGATCTCGCGCGGGGCCTGGCCGATCTGCTCGGAAGCCTTGTGGTAGAGATCGACGTAGGCTTTGAACCGCCCCGCCGGCCCGCCGATAATCGCCAGCATCAGGGGCAGGTCGTGGCGCACCGCGCGCACCACCGATTCCGGGCTGCCGCCCACGCCGACCCAGGTGCGCAGGGGTGTCTCCAAGGGCGGGTAGACCACCTGCGCCTTCAAGGCGGCCCGGGTCTCGCCCTTCCAGGTCACCCTGTCCTCGCGGATCAGCCGGGCGAAGAGGTCCAGCCGTTCCTCGAACAGCCGCTCGTAGTCGTTGAGGTCGAAGCCGAACAGCGGGAAGCTCTCGATGAACGACCCCCGCCCCACGATCACCTCGGCCCGCCCGCCGGAGATCGCGTTCAGGGTGGAAAACCGCTGGAACACCCGCACGGGGTCGTCGGAGGACAGCACGGTCACCCCCGACCCCAGCTTGATGCGCGAGGTCCGGGCGGCGATGGCGGCGGCCACCGTCTCGGGCGAGGAGATGGCGAAGTCGTCGCGGTGGTGCTCGCCCAGGGACAGCACATCCACGCCCACCGCGTCGGCCAGCACGCCTTCCTCCACCACGTCGCGCAGCACCTGCGCCTGCGGCTTCGGCCGGCCGTCCGGGCCGTTCGTCACGTCGCCAAAGGTGTCCAGTCCCAGTTCCAGGCCCATGCCGCCCTCCATCCGCTGCGATCCCAGCTAGGGGCCGAAGCCCCGCGGGGCAACCTGCATCCCTGCGGGGGTCTCTGTGCGGCGCCGCTTGCGACCCGCTGCCGGGACCGGATTGCTTGAACGCGCCGGGGGGCCGTCTGCCCCCGGACCCCCCGAGGATACT
>JBBCJM010000198.1:0-3246 GCA_037190175.1 Paracoccaceae bacterium | reverse complement strand
CCCCGTGCAGCGGCCGCTCCACCAGCCGGACCAGCAGCAAGAGCAGCAGCCCGCCATAGGTCACCGCCCCGATCGCCGCCAGCCGCAGCACCGCGCGCAATTGCGCCCAGGGCCCCGGCCGCCAGGCCGGCGGCCGTGCCGTCAGCCAGTCGCCGTTCATCCCCGCTCCGCCTTGCGGGTGTAGAAATCGCGGTGGCGCGTGCTCATCGCCGCGGTGTCCATGATCAGGCAGACGTCGGTGGTGTTGAACTCGTGGTCGATCCAGGCCCCGTCGCCCACGAAGCCGCCCAGCCGCAGATAGGCCTTGATCAGCGCCGGCATCATCAGCATCGCCGCCTTGCGGTCCAGCGCCTCCGCCGGCAGCAGCGCCATCTCCTGCCGGTGCTCGGGCCGCGCGCTGACCCGGATCGCCGGCGGCGCCAGGTGGTGGTGGTGGAGCCAGGACAAGGGCTGCGCCAGCGGCGCCGGGTCGCGGCCGTGAAAGCTCGCCACCCCGAACATCACCTCGATCCCGCGCGACAGCACGTAATCCGCCAGCCCGTTCCACAGGTGGAACATGGCCGAGCCGCCGCGGTACTCGGCATGGACGCAGGACCGCCCCAGTTCCACCAGCCGCCGGCCCGAGGCCTTCAGCGGCCCCAGGTCGTATTCGGTCTCGGAATAGAACCGGCCGAAGGCCGCGGCGCGGTCGCAGGGCAGCAGGCGATAGACCCCGATCACGTCGTCCAGCGCCGCGGCGTCGCGGCGGGTGTCGATCAGGATCAGGTGGTCGAACACGGGGTCGAACTCGTCCCGCTCCAGCCTTTGGTCATGGTCGACCAGCGGCCCGTCGCCGCCCAGTTCCTCGACGAAGACCCGGTAGCGCAGCCGCTGGGCGGCGTGGATGTCCCGTTCGTCGCGCGCCAGCCGCAGCACCAGATGCGGATCGTCCGCCTTCATCGCCCCTCCACCTGTCGCGCGGTGGCGCCGTCTTAGGGGCGGGGGGGCGGCATTGCAACACCTCTGACGCCGCAGGGCGCCCGGCCGCAATCCCCGGTTGAAGCGCGGCGGCCCCTGCCCTAGCGTCACCCGCGCGAGGACGGCGCGAAGACGGCCACCAGTTCCACATGGCGGGCGTCGATCACCACCTTGCCGGCGTGTTCGAAGTTCACGGTGATCCGGTGGCCGATGTTGGACTGGACCTGGCCCAGGCCCCAGTCCTCGCGCCCCGGGTGGCGGACCAGCATGCCGGGTTGCAACAGCGCGTTCATGTCCCCTGCCCTTCCGACCCCGAGGCCCCGATGGACCATCCGCCCGACCGCCCCGACACAGCACCCGACCTGGGCGCGCTGATCGGTTCGCGCATCTGCCACGATCTTGTCAATCCGCTGGGGGCGATCGGCAACGGGGTGGAGCTCCTGGCGATGACCGGGACGGCGGGGCCGGAGGTGGCGCTGATCGCCGATGCCGTGGCGCAGGCGAACGCGCGGATCCGGCTGTTCCGCCTGGCCTTCGGGGCCGCCGCCGCCGACCGCCGCATCGGCCGGCCCGAGGTGCTGGGGCTCCTCGCCGACCTCACCCGCGGCGGGCGGATCTCCGCCGGGTGGAGCTCCGCCGCCGACCTCGCGCGGGCCGAGGTGCGGCTGGCGCTGCTGGGCTTCATGATCTGCGAAAGCGCGATGCCCTGGGGCGGGCGGATCGCGGTGGCGCAGGAGGGCGCGGCCTGGCGGGTGGAGGGCACCGCCCCCCGCCTGCGGCTGGACGAGGCCGCCTGGGCCCGGCTGCAGGGCCCGGGCGAAGCCGGCCTCACCCCCGCGCAGGTGCAGTTCGCCCTGCTGGCCGAGGGCGCCGCCCGGATGGGGCGCCGGCTGACGGTCGAGCGGGCCGAGGGGCGGGTGGGGCTGGAGTTCTAAGGCCGCTTGTAGGGCGGGATTCATCCCGCCACCCGGCTGGCTAAGGCCGCTTGTAGGGCGGGGTTCACCCCGCCACCCGGCTGGCGAAAAGGCGGGATGAATCCCGCCCTACGATCGCACCGCCCCGTCGCCCGTCACCAGGTACTTGAAGCTGCACAGCTGTTCCGCCCCCACCGGGCCGCGGGCGTGCATCTTGCCGGTGGCGATGCCGATCTCGGCGCCCATGCCGAATTCGCCGCCGTCGGCGAACTGGGTCGAGGCGTTGCGCATCAGGATGGCGCTGTCCAGCCGCTGGAAGAACCGCTCGGCGGTGGCGTCGTTCTCGGTCAGGATCGCCTCGGTGTGCTGCGAGCCGTATTTGCGGATATGGGCGATGGCTTCGTCCACCCCGTCCACCAGCTTCGCCGCGATGATGCTGTCCAGGAACTCGCGGCCGAAGTCGTCGGGCGCCGCCTTCACCGTGCCGGGCACCTTCAGCAACTCGCCTTCGGTGCGCACCTCGACCCCGGCCTTCAGCAGGTCCTCCACTAGCACCGCCCCGTGCTGGGTGTAGAACCGCCAGTCGATCAGCAGGCATTCGGCGGCGCCGCAGATGCCGGTGCGGCGGGTCTTGGCGTTCAGCACCACGCGGCGGGCCTTCTCCAGGTCGGCGTCCTTGTCGGCATAGACGTGGCAGATGCCTTCCAGATGCGCGAAGACCGGCACCCGCGCCTCGCGCTGCACCAGGCCCACGAGGCCCTTGCCGCCGCGGGGCACGATCACGTCGATCCATTCGGCGGCCCGCAGCATGGCGGTCACCATCTCGCGGTCGCGGGTGGGAACCAGCTGGATCGCCGCCTCGGGCAGCCCGGCCTCGCGCAGGCCCTGGACCATGCAGGCGTGGATGGCCTGCGAGGTCTCGAAGCTTTCCGAGCCGCCGCGCAGGATCACCGCATTGCCGGACTTCAGGCACAGCGCCCCGGCGTCGGCGGTGACGTTGGGGCGGCTTTCGTAGATCACCCCCACCACGCCCAGCGGGGTGGCGACGCGCTGGATGTGCAGCCCGTTCGGCCGGTCCCATTCCGCCAGCACGCGGCCCACCGGGTCCTTCTGCTCGGCCACCGCGCGCAGGCTGTCCACGATGCCGCGCAGGCGCCCCTCGTCCAGCCGCAGCCGGTCGAGCATGGCCGCGGCCAGCCCCTTCTCGGCACCCGCGTCCATGTCCAGCACGTTGGCGTCGAGGATCTCCTGCCGCCGGTCCCAGACCGCGTGCGAGGCCGAGACCAGCGCCGCCGCCTTGCGCTCGGATGAGGCGCAGGCCAGTTCCGCCGCCGCCGCCCGCGCCGCCGCGCCGATTTCCGCCATCAGGTCGGTG
>JBBCJM010000197.1:0-13894 GCA_037190175.1 Paracoccaceae bacterium | reverse complement strand
CTTTCTTTGGTGTCTTAAATATCCCGGGGTCCGGGGCGGCGCCCCGGGGCTCTCCGCCAGCGCCCAGCCTTGACGAACCGGCCGGCGGGGGGTCCAAGGGGGGCGGCAGCCCCCCTTGCCCGGCCCAACGCCCGCAGGCCGCCAGGCCGAGGGGGCGGGAGGGCCTTGCCGCCGGGCGGGGTTCTCCGGCAGATTGGCGGCATGGGCAACGGGCCGGATCAGGGGATGACGCGACGGGGGCTGCTGGCGGGGGGGCTGGCGGCCGCCGCCCTGCCCGGAACCGCGAGCGCGGCGCTGGTCTGTTCGGACGTCGCCGGCGCCGGCGCCGACGCGCTGCAACGCTGCCGGGCGGGGGTGGACGAGGTGAAGCTGCTGGGCGCCGGGCAGCTCTGCCCGCACTGGTGCTGGGCGGCCTGCATCCAGAGCCTCTTCGCCTCGGCCGGCTACGTGATCGCCAACCAGGGGCGCATCGTCGCGGCGCTGTTCGGGCGGGCGGACTATTGCCTGGCCGCCAGCGGGCCGCAGATCGTCAATACCGTCAACCGCCGCTGGCAGGCCGACGACGGGCGCTGGTTCCAGGCCCGCGCCCAGCCGCTGATGGACCTCTCGCTGGGCCTGTGGAACCCCCGGGTGGTCGAGGCGGTGGCCTGGGACCTGGCCAACGGCTTTCCGCTGATCAACGGCGCGGTGGGCCATGCCACGCTGATGACCGGCATGACCTACCTCACCGACCGCGCCGGCAACCGGCGGGGGATCGAGGACATCACCGTGCGCGACCCCTTCGTGCCGATCGGCGAACCCGCGCGGGCGCGCTCGCTGACCCAGGCCGAGACGCAGGGGACGTTCTTCGTCGCCCAGGTCCGGGTATTGGGGTAGGGGCGGGCAAAGGTGGGCAGATCGCCCACCCTACGCTTGCTAATTTGACTTGAAAGTGTGCTCAGAGAAATTTTCCATATCCGAGGCGCTCGACCTCTTCGGGATGTGCCATCGCCCAGTCGTACCACACGGGCGCATGGATCGAAGCCTTCCATGGTTCGTCCGTTTCGTCGATCGGATTGATTTCCAGCCCCAGAATGTCCCAGTTCTCGCCCGAAGCGCGCCCGCCACGGCACAATTCCTTGAGGCGTAAGAATAGTGGCTCGGAACATATCCACTTCGGGCGACGGAACACCCAGCTCCCCCAAAGATGGCGATTTCCCGCCGCCGGCTTACTGACCATGCATTCCCGGTGGTCTAGTGAGCTGTAGTATGGTTCCTGATATCCGCCGCTTAGCTCCCCCGCCCCCCTCTCCGGCGCGCCCCAACCATATTTCAGCGGCTCCTTGGGAATCAGGCAGGGTATTCGTCCGCAGATGTTCAGGATGAACCAGGTGCCGTCATGCGGGCTACCATCCATCTTCTGCAACGCGACCGGGAAGAACTGATGCTGCCCTGGTTCAAACTCTTCTACTGCCTGCCGAAATGCACCGCTCACCATGTGTAAGCCTGGCACCGGCATAAAATCATAGAGCGGTCTTGTATTCTTTTGCCTTGCAGCCGTTGGAAGGCGTGTTAGATCTTTCACTGGCACACCCGCGCTGATTGACCAGCCGTACATGTTCTCAGGTTCGTGCAACCACTTAAAGCCGG
The DNA here is from genome assembly GCA_037190175.1 of Paracoccaceae bacterium. Lineage (GTDB taxonomy): Bacteria > Pseudomonadota > Alphaproteobacteria > Rhodobacterales > Rhodobacteraceae > JBBCJM01. The sequence continues at coordinate 12,265 of JBBCJM010000197.1, read as the reverse complement.
CGCTTTCGATGGGCGCCGATGCTAAGGAATAGTAGGTCATGCCCGATCTCCGCGCCGTGCCAGTTCGCGGTTGCGATTGTTCATTGCACCGCGGCCCGCTCGGAAAGCAGAGAGCTGTGTTCGAAGCTGATCTTTCGGAGGCATCCTAACATTCGCCGCGCCTGCAAGTCGGCGAGGGTCAGCGGGAGCATTCCATGTCGTGACCTTGAGTTTGTCGGTGCCAGCAAACATCATCTCCCCTTCTCCGATGAAGCGTCTCCCGAGGTCCGCTGTTCCAACCTCTCCCGCATCTCGCCATCGACCAGCCCCGCCACCAGCGGATGCAACCGAAGCTCGCCGCCCTTCGCCACCTGCCCGAAACTCGCGATCACCCGCCCCGTCGCCTTGCGGTCGGGGGCGATGACGTCGAGGAGCCAGTTGATCTCGCCCGAGGTCCAGTCCTCGGGCTTCAGCCGGATCGGGAAGACGCCGGCCTTGATCTGCTCCCGGATCCTGGCATCGACCTCCTCCGACACCGAGGCCCAGATCGCGAAGCCGGAGATGTCGAGCAGCGGGCTGCGCTCGGCCCCGGCCGGATAAGCGATGGCGATCCGGTCGCGGATCAGCGGCTCCAGCACCAGGTGCTGCAGGTCGCCCAGGGTCTGGTGGCGGTAGCGCGGCAGGCCCATCAGGGCCATGACCACCTTGCCGAAGCTCTCGCGCACCTGGGCGCGCAGGGTGCCGATCTTTTCGAGGATTTCGGGAGGAATGGATGCCTTGTCTTCGGGGGCGGTCCGGGGGATCTCTGCGGCCTGCGGTTCGCGTTTCGAAGACATGAACTCAATTCCTGCCGGAACCCCACATGGCATGAAGCTATCGGGGTTCCAGCGACCGTAGCAACCCCGCCCCCAGCGTGCGAACCCAGGCCCCCCGGGGCCAGCCTCCACCCCCCCCTGCCCGAAAAACAGGCGCCCGCGCGCGCATCGCCGGCGAAACCTGCATCACCCCCTTCCCCGGCCGCCCGCGGGCTGCTTAACATCGGGGCAACGGTGACAGGGCGGGTGCGGGTGGCGGACCATTTCAACGAGATGTTCGAGGGCGGCGACACCGGCCGGGTGCGCCCCCCCTATGCGCGGCTGGAAGCCTGGACGCGCGAGATGCCGGCGGAACTGCGGCAGATGAAGCAGGCCGAGGCCGAGGCGCTGTTCCGCCGCATCGGCATCACCTTCGCGGTCTATGGCGAGGGGGGCGACCCCGACCGGCTGATCCCCTTCGACATGTTCCCCCGGGTGTTCTCCCATGCCGAATGGACCCGGCTGGAACGCGGGATCAAGCAGCGGGCCCGCGCGCTGAACGCCTTCCTGGTGGACATCTACGGCCGCGGCGAGATCGTCAAGGCCGGGCGCATCCCCGCCGCGCTGGTCTACCGCAACGACGCCTATGAGAAGGCCGTGGCCGGCATCGTGCCGCCCAAGGGGGTCTATTCGCATATCGTCGGCATCGACCTGGTGCGCACCGGGCCGGACGACTTCTTCGTGCTGGAGGACAACTGCCGCACCCCCTCCGGCGTCTCCTACATGCTGGAGAACCGCGAGATCATGATGCGGATGTTCCCCGACCTGTTCCGGGAAAACCGGATCGAGCCGGTGGACAGCTATCCCGAGAAGCTGCGCCGGACGCTGGCCTCGGTCGCCCCCGCCAAATGCGACGGCGAGCCCTGCGTGGTCATCCTGACCCCCGGCCATTTCAACTCGGCCTACTACGAGCATTCGTTCCTGGCCGACCTGATGGGCGTCGAGCTGGTCGAGGGGCAGGACCTGTTCGTGGAGGGCGAATACGTCTGGATGCGCACCACCGAGGGGCCGCGCAAGGTGGACGTGATCTATCGCCGGATCGACGACGCCTTCATCGACCCGCTCTGCTTCCGCCCCGATTCCATGCTGGGGGTGCCGGGGCTGATGGATGTCTACCGCTCGGGCGGGGTGGCGATCTGCTCGGCCCCCGGCGCCGGGGTGGCCGACGACAAGGCGGTCTATACCTATGTGCCCGAGATGGTGCGCTTCTACCTGGGCGAGGAGCCGATCCTGAAGAACGTGCCCACCTGGCAATGCGGCAAGGCCGACGACCTGCGCTACGTGCTGGACCACCTGGGCGAACTGGTGGTCAAGGAGGTGCATGGCTCGGGCGGCTACGGGATGCTGGTGGGGCCGAAGTCCACCGCCGAACAGGTGGAGGCGTTCCGGGCGCGGATCGTGGCAGACCCCGGCAACTACATCGCCCAGCCGACGCTGGCGCTTTCCACCACCCCCACCTTCGTGGCCGAGGGGATCGCGCCGCGCCATGTCGACCTGCGGCCCTATTGCCTGGTGGGCGAGCGGATCGAACTGGTGCCGGGGGGCCTCACCAGGGTGGCGCTGACCGAGGGGTCGCTGGTGGTGAACTCGTCGCAGGGCGGGGGCGTCAAGGACACCTGGGTTCTGGCGGAGTGAGCCGATGCTGAGCCGGACCGCCTCGAACCTCTACTGGCTCGCCCGCTATGTCGAGCGGGCCGAGACCGCGGCGCGGCTCTTGGAGGTCGGCGCGCGGATCGCGCTGATCCCCACCGCGCATGGCTACCGCAACGAATGGGAAAGCCTGCTGAACGCCTCGGGCACCTTCGACGGCTTCGCCCGCAAGTACGGCGACCCGGTGCAGCGCAACATCGAGAGCTATCTGTTCTTCGACCGCGACAACCCCTCCTCGGTCGCCTCCTGCCTGACCGCGGCGCGCGAGAACGGCCGCATCGTGCGCACCGCGCTGACCAGCCAGATGTGGGACGCGCTGAACATGGCCTTCCAGGAGCTGAAGGTGCTGGAACGCACCCCGCGCAGCGAGCTGGGGCTCAGCCGGCTGACCGAATGGACCATGCGGCAGGCGGCGCTGCTGCGCGGGGCGCTGGAGGCCACGCATCTGAGGAACGACGGCTACGACTTCCTGAACCTCGGCTTCTATCTGGAACGCGCCGACAACACCGCGCGGCTGCTGGACGTGAAGTACTATGTCCTGCTGCCCTCGCTGGAGTTCGTGGGCTCCGGCCTCGACAACTACCAGTGGACCACGCTTCTGCGGGCCATGTCGGCGCACCGGGCCTTCCACTGGGCCTATGGCGGCGAGGTGACGGCGCGCAAGATCGCGCATTTCCTGATCCTGAACCCGCAGATGCCGCGCTCGCTCATCACCTGCGTGGACGGGGTGAACACCCATCTCGGCCGGCTCGCCCGCGGCTACCGCCGCCCCACGCGGGCCACCGAGCTGGGCCGGTCGATGCTGGCGGGGCTGGCGGAGCTGCGCCCCGAGGACATCTTCGAGGAAGGGCTGCACGAGTTCCTGACCCGCTTCATCGGCGAGGTCGCGGCGCTGGGCTCGGCGGTCCACGACAGCTATCTGAGCGGGGACGTGCGCTGATGCTGCTGACGGTCGAGCATGTGACCCGCTATCGCTATGCCCAGCCGGTGCGCGGGGTGGTGCAGAGCCATCGCCTCACGCCCCCCGCCTTCGACGGGCAGAAGGTGCTGAGCTGGGAGGTCACGGTCACCGACGGGGTGAAGGGCAGCGGCTTCCGCGACGGCGCGGGCGACTGGGTGCAGGGCTGGACGGTGCGCGGCCCGGTGGAGGCCATCGACGTGACGGTGCGCGGCACGGTCGAGACGGTGGACACCGCGGGCGTGCTGCGGGGGCTGCGCGAGATCGTGCCGCCGATGGTCTGGCTGGCCTCCACCGCCGCGACCAAGCCGGATGCCGCAATCGTCGCGCTCTCCGGCCAGGCCCGGGCCGAGGGCGATCCCCTGTCGGTGGCCCATGCGATGAGCGCGGCGGTGGCCGAGGCCATCGCCTGGACCCCCGGCGCCACCCGGGCGCATACCACCGCGGCCGAGGCGCTGGCGCTGGGCGAGGGCGTCTGCCAGGACCACGCCCATGTGCTGATCGCCATGGCGCGGGCAGGGGGGTTCCCGGCGCGCTACGTGGCAGGCTATTTCCTGGCGGCCGAGGGCGAGGCGCAGGGCGAGGCCGCCCATGCCTGGGCCGAGATCTGGGTCGAGGGGCTGGGCTGGGTCGGCTTCGACCCCGCCAACCGCTGCTGCCCGGACGAGCGGTACATCCGCCTGGGCTCCGGCCTCGATGCGCAGGACGCCGCCCCGATCCGCGGCACCGCAAGGGGGCCGGGGACCGAGAGCCTGACCGTTTCCGTGGCGGTGCGGCAGGGCCAGATGCAGCGCCAGCAATAGCCCTGCGAACAAATCCCGCCCCGCAGGGTTCTCCTCGCGCTGCCTGCCGCGGAGAAACCCCATGCGCCGCCCGCTCTATTGCGCCGTCCTGCCCGTCTTCGCCGCCTGCGTTCCCGCCCCCATGCCCGGCGAGCGGCCGATGGACGAGGTGCCGGCGCTGCGCGTCATGGCCAATGGCGACCGGCACTACAGCTTCGACAACGGCTGCGTGGTGGTGCTCCAGCCCCGCCAGGCGGTGGTGCGGGCGGAAAGCGCGGAGTGCGAGCTGCACCACCGCGACATCGCGCTGCTCTACGCCTCGGCCGACTGAGGCCGGCCTCACACCGGCTGGCCCGCGCCCTTCCAGCGGCGGTGGATCCAGAACCACTGGTCCATGTGCTGGCGCACCAGCGCCTCCAGGCTGTCGTTCAGCGCCTGGGTCATCGCCTCGGGGGTGCCGGGGGGGATCGGGGCCTCGACCACCACGTCGAAGGTCAGCCCGTCGGGCCGGCGGATGCCATAGGTCGGCACCAGAAGGGCGTCGTATTTCAGCGCCAGTTCCGCGGCCGAGAGCGCGGTGTTCGCGGTCAGCCCGAAGAACCGCAGCGGCTCGCCATGCGCCATGGCCTGGTCGATCACCATGCCCAGCATCCCGCCCGACTTCAGGAACCGCACCATCCCGGCCAGCCCGGCCCGGCCGCGGGGGAACAGGGGCGTGCCGATCGCCGAGATCGCCCGCACGTAGCGGTCGTTGAAGGCCGTGTCGCGCATGGGCTGGTAAAGCCCGCCCACCCGGAACCCGCGGGCGATCAGGGCCGCGCGGCCGGCGTCGTAGTTGCCGAAATGCCCGGTCACCAGGATCACCGGCCGGCCCTCGGCATGGGCGCGGTCCAGCGCGGCCAGGCCGGGGCCGGAGATGCCCCCCGCCGTCACCCGGCGCACGAACTCGCGGCCCGAGAACAGCTCGATCAGGGTGCGGCCCAGGTTCTCGGGCACCTTGCGCACCAGCCGGCGCACCTCGGCCGGGGCGAGATCGGGCATCACCAGCGCAAGGTTCTGCTGCACCCTGCGGTCATAGCCCGCCAGCGGCGCCACCACCCGGGCCATGACCCAGCCGCAGACCGGCACCCGCCAGCGGTAGGGCAAGAGAAGCAGCAGCGACACCAGCCCGTGCAGCAGCGCCGACCGCAAGCCCCCGCCCTTCGCCTCATCCGCCAAGCCTTGCCTCCTGACCGCGGGCCGCCTGCGCCTCGCGGTGCCAGACATAGAGACCGGCCAGCACGATCACAACCGCACCCAGCACGGTCATGCCGTCGGGCAGGTCGCCCCAGAACAGCCAGCCCCAGAAGGTGGCCAGCACGATGCCGGCATAGCTGAACGGGGCCACCACCGAAGCCTCGGCCAGGCTGAAGGAGCGTATGAGGGCCAGCTGCGCCACGCTGCCCAGCAGCGGCACGGCCAGGAACACCGGCAGGTCTTCGGCCTGCACGGGCACCCAGACGAAGGGCATCAGGCAGGACATCGCCGCCGTCGCGATCCAGGCGCCGTGGATCATCGCGGTCCAGGCGCTTTCCCGCGCGCCCACATAGCGGGTGGCCAGCGCATTGGCGGCATAGCAGACCGCGCCCGCCAGCGGCAGCAGCGCCCAGGCGGTGAAGACCGAAAGCCCCGGCCGCAGGATGATCAGCGCGCCGACCAGCGCGGCGCCCACCCCGGCGATCCGCCGCGGCCCCAGCCGCTCGCCCAGGAAGAGCGCCGCGCCCAGGGTGATCAGCACCGGGTTGATGTCGGCCAGTGCGGTCGCCTCGGCCAGCCCGATGTGCAAAAGCGACAGGAAGAACAGCGCGGTGGCCGCCACCTGCATCAGCGCGCGGAAGGCGTGCAGGCCGGGATAGGCGGTGCGGGCCAGCGCCGGCAGGCGGGCGCGCAGGATCAGCACCACCATGACCAGCTGCCCCGCCCAGCGGGCCCAGACGATCTGCACCGGCGGATAGCGGCCGACCAGCCCCTTCACCAGCGCATCCATCAGCGTATAGAGCACGATCGCGCCCAGCATGAGCAGGATGCCCCGGCCCGTCGCCCCGATCCCCGTTCCCGCCGCCATCACCCGCCCCTTCTGCGCCGCCCCCCGTAGGCCGGCGGTGCGGCGGGTGCAAGGCGGCCCTACAGCCCCTCGAAGGCGCAGAGCGCGTGGACCTCCATCCCCATCGCCTCCAGCCGGCGGCGGCCGCCGAGGTCGGGCAGGTCCACCACGAAGGCGCAGCCCACCACCTCGGCTCCCAGCCGCTCGATCAGCCGGATCCCGGCGCCGGCGGTGCCGCCGGTGGCCAGCAGGTCGTCGACCACCAGCACGGTCTCGCCGGGCTGGAGGGCGTCGTCGTGCATCTCGATCACCGCCTCGCCATACTCCAGCGTATAGGATTCGCTGATGGTGGGGCCGGGCAGCTTGCCCTTCTTGCGGATCGGCACGAAGCCGGTGGACAGCTGGTGCGCCACCGCGCCGCCCAGGATGAAGCCCCGCGCCTCCAGCCCCGCCACCTTGTCGATCCGCATCCCGGCATAGGGGGCGAGCAGCTGGTCCACCGCCATGCGGAACCCGCGCGGGTCGGCGAAGAGCGTGGTCACGTCGCGGAACAGGATCCCCTCGTGCGGGAAGTCCACGATGGTGCGGATATAGTCGCGGACGGTCTTCTTCATGGATGCTTCCGTGGCGGGGGCGCGGGTCTCAAGTTCTCCACCGCCGCGGGGCAAAGATCCAGCCCCCGCTACCACAGCTCCGGCTTGGCGACCATCAGCCAGAACACCGCCACCAGCGCCCCGAAGGCCGGCCAGCCCAGCGCGAACCAGCGGCGGTAAAGCCGGCGGGCCTCGGCGGGCACCGGGCCGGGGCCGGCGGCGCGGGCGAGGTCGCGGATGCGGTACTGCAATCGCACCACCGGCGCCCAGCAGGCGAAGGCCAGCAGGTAGAGCGCATAGGTGGCCACCAGCCAGCTTTCCCACGGCGAAAACCCGGTCAGGTGCACCAGCCACAGGCCGGTCAGCGGCTGGACGATGCCGGCGGGGGTCGTGAACAGCCAGTCGGCCACCACCACCCCGCCCCCCACGCCCGCCACCATCTCAGCCCGGCCGGAGTGCATCGCCCAGACCATCTGGAAGGCGGTGCCGATCCCGGTGCCGAACAGCACGGTGGAGGACAGGATGTGCAGCCATTTGGCGGTCAGGTAGGGGTCCATTCACCGCTCCTCCGCCAGCGCCAGATGCACGGCGACCAGCGCCAGCACGGGCAGGTTCTTGAGGAGCCCCCCGAAGGGGTCGAGCCACAGCGCCGGGGCGACGAGGGTCAGGCCGAAGGTATAGCCCAGCACCAGCGCCATCTGCGCCAGCGCCACCTGCCGCGGCCGCCAGTCCCGCAGCAGCGCGATGCCCAGCGCGAGGTCGGCCAGGCCCCCGGCCCGGGCCATCACCACCGCCAGCGCCTCGGGCAGGGCGAGGTGCTGGGTGAAGGCCGCGGCGGGCAGCAGGAACCCCAGCGCCGCCGAGACCAGCCACATGACGGCCAGCGCCAGCCGGATCAGCGGCTTCAGCGGCCAGAGCCGGGCCTGCCAGAGATCCTGCGTGCCGGCGGGCCTTGCGTTCAGGAACTCGCTCACCCCCCTGGGCCAGGTTTCGATGCGGGACAGCAGGGGCGCAGGGTCGGCCAGCACCCCGTGTTCGAGTTGCCGGAGCGCGGTGGTGGAGATCGGCCCCAGCCGCAGCAGATCCCCCGCACGGCCGGCGACAGCCGCCAGCCGCGGGGGCACCCGCCAGACCGGCGCCGGGGCCAGCCCCAGCCAGCCCCGGAGCATGGTCGCCAGTTCCGCCTGCGTCACCTCCTCCGGCCCGCCGATGTCCCAGGGGCCCGGGCCCGGCGAGTTCTGCAGCACCTCGGCCACCACCGCGGCCAGATCGGCGGCGTGGATCGGGTTGAAGGGCTGGCTGCCCGCGCCCACCACCGGCACCGCGAAGGGCATGGCGGCGAAGGCGCGCAGGGCCGAGGAGCCGCCGTAGCTCGTATCCGCCAGCACCAGCCCCGGGCGCAGCACCACGGCCCCGGCAGCCAGCGCCGCAGCCTCGCCCTCGCGCCGCCAGCGGGCGAAGGGGGTCTGCGCCCCGGTGCCCACCGCCGAGACCAGCACCGCGCGGGGCACGGCGGCCAGCACCGCCTTCAGCGCCTTCACATGCACGGCCTGGAAGGTGGCCTCGCTTCCGGTCAGCAGGCCCGTGGCGTAGACCACGGCCTCGGGCCCGGCCCAGAAGGCGGGCTGATGCACGCGGGGGTCGGTCAGGTCGGCCTCGACCACCGCGAAACCCATGGCGCGCAGCCGCCGGCCGTCGCGGGCATGGGCCAGCACCTCGTGCCCCGCGGCGCGCAGCCCGAAGGCCAGGTGCCGGCCGATGAACCCGTCGGCCCCGACCACCAGCACCCGCATTCACAGCACCCGGCCGGCGACGGCATCCAGCCGGGCCAGCACCGCCGGGTCGCGGTGCCCCGGGGCGGTGATCAGCGCGGTGTCCAGCGCCCGGTCGCAGCCATGCGGGCAGGGGGCGGGGGGCGGCAGCGCCCCCGGCAGCGCCGCCACCATCGCCCGCGCATGGCCCGCATTGGCGCCCAGCACCGCGATCACCTGCGCCACGTCCACCGCATCGTGGTCGGGGTGCCAGCAGTCGTAATCGGTCACCATCGCCACGCAGGCGTAGCAAAGCTCGGCCTCGCGGGCGAGCTTGGCCTCCGGCATCCCGGTCATCCCGATCACGTCGGCGCCCCAGGCGCGATAGAGCCGGCTTTCGGCGAGGGTCGAGAACTGCGGGCCCTCCATGGCCAGATAGGTCGCGCCCCGGTGCAGCCGCACCCCCGCGGGCACCGCCGCGGCGCAGGCGCGGGACAGGCGGGCGCAGGTCGGATGGGCCAGGCCGACATGCGCCACGCAGCCGGGGCCGAAGAAGCTGGCCTCGCGGCCCCGGGTGCGGTCGATGTACTGCTCGACCAGCACGAAGTCTCCGGGCGCGAAGTCCTCGCGCAGCGAGCCCACGGCCGAGACGGACACGATCTCGGTGCAGCCCAGCCGCTTCAGCGCGTCGATATTGGCGCGGTAGGGGACCGAGCCCGGGGAATGCACATGCCCCCGCCCGTGCCGCGGCAGGAAGGCCATCCGCAGCCCGCCCAGCCGCCCGGTGAGGATCGCGTCGGATGGCAGGCCCCAAGGCGTCTCCACCGCCACCCATTCCGGGCCCTCGATGGCGTCGATCCCGTAGACGCCCGAGCCGCCGATCACCCCCACCACCCGTTCCATCGCCCGCCCCCGGCTGCCCTGCGCCGCCAGAGTTCCCCACCCCGCCGCGGGACGCAAGGCCGGAACCCCTCCGGCCCCTGCCGCTCACCTGCCGGGTTTCGCGGCGAACAGGTCTCCGGCATCGTCCCCGACCCACTCCACCCCCAGCATCTGCATCAGGCGCCGGGCATCGTCGGGCGCGTGGAGCTTGTCGGTATTGTCGAAGAAGACGAAGACGTCGCGCGGCGCGTCGGCCCCCGGCTTGCCCGCGAAATCCCCGTCGCGCATCGGCCGCCCTTCTGACCAGGCCCGCACGCGATCCGCCCAGCGGCCGAGAACCGGGTCGTCATAGCGCGAGCGGTAAAGTTCGGTCGCGCCGTGCAGGCGGCAATAGACGAAATCCGCGGTCAGATCCATCAGCCGCGGCCAGTCCACCGTATCGGCGCAGACCAGCGCCACGCCATGCTCGCGCAGCAGGTCCACGAAGGCCGGGGTGCGGAAACTCTCGTGCCGGATCTCGAGCGCATGGCGCAGCGGGCGGCGCGCGCCGGCCGCGCCTTCGGCTTGGTGGCCGTGCCGGCGGGCGAACCGCGCCGCGGCCTCGGTGTCCTTCGGCAGCAGCCCCAGGAATTCGCCGATCAGCCCGGCGTCGAAGCGGAAGCTGGGCGGCAGCTGCCACAGCACCGGCCCCAGCTTGGGCCCCAGGCAGAGCGGGCCGGAGGCCAGGAAATTCGCCAGCGGCACCTCGGCATCGCGCAGGCGGATCCGGTGGGTGATGTAGCGCGAGGCCTTCACGGCGAAGACGAAACCCTCCGGCACCGCCTCGGCCCAGCGGGTGAAGACCTCGGGGCGTTGCAGGCCGTAGAAGGTGCCGTTGATCTCCAGCGCCGGGAACCGGCTGGCCGCGAAGGCCAGTTCGCGCCGCTGCACCAGCCCCCTGGGATAGAAATGCCCCCGCCACGGCGGATAGGTCCAGCCCGACACGCCGATGCGGATGGCGCCCGGCCCCGTCATGGGATGCACAGCATCGGCGCCGCTCCCTCACCGGCGTGCCGCCTTGCACGCCCCCTTCCAATCCGCCGGGGGCGGTCCGGGTTCCAGGATGCCGGGGCTGGAGCGGCCCCCCGGGGCCTATTCCTCGCCGGGGCGGGGCTTGTCGAAGACCTCGCGCACCACGGCATAGTCGCGGTATCCCATCCGGGCGACCGGGCGGAACCGGGTCACGTCGAACCGGCCATCGACCACACAGTCGTCGCGCAGGTGGATGCCCGTGACCTCGCCATGCACCAGCACGTTGTTGCCGCCCAGAAGCGGGATCTCCTGCACCAGCCGGCATTCCAGCACGGCCGGCGCGCCGGCCACCTGCGGGCAGTCCACCGTCACGGATCCCGCCTTGGCCAGCCCGCCCAGCGCGAATTCGTCCGCCTCGCGCGGCAGCACCGCCGAGGTGCGGTTCATCGCGTCCAGCATCGCCTCCTCGACGATGTTGACGCAGAACACCCCCGTCTCGCGGATGTTGGCCAGGCTGTCCTTCTGCCCTGTCGAGGAGAACACCACCTGCGGCGGCACATAGGCCACGATGTTGAAGAAGGAATAGGGCGCGAGGTTGTCGCCCAGCGGCCCGGTGGTCGAGATCCAGCCGATCGGCCGGGGGGTGACGATGGCGTTGAACGGGTTGTGCGGCAGCCCGTGGCCCTCGGCGGGTCGGTAGAACATCGGCGTCGGGCTCCCTGCGGCGATCCGGGTTTCCCCTGACCTAACCGCGTGTTACGGCCGATGCCAGCCGATTCCCGGAGGGTGCGCGCGGGCCATGTACCAGCTGGAAGAGGAAACCGCCGCGGACTGGTGGGAGGTCGAGGCGCTGCTGGACCTCTGCTTCGCGCCGGGGCGCACCGCGCTGTCCTCCTACCGGCTGCGCGAGGGGGTGGCGGCGGTGGCGCCGCTGTGCCTGGTGCTGCGCGACGGCGAGGGGGTGCTGGCCGGCGCGATCCGCTACTGGCCGGTCGAGGTGGGCGGGCGGCCGGTGCTGCTGCTGGGCCCGGTGGCGGTGCATCCCACGCGGCAGGGCGAGGGGCTGGGGGGCCTTCTGATGCTGGAAAGCCTGGCCGAGGCGCGCAGGCTGGGCTGGGACCGGGTGATGCTGGTGGGCGACGCGCCCTATTACGGCCGCTTCGGCTTCCGCAAGCTGGAAGGGGTGGAGATGCCGCCCCCCACCAACCCCGACCGGGTGCTGGGCCTCGCGCTCAGGCCCGGGGCCTGGGACGGGGTGGCCGGCCGGGTGGAGAAGGCGCGGGGCTGATCCCGGGCCGCTCATCGAGCCTGCCGGCTCTCTTCGCTCATCTATCGCCCGGGCGCTCATCGAGCCTCTCCGGCTCTCTTCGCCGGGGCAGGGCAAGCGAAGAAAGCCGGCAGGCTTGATGAGCGGCCCCCGCCGCCCCCATATTGCGGGAATGAACCCAGGCGCCGCCTTGCCCGTCCCCGTGATTGCCCCCGACCCGGGGCCCGAGATCGTGTTCCTCGCCCGCCGCTGGCGGCGCGCCAACGGGCCGGTGATCGCGCTGGCCAACAAGGTGGGCGGGCAGCTGGAGGCGATCCTGTCCGACCTGCCGGCGGGCTTTCGCGGCCGGATCGAGGGCGCCACCGAAGCGGCGCTGCGCCGGGCGCTGAGCGTAGCCGACCTCGGCCGCCGCGCCCCGAACCTGGGCCCCGCCGGCGCGCCCGCCGCCGCGGCGC
>JBBCJM010000196.1:0-7440 GCA_037190175.1 Paracoccaceae bacterium | reverse complement strand
CCCTTCGGCACCGCCCAGGCCGGGACCTGCGGGACGGGAACCTGGACGATCTGCGTGGAGGAAGCCGGACTTTTCATCCTGGGTAGCGTAGCGCGTCCGTGCGGTTAATGCCAGAATATTCACATGAATCCGCACGCCTTGTCTGTTCCTAATGGCGTCCGATAATCTTGCATTATCGGATGTTTTTCTCCTTTATAGTGGGATGTGCTCCCAGACCGCTAAAACAGCCGGAATTCGCGCCCGGGAGGCCTCAGCGAGCCCCTGCAGCACAGGGGGTTTCATCTGGATTTCTGCAGCAGTGCTGGCGCGGTCGAGGCGAAGGAGAACAGGAAGCCCGATGATGCAACCCCGCCCGGTCTCTGCTAGACTCGCACCAACAGACAGGATTTTCGTGATGCGCACCAAGCCCGCCCAGCCCCCGACGGAGACCTCTCATCGCGCCACGCCCACCTCAAGGCTTCTGGCGAGCGCGATCGCCAGCCAGGAGATCGAAGGTCTCCATCTCAGCCCGCAGGCGGCGGCCGAGTTCCGCGAGGTCGAAGCCGGAACCCTGAGCCTGTCCGACTTGCACGCCCGACTGCTGGAACGCTATCGCAGACCGTCCTCAGCGGGCTGACCCATGGTCAAGTACGACAGCGACGACCGGGATCTCTATCCGGGTTCCGACGTGCTCATCAATCTCCTCGGAATCACGGATCAGGCGGAGCTTGACGACGCCGAAGCCACGATCGTCCTGGCCGTCACGCTCAGGATCGGCGAGTCCCCCCTGCCCGAGCCGCCCGAAGGACCCGGTTTCTCCTATCTCCTGGCGATCCACCGGGCTCTGTTCGGCGACATCTATGCCTGGGCCGGAACGGTCCGGGAGGTGGATATCTCCAAGGGCGGCCATCGCTTCGCCAACTGGCGCTTCGTCGACCAGGAGGGCGCGCGGCTGACGGCAGATCTGGCGCGAGAAAACTGGCTGGCCGGACTGCCGGCCGACCGCTTCGCGGAACGCATGGCCTGGTACATGGGCGAACTGAACGTCCTGCATCCCTTCCGGGACGGCAACGGCCGCACCTTGCGCGAATATGTGCGCTATCTCGCAGACCGGGCGGGCCATCCGCTCACCTGGGAAGGCGTGCCGCCCGACGAGATGCTCGCCGCGTCGATCGCCGCCTTTCGCGGCGACACCGCCCCGCTGGCCACCCTGCTCTTGCGACAGATCGGAGCGGCTGGCCAAGATGAATGACGCTCCCCCCTCCCCTGCCCCGCCGGAACATCAGCCCCCTGCCCTGCGCGACCTGGCCGAGCGGGCGCGGGGCTATGCCGAGGCGGCGAGTTCGGCCAATACCCGCCGGGCCTATGCCGCCGACTGGAGGCATTTCGCCGGCTGGTGCCGGCGCGAGGGGCTGGACGCGCTGACCCCCGATCCGCAGGTGGTGGGCCTCTACATCACCGCCTGCGCCAGCGGCGCGCGCTCGGTCGGCGGCCGCAGGAACGCGGTTTCCACCATCGAACGCCGGCTCTCGGCGCTGGTCCGGGCCTATGCGCAGCGCGGCCTGGCGCTGGACCGGCGCGACCGGCATATCGCCACCGTGCTGGCCGGCATCCGCAACAGCCATGCCGCGCCGCCCCGGCAGAAGGCGGCGATCCTGCCCGGGGACCTGCTGGCCATGCTGGAGACCTGCGACCGCGGCTCGCTGCGCGGGTTGCGCGACCGGGCCATGCTGCTCGTCGGCTTCGCCGGCGGGCTCAGGCGGTCGGAGATCACCGGGCTCGACCTGGGCCGCGACCAGACGCAGGACGGCCGCGGTTGGGTCGAGGTGCTGCCCGGCGGCCTGCTGGTCACCCTGCGCGGCAAGACCGGCTGGCGCGAGGTCGAGATCGGGCGCGGCTCCTCCCCCGCCACCTGCCCGGTGGAGGCGCTGGAGACCTGGCTGAAACTGGCCCGCATCGCCGAGGGGCCGCTGTTCCGCCGCATCACCGGAGGGGGCCGCGAGGCCGGCCCGCTGCGGCTGAACGACCGCGAGGTGGCCAGGCTGGTCAAGCGCGCCGCGCTGCAGGCCGGCATCCGCGGCGACCTGCCCGAGGGCGACCGCCCTGCCCTGTTCTCCGGCCATTCCCTGCGCGCCGGGCTCGCCTCCGCGGCCGAGGTCGACGAGCGCCATGTGCAGAAGCAGCTCGGCCACGCCAGCGCCGAGATGACCCGCAGGTATCAGCGCCGCCGCGACAGGTTCAGGGTCAACCTCACCAAGGCCGCGGGGCTGTAGGCATCACAGGTTGATCGCATAGCTGACCGACCGGCCGCCGGCCTGCGAACGGGTGAGCGCGCCCATCGCCTCCAGCGCCGCAAGGTCGCGCGTCGCCGTCGCGCTGGAGACGCCGGTGATGCGACGATAGCTGCGCGCGCTCAACCCCTCGTCCAGCCGCGCGCGGCCCTGGGCGAAGACGGCTTCCAGCGCCTTGCGCTGGCGGGGATTCAGCGCCGGGCCGTGGCGGCGCAGGAAGGCGTTGCGGCCGATCAGGAACAGCGCCTCCTCGCGGCTGGCGGCGGCGGCCGAGGCCAGGCAGCGCAGGAACCACACCACGAAAGGCGTGGCGTCGATGCCCCCCTGCCCTTCTCGCCGGGCCTCTTGCAGCGCAGCGTAGTAGGCGCGCTTCTCGCGCTCGATCTGGCGGGACAAGGAGAAGGGCAGCGCGCGGCCGGTGGCGAAGACATGCTCGATCACCGCCCGTCCGATCCGGCCGTTGCCATCGGAAAACGGGTGGATCGACTCGAACCACAGATGCGCGATGGCGGCGGCGATGGGCAAGGGCGTGGCCTTGGGCGCCGCCAGCCAGCCGAGGAAAGCCGCCATCTCGGCCTCCAGCCGCTCGGGCGGGGGCGCGGTGTACAGAACCTCGCTGTCGCCCGCGGTGGCCGAGCGGACGATCTCGATTCCGAAGCGGCGCCAGCGGCCCGGATCCTCGACCTCGAGGCCGAAGAACAGCAGGCGATGCCACTCGAACAGCGTCTCGCGGGTCAGCGGGCCCTCGGCCCGGCGGGCGGCCAGCATCAGTTCCACGATGGCATCCGAGCGGCGCGCCATCACCGCCCGGTCGCGATGCCGCAGCGAGGCGATGACCGAGGCCTCGATCTCGGCCGGGCTGAGCGTGACCCCCTCGATGCCGAAGGAGGACAGCGCCTCCTGCACGATCTGGCTCAGGCGGAACTGCTCCAGATCCTCGGGCGACAGGCCGGTCTGAAGGCCCTGCACCTCGCCCAGCGCCTCCTGCGCGGCGGCGAGCCAGGGTTCGGCGGCTGCGCGGTCATAGTCGAAGCGCGGCCAGAGCGGGGATTGCCAGATCTGCGCCATGATGGGGTTATGTGCCATATTCGGATCATGGATTCCAGAATCATGATGAGAATGGCGCGGATAATCCGATCAAGCCGCCCTGCCCTCTCCCGGCCGTCCGCCGGCCGCAGCAGGCGCCTTGTGCGGAGGATGCCCAGACACACCAGATGTTGAAGAAAGCTCTTGCCCGAATCTGGCGAAGCGATGCAGTAATATACGCATCGAAGAGAATAAGACGCCGAAAACCGTAACAAACGGCCGGGCGCAGGGGCAGAGATGACGAAGCTGGACCGGATCGACCGACTCGTCGGGGACCATGCGGCACGATTGTCGGAACGGCTGCAAGCCCATCGCGCGCAGCTGTTCCCGCCGAACGCCCAGCGGACCCTGCGCAAGTTCACCAGCGGAGAGGTGGCCGATCTGCTGGGCGTCAAGGACGCCTATCTGCGCAAGCTGAGCCTCGAGGGGCGCGGACCCCAGCCGGAAACCCGCACCGGCGGGCGGCGCTACTACAGCCCCGAAGACATCATGGCCCTGCGCCGGATGCTGGAGAAGGGCGCGAAATCGGCGGGCACCTACCTGCCCGGCCGGCGCAAGGGCGATCATCTGCAGGTCATCACCGTCATCAACTTCAAGGGCGGGTCGGGCAAGACCACGACCTCGGCGCATCTGGCGCAGAAGCTGGCGCTGGATGGATACCGCGTGCTGGCCATCGACCTGGACCCCCAGGCGAGTTTCAGCGCGCTGCACGGGTTCCAGCCCGAGTTCGACCTGACGGACGGCGGTACGCTTTACGACGCGATCCGCTATGACGACCCCGTGCCGATGGGCCAGGTGATCCGGAAGACCTATTTCACCAACCTCGACATCATCCCCGGCAACCTGGACCTGATGGAGTTCGAGCACGATACCCCCCGCGTACTGGCCGCGCGCTCGGGCGAGATGTTCTTTACCCGGGTCGGCGAGCGTCTGGCCGAGGTCGAAGCCGACTATGACGTGGTGGTGATAGACTGCCCGCCGCAGCTGGGGTTCCTGACGATGAGTGCATTGTCGGCGGCCACGGCGGTGCTGGTGACGGTGCATCCGCAGATGCTGGACGTGATGTCGATGTGCCAGTTCCTGCTGATGACCTCGAACCTGCTGGGTGTGGTGGCCGATGCGGGGGGCGACATGAGCTATGACTGGCTGCGCTATCTCGTCACCCGGTATGAGCCGGGAGACGGGCCGCAGAACCAGATGGTCAGTTTCATGCGGTCGATGTTCGGCGAGCATGTGCTGAACCATACCGCCTTGAAATCGACCGCGATTTCCGACGCGGGCATCACCAAGCAGACGCTTTACGAGGTCGAGCGGACCGCCTTTTCCCGCCAGACCTATGAGCGGGCGATGGAAAGCCTGAATGCGGTGAACGGCGAGATCGAGGGCCTGATCCAGCGGGCCTGGGGCAGGACGGAGGGGCGCTGATGGCACGCAAGGATCTGCTCAAGGGCCTGCTGGAACCTTCGGCCGAGCGCGCGCCCGAGGTGAAGTCGGCGATGCCTCCGCCCCGGATGACCAAGGGCGCGATCGGCGCGGTCGGCCAGTCGATCGCCGATCTGCGCAGCCGCTCGATCGTCGAGGTGCCGGCCGAGCTGATCGATCACGCGGGGCTCAAGGACCGGCTGGACGAGGATGCCGAGGGTATCGCCGCGCTGGCCGAGTCGATCCGTGTCTATGGCCAGCAGGTGCCCGTCCTGCTGCGGCATTCGCCCAATTACGAGGGGCGCTACGAGGTGGTCTATGGCCGCCGCCGGGTGGCGGCGCTGAAGCTGGCCGGCCTGCCGGTCAAGGCCATGCTGCGCGACCTGACCGACCGCGACCTGATGATCGCGCAGGGGCAGGAGAACGCGGCCCGCAAGGACCTGTCCTTCATCGAAAAGGCCAATTTCGCCCGGCAGATGCGCGACCACGGCTTCGACCGGGCGGTGATCTGCGATGCGCTGGCCATCGACAAGACGGTGGTCAGCCGGATGCTGACGGTGGCCGACGCGATCCCCCTGCCCCTTTTGCAGGCCATCGGTGCCGCACCCTCGGTGGGGCGCGAACGCTGGCTCGCGCTGGCCGAGCGGATCGCCGGCCGGCAGGTCGGAGACCTCGTCCCGCTGGCGCAGGGGCCGGATTCGGACGCGCGGTTCGAGGCGGTGTTTCGCGCCACGGCACCGGAGCGGTCCCCTCCGCCCGAGCCGCCGGCCCTGCGGGGTGCGGATGGGGCGACCCTGGGGCAGGTGACGCGCAGCGGCGACCGCACGGTGCTGTCCCTGACGCGCAAGGCGGCAGGCGGCTTCGACGTCTGGCTGCTGGATCGGATGGAGGATCTTCATCGCGAGTATCTGAGAACCCGCGGGAAGTGAGGCGAAGAGCAACAACGACAGGAGGCACGAAGGCACTGCAAGACAAAAGCCCCCCGGAACGATGAACATTCCGAAGGGCCGTTTGGTCGATCTAGCACCTCGAACCTAGCGGCTTTGGTTGACACCTGTCAACAACCATCGATTCGGTGGCCTGGGTTTTGCATCCCGTGAAACACCATGCAGCACATTTCCACGACGCCCTTCGGGCGCCGGCCGGTGACGGCTGGCCTGCTGGCAGCCCAGGCTCTGGCCCGCGAGGCCGAGGCCGACCGCCCTGCCGCGGACAAATGGCAGATCCTGCGCGATCTGGGTCTGGCGCGCGTGGCGCTGGGGGTGACCGACCGCGATCTGGCGGTGCTGGCGGCGCTGGTGTCGTTCCACCAGGCGGCGGCGATAGAGGCTTCGGGCTGCATCGTCTTCCCCTCGAACGCGGCCTTGTCGCAGCGGGCGCACGGGATGGCGGAAAGCACGCTGCGCCGGCATCTGGCGGCGCTGGTGGGCGCCGGGCTGATCCTGCGCCACGACAGCCCCAACGGCAAACGCTATGCCGTGCGGGGCCTGGACGCCGATCTGGATCGCGCCTTCGGTTTCGACCTTGCCCCGCTGGCCCGCCGCGTGGACGAGATCTCCGCGCTGGCGCGCGAGGCCGAGCTGGCGGTCGCCCGACTGCACCGGCTGCGCGAAACGGTGGTGCTGCGCCTGCGCGACTGCGCCAAGCTGGTCGACTATGGGATGGCAGAGCTTCCGGGCAACTGGGACGCGCTGTCCGACGAGGTGGCGCTGACCCGCCGCGCGTTGCGGCGCAAGCTGGACCAAGCCGGACTGCGGGCGCTGGACGCGCAGGTGGCGGGCCTGCTTGCGCGGATCACCGCGATGCTGCAGCAGCCTGGAACAGAAGAAACAGGCGGCAATGCCGTCGATTCCGGGCGGCACATACAGGATTCAACCATAATACCACCTGACTCTGAACCTTGCCCAGAAAAGGCAAGGGCGGCGGCCGTCGCGGCGGAAACCCAGCCGCAGCTGCCGCTGCATCTCGTCTTGCGGGCCTGTCCGGAAATCCTGCTCTATGCCCGCGACGGCATTCGCGACTGGTGGGATCTCGTGGCGGCGGCGGCTTTCGTGCGGGGCATGATGGGGATCAGCGCCGATGCCTGGGACGAGGCGCAGTTCCACATGACGCCCCCGGTCGCGGCGATCGTGGTGGCCTGCATCCTGCAATCCGTGGAGCGGATCGCCAAGCCGGGCGGCTATCTGCGCGCGCTCAGCCGGAAGGCGGCCGAAGGGGCGTTCTCTCCTGGTCCGATGGTGATGGCACTCCTGCGGACGGGCAGCAGCCAGGCTGCATGAGGATCGCGCGTCGATGGGGCAGGCGCCGAGTTGACAGCTGTCAACTTCCTCTGCAGGGGGGGGCGCCGTGCGGGGTGCAGCGAAGGAGGGCGGGATGCGGCTTTATCAGCAGGCGATGCCGGGGTTGCGGCTGGTTTCGGGGGCCGGCGCGCTGGGGCGGCTGGCGGCAGAGTGCGACCGGCTGGGGGTCTCGCGGGTGGGGCTCGTCTGTTCCGGCTCGCTGATGCGCGACGCGGCGCAGGCCGGGGCCCTGCGCGCGGCGCTGGGCGGGCGGCTGGCGGGGGTGTTCTCCGAGGTGCGGGCGCACAGCCCGCTGCCGGCGGTCGAGGCGGCGGCGCAGGCGCTGCGCGGGATGGGGGCCGATGCGGTGCTTGCGGCGGGCG
>JBBCJM010000195.1:0-9590 GCA_037190175.1 Paracoccaceae bacterium | reverse complement strand
TGGTGGGCGGACCGCCCGCCCCACCCGGCCCCGTTGGGTGGGCGATTCGCCCACCACAACCCCCCGCCGGCAACCGTATGGGCAATCTGCCCACCACCCCTCACTCCCCCGCCAGCCGCCGGATCGCCTGCAACATCAGCGCGGTGGCCGGTGTCACCACCCCCTTGCGGCGGCGGTAGACGCGGAAGCGGCGGCGCCAGTCCAGCTCCGGCACCGCCAGCCGCACCATCCGCCCCGCCGCGACCTCTCCCGCCATCAGCGGCACCGGCATCCAGCACAGCAGGTCGTCGCCCAGCACCGCCGCCCGCAGCACCTGCACCGAGCGCGAGGAGATCACCGGCGGCCGCGGGGTCAGGCCGGCGGCCAGGAACCGCCGCGCCCATTCGCGGGCGACCGAACTGTCGGGCGGCGGCAGCGCCCAGTCGGCCGCCGCCATCCCGGCCATCGTCGCCGCGCCCCGCAGCGGATGGCCGGCGCGGGCGAAGACCGCCACCTCGTCCTGCGGCGTCTCGGGCAGGGCGGGCACCACGGCCTCGTCGGTCCAGTCGGCGGGCGAGACGGCCAGGTCGATCTCGCCGCGGATCAGGTCGCGCAGCAGGGTGTCCTCCAGCTCCTCGCTGACCTGGAACTGCACGCCGGGGTTTTGCGCCCGCACCTCGCGGATCGCCGCCACGATCAGGCTGCCGGCCAGGCTCGCCACCGCGCCCACCCGCACGAGGCCGCGGCTGGCGCCCTTCAGCTCCGCCACCACCTCGCGCGCCCGGGCGATCTCGGCGGTCACCAGCTCGGCATAGGGCAGGACCGCCTCGCCGTACAAGGTCGGCACCAGCCCCCGGGTGGTGCGGTCGAAGAGCGGCGCACCCAGATCCTCCTCCAGCCGCCGCAGCAGGCGGGAGAGCGCGGGCTGGGTCACCCCCAAAGCCTGCGCGGCGCGGCCCAGGCTGCCGGTGCGGGCGCAGGTCAGCAGCAGCGTGGCGGAGCGGGTGTCGAAAGCCATGCCCGAAGGTAATGGCTTCGGGCCGGACTGGCAATTCCGAAGGCAGGACGAATCGGCCATAGTCATCGACGGGAGGGGGACGGCGGCCGAAAGGGCCGCCCCCGTGGAGGCAACATGAACCAGAGCGTTCCGCGCCTGCATCAGGCGATGGTCGGGGCACGGCCCACCGAGCGGCCCAGCGTGCGGCAGGCGGTGTTCGACATCCTGCGCGAGCATGGCGTCAGCCGCATCTTCGGCAACCCGGGCTCGACCGAACTGCCGATGTTCGTCGACCTGCCGCAGGGCTTCGACTACGTGATGGGGTTGCAGGAGGCGGTGGTGGTCGGCATGGCCGATGGCCATGCGCAGGCGACCGGCCGGCCCTCCTTCGTCAACCTGCATTCGGCCGCCGGGCTGGGCAATGCCATGGGCGCGGTGGTCAACGCCTTCCGCAACCGCACGCCGATGGTGATCACCACCGGCCAGCAGTTGCGCACGCTGCTGCCGCACGACCCGTTCCTGTACGCCGAGAGCGCCACCGAGTTCCCCAAGCCTTACGTCAAATGGGCCTGCGAGCCGGCGCGGGCCGAGGACGTGCCGGCCGCCATCGCGCGCGCCTTCCACATGGCGATGCTGCCGCCGGCCGGGCCGGTGATGGTCTCGATCCCGCTGGACGACTGGGAGGCCCGGGCGGTTGCGCTGCCCCGGCGTGAGGTCGGCCTGCGGCTGGGCGCCGACCTCGGCATGGTGCAAAGGCTGGGCGCGCGGCTGGCGCAGGCGAAATCCCCCGCGATCGTGGTCGGCCCGCAGGTCGATCTGGACGGCGCCTGGGAGGCGGTGGTGCGGCTGGCCGAGCGGGTGCAGGCCCCGGTCTGGGCCGCGCCCATGTCCTCGCGCGCGTCCTTCCCCGAGCGGCATCCGCTGTTCGCCGGCTTCCTGCCCGCGGCGCAGCCGGGGCTGATGGACAGCCTCAAGGGCGCCGACCTGGTGCTGGTGCTGGGGGCGCCGGTCTTCACCTATCACTTCGGCACCGTCGCGGGGCACCTGGCCGAGGGCACGGAGCTGTGGCTGGTGGGCGACGACGCGAAACAGCTGGCCGGGGCCGCGGTGGGCCATGCCTTCCCCGCCGATATCCGCGCGGCGGTGGAGGCGGTGCTGCCGATGCTGACCCTGCGCGCCGCAAGGCTGGACCTGCCGCTGCGCCGGGTGCCGCGGGTGATGGAAAGCCCCGGCATCAGCTATGCGCTGTTCTACCAGATGCTGGCCGAATTGCGCGACCCCGACAGCATCGTGGTGGAAGAGGCGCCCGGGGCCCGCGACGCGCTGCACGACCATTTCCCCATCGAGCGGCCGGGCGGCTTCATGGCCACGGCCTCGGGCGGGCTTGGCTTCGGCCTGCCGGCGGCGGTGGGGGCGGCCATCGGGGCCGGCAACGGCAGGCCGGTGATCGCGGTGGTGGGCGACGGCTCCAGCCTCTATGCCCCGCAGGCGCTGTGGTCGGCGGCGGAGCATGACGCCGACCTTTTCGTCATCGTGCTGAACAACGGCGGGTACGGGGTGCTGCGGGGCATCGCCGAACGCGCGCAGGCCGGCCGCATCGACGGCTGCGCCATCGGCCACATGGACTTCGTGAAGCTGGCCGAGGCGCAGGGGGTGCCCGCCGGCCGGGTGACCAGCGGCCTCGCCCTGGCCGGCGCGCTGCGCGACATGCTGCGGCAGAAGGGGCCGCGGCTGCTGGACGTGAAGATATCCAACGAGGAGAAACCGATGAACGTGATGACCCAGCCCGGCGGCGCGGTGAAGGCGCCCGAGCGGTTCTTCATCGACGGGGCCTGGGTGAAGCCCTCGGGCGACAAGCTCTTGGAGGTGGTCTCGCCGGTGACCGAGCAGGTGGTCATCCGCTACCCCGAGGCGACCGTGGCCGATGTGGACCGCGCCGTCACCGCCGCGCGGCGCGCCTTCGACGAGGGGCCCTGGCCCTGGATGGCGCCCACCGAACGCGCCGCCTATCTGCGCCGCATCGCCACCCTGATCGGGGCGCGGCTGGAGGAGATCGCCCAGGCCTGGACCACGCAGGTGGGCGCGCCGATCTTCCTGACCAAGAAGCTGGTGGGGCAGAACGCCACCCTCTTCAACTACTACGCCGACCTGATCGAGACCTACCCCTTCGTGGACGAGCGCAGCCGCGACGATGGCGGCAAAGTGCGGGTGGTGAGGGAGCCGGTGGGCGTCTGCGCCGCGATCACGCCGTGGAACGCGCCGATGGTGCTCTTGTCCTACAAGATCGCCGCCGGGCTGGCCGCGGGCTGCACCTTCGTGGCCAAGCCCTCGCCCGAGACGCCGCTGGAGGCCTATATCCTGGCCGAATGCATCGAACAGGCGGGGCTGCCGCGGGGGGTGTTCAACCTGGTGCCGGCGGGGAGGGAGGTCGGCGACCACCTGATCCGCCATCCCGGCATCGACAAGGTGGCCTTCACCGGCTCGACCGCCGCGGGCAAGCATATCGCCCAGGTCTGCGCGCAGCGGCTGGCGCGGGTGTCGCTGGAACTGGGCGGCAAGTCGGCGGCGGTGCTGCTGCCTGATGCCGATTTCGCCAAGGCGCTGCCCTCGCTGATGGTCTATTCCATGCCGATCACCGGGCAGGTCTGCTTCTCGCTGACCCGGATCCTGGTGCCGGAGGCGCGCAAGCAGGAATTCCTGGACCTGTTCCTGCCGGCGGTGAAGTCGATCAAGGTGGGCGATCCCTCCGACCCGACCACCCAGATGGGCCCGCTGACCATGGCGCGGCAGCTGGAACGGGTGCAGGGCTATATCGCGGCCGGGCGGGCCGGGGGCGCCACGCTGATGTGCGGCGGCGGGCGGCCGGCGGGGCTGGACAAGGGGTTCTTCGTGGAACCCACGGTGTTCAGCGACGTGACCCCCGACATGAAGATCTTCCAGGAGGAGATCTTCGGCCCCGTGGTCTCGGTCATCGGCTATGCGGACGAGGCCGATGCCATCGCCAAGGCCAATGCCACGAGCTATGGCCTGAACGGCGCGGTCTATTCCGCCGACCCCGAGCGCGCCTATGCCTTCGGCCGCCGGATGCGGACGGGCGGGCTGACGGTGAACGGGCTGATCGTGGACCCCAAGCACCCGTTCGGCGGCTACAAGGAAAGCGGGATGGGGCGGGAAGGGGGCCCCGAGGGGCTGGACAACTATCTCGAGGTCAAGACCATCCACTTCGCCTGAGCCAGGGACCGGGGGCCTCCCGCCCCTCATCGCCGTTGGCTCTGAGCGTTGGGCCGGGCAAGGGGGGCTGCCGCCCCCCTTGGACCCCCCGCATCGCCTTTCCTTCGGGCGGTGTACGGGTGGAGAGCCCCGGGGCGCTGCCCCGGACCCCGGGATATTTATGGCTCGAAAGAGAAGCGCGGAGAGGAGTGCTACAGCGGCTGTCCCCGCATCAGCCGGGGCAGGTCGCCGCTGAGCCCGGCGGCCTGGCGCATGAAGGCGCGGCGCAGCGGGCCGGTGGCGGTGACCGCGCCCATGCCGAGGCCGCGCAGCGGGCGCAGCAGCGGGTTGTCGTTGGAGAAAAGGCGGACCACCGCATCCATTCCCAGCGCCAGCGTCACCGTGTCGAACCTGCGCCAGGCCTGGTAGCGGGCCAGCACGTCGGGGGCGCCGATGTCCTCGCCGCGCCGGGCGGCCTCGGCCAGCACCTGGGCCAGCGCGCCCACGTCGCGCAAGCCGAGGTTCAGCCCCTGCCCGGCCACCGGATGCACCCCATGCGCGGCATCGCCCACCAGCGCCAGCCGGGGCGCGACGAAGCTTTCCGCCAGCGACAGGGTGAGCGGGTAGGAGAAACGGTCGCCCGCCAGCGCGATCTGCCCCAGGAAATCGCCGAAGCGGGGGGCCAGCGCGGCCATGAAGGCCGCGTCGGGCAGGCCGGCGATGGCCTCGGCCTGCGCGCGCGGCTGGCTCCAGACGATGGAGGAGCGGTGGCCCGGCCCGGGCAGCGGCAGGATGGCCAAGGGCCCCTCGGGCAGGAACAGCTGATGCGCCACGCCTTCGTGCGGCAGCTCGTGCGCGATGGCCGCGACCAGCGCGCTCTGGCCGTAGTCCCGCCCGATGCGGCGGATCCCGGCGCGGGCGGCGGTGCCGCTGGCCCGCCCGTCGCAGCCGAGGATCACCCGGCCGGTCAGCCGGCGTCCGTCCTCCAGCGTGACCGTGGCCGCCGCCGGCCCGGCCTCCTGCGCCACCACCCGGTGCCCGGGCAGGGGGGTGACCAGGGCCGAGCCCTCCATCGCGGTGCTGAAGGCGGCGTAGAGGTGGCGATCCTCCACCATATGGCCCATCGGGCCTTCCTCCAGCTCCGCCCCGTCGAAATGCAGGAAGAGCGGCGAGGCCCCTTGCCCCGGCCGGCCGTCGCCGGCCTTGACCGCAAGGATCGGCAGGGACAGCGGGGCCAGCCCCGGCCCCAGTCCCAGCGCGGCCAGCCGCCGGCGCGCGGCCGCGGCCAGCGCATAGGCCCGGCCGTCGAACCCCGCCTGGGCCCGCGCCGGCAGCGGCCGGGGGTCGATCACCGCCGAGCTGAGCCCCGCCTGCGCCGCGGCCAGGGCGAGCGCCGGGCCGTTGAGGCCGCCGCCGACGATCAGCAGGTCATGGGTCGCGTTCATGCCCCCGACTATGGCGCAGCGGGCGGGATTGTCCATGCGGCCCGCCGCCGCTAGCTTCCGGCCGAGGCAAGGGGGCGGAAAATGGCGCGGGACTGGCTGGACATGACGGCGGCGGAGCTGGGCCGCGCCATCGGCGAGGGGCGGGTCAGCCCGCTGGAACTGACCGAACGCTTCCTGGACGCCATCGCCGCGCATCCCGAGGGGGGCCGGATCTATGCCCGCACCACCCCGCGCCGGGCGCGGTCGATGGCGATGGCGGCGCATGACCGGGCCAGGGCGGGCCGGCGGATCGGCCCGCTGGACGGGGTGCCGGTCAGTTGGAAGGACAACGTGGACGCCGCGGGGGCGGCCTGCGAGGCCGGGAGCGCCCTGCTGCGGGGCCGGATCCCGGCCGAGGACGCGCCGGTGCTGCGTACCGCCACGGCGCAGGGGCTGGTCTGCCTGGGCAAGACCCACATGTCGGAACTGGCGTTTTCCGGCCTGGGCCTCAACCCGGTGACCGCCACGCCGCCCTGCATCAACGACCCCGCGGGGGTGCCGGGGGGATCGTCATCCGGCGCGGCGGCCTCGGTGGCCCACGGGCTGGCCCCGGCGGCGGTGGGAAGCGACACCGGCGGCTCGGTGCGCATCCCGGCGGCGTGGAACGACCTCGTGGGGCTGAAGACGACCCACGGGCGGCTGCCGCTGACGGGGGTGGTGCCTCTGTGCCTGCGGTTCGACACCGTGGGGCCGATCGCCCGCACGGTGGAGGATTGCGCCCTGCTGCTGGCCGCGCTGGAGGGCGGGCGGGGGGCGGATCTGGCGGGCGCCACGCTCTCCGACCAAAGGCTGGGGGTGCTGGAGACGGTGGCGCTGGACGACCTGCGCGAGGGCCCGGGGCTGGGGTTCGAGACCGCGGCCGACCGCCTGTCCCGCGCCGGCGCGCGGGTGGAGCGGCTGGTGGCGCCGGAGGTGGCCGAGGCGATGAAGCTGGCTCCGGTGCTCTTCACCGGCGAGGCCTGGGGGCTGTGGCGCGAGACCATCGAGCGGTCTCCGCAGGTGATGTTCCCCCGCATCCTGGACCGCTTCCGGGCGGGCGGCGGGGTCTCGGCGGCGGATTACGTGGCGGGCTGGCGGCGGCTGGAGCGGCTGCGGGCCGAATGGCGGGCGCGGGTGGCGGGGTTCGACGCGGTGATCCTGCCCACCTCGCCCATCCTGCCGCCCGAGGCCGCGCGGCTTCTGACCGACGAGGGCTATTACGTGGCCGAGAACCTGCTGGCGCTGCGCAACACCCGGATCGGCAACCTGATGGACGGCTGCGCCCTGACCCTGCCCACCGGCCAGCCCTCGGCCGGGATCACCCTGATGGCGGGCCCGGGGCAGGAGGAACGCCTGCTGCGGCTGGGGGCGGCGGCGGAGCGGGCCCTGGGCTGAGGTCGCGCGGGTGGAGAGCGCCGGGGGGCCGTCTGCCCCCCGGACCCCCCGAGAGTATTTCTGCCAAGATGAAAGCAGGAAGGGGGAAAAACAGGAGGGGGACAATCTGACTCGAACAGTCCTTCTTCTTGGCCCAAGTATCCCGCGAGGTAGCCAGTAGTTTACCCCATTGGTTCGAGCGAACCGCTGGCTGGGGGTGTGAAACCCCCGGCGCCTGCCTCATTGCCGCGCCGCCATGACAAGCCCTGCCCGCCGGTCTATCCTGCCGGGCGCCAGACTCCGGGGGCCACCCGGGCACAGGGCGGCGAGAGGCAAGGAGAGGCGGGCGGATGGGATCGGGGGGCTGGGGCGATACGCTGGCGGGCTGGGCCTGGCGTCGGGCCAATGCCCGGGCCGCGCGCAACGCCGCCAAGGTGCCGCCGGCCACCGGCTTCGTCTCGCAGCCCGAGCCGCGCACGCTGGGGCTGGTGGCAAGGGGCCGGCAGATCGTGGCGGGGCATTTCCTGATGGCCGGCCGGCTGATCGAGGCGCGGGGGGCCAGCCTCTGGCAGGCGCTGCCGCCCGACCCGGCGGCGCAGGCCGCGGCGCAGGGCTTCGCCTGGCTCGACGACCTGGCCGCGCTGGGCGACAACGCGGCCAAGGCCCGGGCGCAGGGCTGGACCTGGGACTGGATCGCCCGCTATGGCCGTGGCCGCGGCCCGGGGTGGGAGCCCGACCTGACCGGCCGCCGGCTGATCCGGCTGATCAACCACGCGCCCTTCCTGCTGTCGGGCCGGCCGTCCGAGGACACCCGCGCCTTCTTCGCCGCGCTGTCGGCGCAGGTGGGCTTCCTCGACCGCCGCTGGCACGCCGCCGGCCCCGGGCTGCCGCTTTTCGAGGCGCTGACCGGGCTGATCTATGCCGCGCTGGCGCTGACCGGGACCGAGGCGCGGGTGGGCGCCGCGGTCATCGCGCTGGAGGCCGAGGCGGGCCAGGTGATCGACGCGCAGGGCGGCATCCCCACCCGCAACCCCGAGGAACTGCTGGAGGTCTTCACCCTGCTGATCTGGGCCACGCAGGCGCTGGCGGAGGCCGGCCGCGCGGTGCCCGCGGGCATCACCGCCGCCACCGCCCGCATCGCCCCCGCCCTGCGCAGCCTGCGCCATGCCGACGGGGGCCTGGCCCGGTTCCACGGCGGCGGCCGGGGGGCGGAGGGGCGGCTCGACACCGCGCTGGCGGCGGCGGGGGTGAAGGGCTCGGCCGGACCCGGCCCGGCGATGGGGTTCATGCGGCTCTCGGGCGGGCGCACCAGCGTGATCGTGGACGCCGCCGACCCGCCGGGGGGGCGGGCGGGGCTCTCGGCCCATGCCTCCACCCTCGCCTTCGAGCTGACCTCCGGCCGGCGGCCGCTGATCGTCTCTTGCGGCTCGGGGGCCGAGTTCGGGGGCGACTGGCGGCGGGCCGGGCGGGCCACCGCCAGCCATTCCACCCTGTCGCTGGAGGGCTATTCCTCCTCCCGCTTCGGCCGGGGGCTGGGCGACGCGCTGGAGGAGCGGGCGCATGTGGTCATGGCCCGGCGGATCGAGGGCGAGGAGGGGCCGGGCCTGTTCCTGGCCCATGACGGCTGGTCGCGCACCCATGGCCTGACCCATACCCGGCAACTGGTGCTCTCGCGCAGCGGGCGCAGGCTCTCCGGGCAGGACGCGCTGGCCGCCACCACCGCGGCCGAGCGCGAGACGCTGGCCGCCGTGCTGCACCGCCGGGGGGGCGAGCGGCTGCGCTTCGCCCTGCGCTTCCACCTGCACCCGGATGCCGATGTCTCGCTGGACATGGGGGAGACCGCGGTCTCGGTGGTGCTGCGCTCGGGCGAGGTCTGGGTGTTCCGCTCGCAGGATGGGCAGATGCTCACGCTGGAGCCTTCGGCCTATCTGGAAAAGGGCCGGCTGCACCCCCGCCCGGCGCGGCAGATCGTCCTCTCGGCCGAACTCGACGGGCCGGGGGCGGTCATCGGCTGGACCTTGGCGAAGGCAAAGGATACTCCGCTGGCCATCCGCGACCTGGAGGGCGACAGCCCCCCGGTCTGACCCGACGCTGCGCCAAGGCAGGAGGCCCGCCGATGTCGCATCCCGTACCGATCGGCCGCGCGCTGATCTCCGTTTCCGACAAGAGCGGACTGATCGACCTGGCCTGTGCGCTGGCCGCGCGGGGGGTGGAGCTGATCTCCACCGGCGGCACCGCACGGGCGCTGCGGATGGCCGAGCTGGAGGTCACCGACGTGGCCGAGGTGACGGGCTTCCCCGAGATGATGGACGGAAGGGTGAAGACCCTGCATCCGATGGTGCACGGCGGGCTCCTGGCCCTGCGCGACGACGACGAGCATCTGGTCGCCATGGCGGCGCACGGGATCCGGCCGATCGACCTCTTGGTGGTCAACCTCTATCCCTTCGAGGCCACGGTGGCGCGCGGGGCATCGTATGACGACTGCGTGGAGAACATCGACATCGGCGGCCCGGCGATGATCCGGGCGGCCTCGAAGAACCACAAGTTCGTGACCGTGGTCACCGATC
>JBBCJM010000194.1:0-6029 GCA_037190175.1 Paracoccaceae bacterium | reverse complement strand
CCGGCTCTCTTCGCTGGGACGCGCGAGCGAAGAGAGCCGGCAGGCTCGATGAGCGGCTATCCCCGCAGCCGCCCCGCGACCGCCGAGAGCGCGAAGGCCACCGCCGCGGCGGTGACGATGGAGGGGCCGGCGGGGGTGTCGAGGGTCAGCGCCATCGCGAGCCCCCCCAGCACCGCCCCCGCGCCCACCAGCACGGCCAGCGCCGCCATGCCCTCGGGGCTGCGGGCCAGCCCGCGGGCGGCGGCGGCGGGGATGATGAGCAGCGCAGCGATCAAGAGCGCGCCCACCACCTTCAGCGCCAGCGCCACCACCAGCGCCAGCGCCAGCGTCATCACCAGCCGCTCGCGCCCCGGGTCGATGCCGGCGGCATGGGCGAGGTCCTCGGAGAGCGTCGCGGTCAAGAGCGCCTGCCAGCGCCAGGCCAGCAGCCCCGCCACCGCCAGCGAGCCCAGCCAGATGAACCCCACCTCGGCGCGGGTCACCGTCAGGATGTCGCCGAACAGCAGCGCGGTCAGATCCGTCCGCACCCCCGGCAGGAACGACACCGCGACCAGCCCGAAGGCCAGCGCCGAATGCGCCAGCACGCCCAGCGTGGTGTCCATCGCCCAGCCGCGCCCCGCAAGCGTGGAGACGGTGCCCGCCATCGCCAGCGCCACCGCCAGGGTGCCGAGCCCCACCGGCAGGTGCAGCGCCAGCGCCAGCGCCACGCCCAGGATCGCGGCATGCGCCGTGGCATCGCCGAAATAGGCCATCCGCCGCCACACCACCAGCGCGCCCAGGGGGCCGGTCGCCAGCGTCAGCCCTGTGCCCGCCAGCGCCGCGCGGGTCAGGAAGTCATCCAGCATGATGGTGTCCATGCGCATGGGTATGGTCATGGGTATGGGTGTGATCATGCCCATGGTCGTGCTCGTGGCGATAGAGCGCCAGCGCCCCCTGCGTGCCCAGCCCGAACAGCGCCCGGTACTCCGGCGCCGCCGAGACCACCGAAGGCGCCCCCTCGCAGCAGACATGCCCGTTCAGGCAGACCACCCGGTCCGAGGCCGCCATCACCACATGCAGGTCGTGGCTGACCAGCAGCACCGCCGCACCCGTATCCCGCCTCACTTCCTCCAGCAGGCGGTAGAAGGCCGCCTCGCCGGGCTGGTCCAGCCCCTGCGTGGGCTCGTCCAGCATCAGGATCTGCGGCCGGCCCAGCAGGGCGCGGGCCAGCAGCACCCGCTGGAACTGCCCGCCGGAGAGCGCATTCATCTGCCGCTCCGCCACCTCCTCCACCCCCGCCCGGGCCAAGGCGGCCTGCGCCTCGGCCGGCGGCACCCGGCGGGGCAGCGACAGGAAGCGGCGGGCGGTGATCGGCAGCGTGCCGTCCAGCGCCAGCCTTTGCGGCACATAGCCGATCCGCAGGCCCTTGGCGCGCTCCACCCGCCCCGCGGCGGCCGGCAGGATGCCGATCAGCGCGCGCAGGAGGGTGGACTTGCCCGAGCCGTTGGGGCCGACCACCGTGACGATCTCGCCCGCGCGGATGCGGAAATCCACCCGCTCCAGCACCCGCCGGCCGGCGAGGTCGACGCCAAGCCCCCGCGCCTCGATCAGCATCCGTCGCCCTGCCGGCAGGCCGGGCAGCGGCCCAGCACCTCGACCGTACTGCGCTCCACCGCGAAGCCCGCGGCCCCCGCCGCCGCCTCCAGCGCGGCGCGCACCGGGGCGGCGTCGGTCTCGGCCAGCATCCCGCAGCCGGCGCATATCAGGAACATCGGGGAATGGTCCTGCCCGGGGTGCATACAGGCGGCGAAGGCGTTCAGCCGCTGCACCCGATGCGCAAGCCCCTGTTCCACCAGGAAATCCAGCGCGCGATAGGCCACCGGGGGCTGGTTGCCGAACCCCTCGGCCGCCAGCCGTTGCAGCACGTCATAGGCGCCCATCGCCCGGTGTTCCTCGGCCAGGATCTCCAGCACCCGGCGCCGCACCGGGGTCAGCCGCAGCCCGCGGTCGGCGGCCAGCGCCTCGGCCGCCTCCATCACCTGCGCGGTGCAATGGGCATGATCGTGCCGGTGGAAGGCGGGGTCGGGCATGGGGTTCTCGGGGGCGGTTGACATGTTACGATATAACATCCATCAGGGCGTGGACCAAGACGAGGGACCGAACCGATGCGTTATACCATATCGCTGGCACTGGCCAGCCTGGCCCTGCCCGCCCATGCCGAGCCGCCCCGCGTGGTGACCGACATCCCCCCGGTGCATTCGCTGGTGGCGCAGGTGATGGGCGACCTGGGCACGCCGGTGCTGCTGACCGAACGCGGGGCCAACCCGCACGACATGGCCCTGCGCCCCAGCCAGGCCGCGGCGGTGCAGGAGGCCGGGCTGGTGGTCTGGGTGGGGCCGGAACTCACGCCGTGGCTGGAGCGGGCGCTGGAGGGCCTGGGGCCGGAGGTGCCGCGGCTGGGCCTGCTGGCCGCGCCGGGGACGGAATTGCGGGAGTATGGCGAGGAAGGTCACGATCATGAGGATCACGTGGGCCACGACCACGACGACCATGCGGATCATGACCACGAGGAGGACGAGGACCACGCGCACGACGATCATGGGCATGACGACCACGGCCATTCCCACGAGGGCACCGACCCCCATGCCTGGCTCGACCCCGCCAATGCGCGCCACTGGCTGGGGCTGATCGCCGGCGAACTGGGCCGGCTGG
Source organism: Paracoccaceae bacterium (assembly GCA_037190175.1). Classification (GTDB taxonomy): domain Bacteria; phylum Pseudomonadota; class Alphaproteobacteria; order Rhodobacterales; family Rhodobacteraceae; genus JBBCJM01. Next base: position 3,338 of record JBBCJM010000194.1, on the reverse strand, counting down.
ACCCCCCGAACGCCGCCGCCTATGCCGCCAATGCCGCCACCGCGGCGGAGGCGCTGGCGGCCGAGGAGGCGCGGATCGCCGCGCTGCTGGAACCGCTGCACGACGAGCCCTTCGTGGTGTTCCATGACGCCTACGGCTATTTCGCCGGGCATTTCGGGCTGACCGTGGCCGGGTCGATCAGCCTGGGCGATGCCGCCGCCCCCGGCGCCGCCCGGCTGCGGGACTTGCAGGCGGAGATCGGGGCGCAGAACCTCTGCGTCTTCCCCGAGGCCAACCACGACCCCCGGCTGGCCGCGCAACTGGCCGAGGCCGCGGGCGCGCGACTGGGCCCCGCGCTCGACCCCGAGGGGATGACGCTGGAACCGGGGCCCGGGCTCTATGCCGCGCTGCTGGGCGGGCTGGCCGAGGGGATCGCCGACTGCCTGTCCCGCTGACCCCCGCCAGCGGTCAGGGCGGCGGCGCCAGGTCGGGAAACAGCCGGGCCGCATGGTCGGTCAGATAGAGCCGCAGCCAGGGGGTGAAGCGGCCCGGCTCCGCCCGCACCGCGGCGGCCAGCGCGTCGAACTCCATCCAGTCGGTATCCGCCACCTCCGCCGGATCGGGGGCCAGGCGCAGCCCGGCGGGGGCCTCGGCGGCGAAGACCTCGACCACCTCGTGTTCGGTCAGGCCCCCGCCCACCGCGGCGCGGTATTCCACCTGCCCCGCGGGGGCGACCGGCAGCCCCGCGATCCCCAGTTCCTCGGCCAGCCGGCGGGTGGCGCAGGCGGCCGGATCCTCGCCCCAGTGCGGATGGGTGCAGCAGGCGTTGGCCCAGAGCCCGGGGGTATGGTACTTCCCCGCCGCGCGGCGCTGGATCAGCACCTCGCGCCCGCGCAGCACGAAGACCGAGACCGCGGGGTGCCGCAACCCGCGGCGATGCACCTCCAGCTTGTCCATCGGTTGCAGCCGGCCCTCCACCCAGGCCGCGATGGGCGGGGCGGGATTGGGGGGACTGGTCATCGGATCGGCGCTCCGGGCTGCTGCGCCGTTCCCATAGCCCCGCGCCGGTGCCGGGGACAAGGGTCGCCCCGCCGGCCTTGCGGCCGCCGGGGCTTGGGGTGGGTGTAGGTCACGCGTTTTTGCAAGCAGCGCGCCGGTCGCCCGGCAGGGGCAGAGCTAGCAGCGATTCCCTAACGCGCCGTTACCGGCTGCCCGCCTTGCGCGCCGCGGCGGCAGCGGGCAAACAGGCGGCATGGCCCGCGCCCTGCCCCAGTTCACCTGCACCGCCTGCGGCGCCGTCCACCGCAAATGGGCCGGCCGCTGCGAGGCCTGCGGCGGCTGGAACACCATCGTCGAGGAGGCGCCCGCCGCCGGCCCGCTGTCGGGCGGCGCCAGGGGCCGGCCGATCCCGCTGGGCTCGCTGGCCGCCGCCGAACCGCCGCCGCCCCGCGCGGTCTCGGGCCTGGCGGAGTTCGACCGGGTGCTGGGCGGCGGGCTGGTGCCGGCCTCGGCGGTGCTCTTGGGCGGCGACCCGGGGATCGGCAAGTCCACCCTGCTCCTGCAGGCCACCGCCGCCTTCGGCCGCCGGGGGCTGCCCTGCCTCTACATCTCCGGCGAGGAGGCCGCCGCGCAGGTGCGGATGCGGGCGGAACGGCTGGGGCTGGGCGATGCCCCGGTGCGGCTGGGGGCCGAGACCGCCCTGCGCGACATCCTGGCCACGCTGGACGCCGAGCGGCCGGCGCTGGCGGTGATCGACTCGGTGCAGACGCTCTGGCTCGACAGCGTGGAGGCCGCGCCGGGGTCGGTGGCGCAGGTGCGGGCGGCGGCGCATGAACTGGTGACCTTCGCCAAGAAACGGGGCGTCGCCGTCATCCTGGTCGGCCATGTGACGAAAGACGGCCAGATCGCCGGCCCGCGGGTGGTCGAGCACATGGTGGACTGCGTGCTCTATTTCGAGGGCGAGCGCGGCCATCCCTTCCGCATCCTGCGCGCGGTCAAGAACCGCTTCGGCCCGGCCGACGAGATCGGAGTGTTCGAGATGACCGGAGCGGGGCTGGCCGAAGTGGCCAACCCCTCGGCGCTGTTCCTTTCCGAACGCGGGGTGGCGGTGCCGGGTTCGGCCGTCTTCGCCGGGATCGAGGGGACGCGGCCGGTGCTGACCGAGATCCAGGCGCTGGTGGCCCCCTCTGCCCTCGGCACCCCCCGCAGGACGGCGGTGGGGCTGGACGGCGGGCGGCTCTCCACCATCCTCGCCGTCCTGGAGGCGCGCTGCGGCCTGCCCTTCACCGGGCTCGACGTGTTCCTGAACGTGGCCGGGGGCCTGCGGGTCACCGAGCCGGCCGCCGATCTGGCGGTGGCGGCTGCGCTCCTTTCCGCCCGCGAGGACGTGGCGATCCCGCCGGAAACGGTGATTTTCGGGGAAATCAGCCTGTCGGGCGCGCTGCGTCCGGTGGCGCAGGCGGAAAACAGGTTGAAAGAGGCGGTGAAACTTGGTTTCTCACAGGCGATCGCGCCGGCTCGGGCGGGGTCGGCCGGGGTGCCGGGCATCGCGCTGCGCCCGGTGGCCGACCTGACCGCGTTTGCCGGCGAGATGTTCGGGGCGGGGTGACACCGCCCGCAAAGGGACAGGAGACCCAATGGAAGGCTTTACGCTGGTCGATGGCATCGTGGCCGTGGTCATCGTGCTGTCGGCGATCCTGGCCTATTCGCGGGGTCTGGTGCGCGAGGCGCTGGCGATCCTGGGCTGGATCGGCGCCGCGGTGGTGGCCTACATGTTCGCGGCCCCCGTGCAGCCGCTGGTGCGCGAGGCGCCCTTCATCGGCGACTTCCTGGGGGAAAGCTGCGAACTTTCCGTGATCGCCGCCTTCGCCGCGGTCTTCGCGCTGGGGCTGATCGTGGCGTCGCTCTTCGCGCCGCTGTTCTCCTCGCTGGTGCAGCGGTCGGTGCTGGGCGGGCTCGACCAGGGACTGGGGTTCCTCTTCGGGGTGCTGCGGGGGATCGTGCTGGTGGCGATCGCCTTCATCGTCTACGACCTCGCCATGGGGCCGAACTCGATCCCCATGGTGGACAGCTCGCGCTCGGCCCGGGTCTTCGCCACCTTCCAGACCAACATCGACCAGACCCTGCCCGAGGACGTGCCCGGCTGGATCGTGGCGCGCTACGAACAGCTGACCAGCGTCTGCGCCGCCCCGAACACCCCCCCGACCGGCGGCTGAGCGGAAAGCGCCGGGGATTTCGGGATCCCCGAAAACCCCGCCTGCTTTCTTTGGTGTCTTAAATATCCTGCGGGGGTCCGGGGGTGCAAAACCCCCGGGGCTCTCCGCCAGAACCACTTCTGACAAATAGCCCGCGGGGGGTCC
>JBBCJM010000193.1:0-9117 GCA_037190175.1 Paracoccaceae bacterium | reverse complement strand
CGGGGCCTGGGCGAAATCGCGCTGGAGGAGGCGGCGCGCGATCCCGACCGCGTGCTGGTGATCGACGGCGACCGCGCCGTCACCCGGGCCGGGATGCTGGACGCCGCCTGCCGGCTGGGCGGGGCGCTGCTGGCGCGCGGGATCGGCCCCGGCGCGGCAATCGCCTTCCAGCTGCCGAACTGGTGGGAGGCCTGCGTCATCAACCTGGCCGCCGCGCTGTTCGGCTATCGGCTGGTGCCGCTCCTGACCATATACCGGCAGGCCGAGCTGGGGGTGATGCTGCCGGCCTGCGAGGTGCAGGCGATCTTCGTGCCCGATGTCTGGCGCGGCTTCGACCATCCGGGGCTGGTAGCCCGGGTGCCCGGCGCGCCGGCCCATGTCTTCACCCTGCGCGGCGACCCGGCCGCGGCGGGGGCCTTCGAGGCGCTGCTGCGCCATCCGCCCGCCACGCCGACCCCGGCCCCGGCGGAGGATGCCAAGATGGTGCTCTTCACCTCGGGCAGCACCGGCCGGCCCAAGGGGGTGATGCACAGCCATGCCGCCATCGACGCGCTGATCCGGCGCACCGCGGCCTTCTGGGGCACCGGGCCGGACGACCGGCTTTATATCCCCTCGCCCATCGGCCATATCGGCGGCTCGCTCTACGCCTTCGAATTTCCCTGGATGACCGGCTGCACCGCGATCCTGGCGGAAAGCTGGGACGCGGACGCCGCCGTGCGCGCCATCGACGCGCAGGGCGCCAGCTTCATGGCCGGCGCCACCCCCTTCCTGGCCGGGCTGATCGCCGCCGCCGACCGCGCGGGCTCGCGGCTGGACAGCCTGCGGCGCTACATCTGCGGCGGGGCCAGCGTGCCGCCGGAACTGGTGCTGCGCGGGCTCGACCGTTTCCCCAACGCCGTGGTCTCGCGCGCCTATGGCTCGACCGAGGTGCCGCTGGTCTGCCCCGGCCTGCGCGACCGCGCCGAGGCCGCCGCCCGCGTCGGCACCGACGGCGAGATCGCGGTCGAGCTGCGGATCCTCGACGACAACGACCAGCCTGTCCCCAAGGGTGCGCCGGGCGAGATCTTCGTGCGCGGGCCGCAGATGCTGCTGGGCTATCTGGACCCGGCCGACGACGAAAGCGCCTTCACCGCCGACGGGTTCTTCCGCATGGGCGACCTCGGCCGGCGGGTGGACGGCCGCTATGTCGAGATCACCGGGCGCAAGAAGGACATCATCATCCGCAAGGGCGAGAACATCAGCCCGCTGGAGATCGAGAACGCGCTGTCGCGCCACCCGGCGGTGCGCCAGTCGGCGGTGGTGGGCATCCCCGACCCCGAGCGCGGCGAGATGGTGGTGGCCTTCGTGCTGCCGGCCGAGGGCGCGGCTTTCGGCATGGCCGAGATGACCGCGCATCTCGATGCGGTGGGCCTGGCCCGCCAGAAGTTCCCCGAGCGGCTGTGCGTGGTGGCCTCGCTGCCGGTCAACTCGATCGGCAAGGTGCAGAAGAACGACCTCAGGGCGCTGGCGGCGCAAGGAGACGATCCGTGACCTCGCTCTATCTCTACGCGGTCTTCAACGGCCTGGTCATGGGACAGGCGATCTTCCTGGTGTCCTCCGGCCTGACGCTGGCCTTCGGCATCATGAAGATCTTCAACTTCGCCCATGGCGCCTTCTTCATGATCGGCGCCTATACCGCCCATGCCCTGACCGGGCAGGAGGCCTCTTCCCTGCCCGCCTTCCTGGGAGCGGCGCTGGTCGCCGCGATGCTGATCGGCGCCATCGGGGTGGTGGCCGATTTCGCGGTGTTCCGCCGGCTGGCCGGGGTGCCCGCGGAATATACGCTGATGGCGGCCTTCGGCATTCTCCTGTTGTCCAACGGCATCACCAAGATCGCCTTCGGCCAGGCCGTCCATGCCATCTATCCGCCCCAGGCGCTGAGCGGGATGATCTTCCTGGGCGGAATGCCGATCTCGGTCTACGGCCTGTTCATCATCGCCTCGGGCGTCGCGATCTTCCTGGCGCTGGAGATCGGGCTGAACCGGCTGTGGTTCGGCAAGCTCCTGCTGGCCGTGGCGCGCGACCCCTGGATGGCGAACGTCTCGGGCCTGCGGGTGCAGCGGATGAAGCTCTTCGCGGTCATCGTGGCCTTCGCACTGGCGGGGCTGGCCGGGGGGCTGCTGGTGCCCAACCAGGCGCTGTCGCTGGATCTGGGGCATTCCTACCTGCTGCTGGCCTTCTGCGCGGTGATCGTGGGAGGGCTGGGCTCGATCCGCGGCGCCTTCATCGCCTCGGTCGTCTTCGGCCTGGCGGAAAGCCTGAACTCGGTGGTCTTCCCCGGCGTGCCCGGCATCGCGACCTATTCGCTGCTGATCATCCTCGTGCTCATCCGCCCGCAGGGCATCTATCCGGAACTCTCGCAATGAAGATCGCCGCGCGACTGTCCCTGCTGGTGCTGCTGGCGGCCTTCCTGCTGGCGCCGTTCCTGGTCCACCCCGGGCTGGTGTTCATCGCCGGCTTCGCGATGATCCAGATCGTCTTCGCGCTGTCGTGGAACATCCTGTTCTCCTATGCGGGGCTGGTCTCCTTCGGCCATGCCGCCTTCTTCGGGATCGGCGCCTATACCGCCGGAGCGGCGCTGCGCCACGGGTGGGAGATCAACTTCCTGCTGGTGCTGCCGCTGGCCGCGGCCATGGGGGCGCTGGCCGCCTTTCTGGTGGCCATCGTGGTGCTGCGGCGCGCCAACGGCATCCAGTTCTCGGTGCTGACCTTGGCGCTGTCGCAGCTGGTGGTGGTGCTGATCTCCTATTCCGGCTACCTCGGCCATGACGAGGGGCTGTCGGCCATCCCCCGGCCGGTGATCGACCTGTGGTTCGTCACGCTGGACCTCACCCGGCCGCTGGTCAGCTATTACTTCGTCATCCTGGTGGGGATGGTGGCCGCGGGGCTGATCTGGCTGGTGGTGCACGGGCCCCTGGGGCGCACCATGCAGGCCGTGCGCATCGACCCCGAGCGGGCCGAGTTCGTGGGCATCGACATCTGGCGCCTGCGGGTGCTGGCCTTCACCCTGTCGGGCGGCTTCGCGGCCATCGCCGGCTCGCTGCTGGCGCCCTGGGCGCAGATCGTCAGCCCCGACTACGTGAACTGGCTGTTCTCGGCGCAGCCGATCTTCGCCACGCTGCTGGGCGGGGTGGGGCATTTCTGGGGGCCGGTGGTGGGCGTGCTGGGCCTCGCCGCGCTGAACTACTTCACCCGCACCTTCGTGGGCCTGTCCGAGATCATGATCGGCGCCAGCCTGCTGATCGTGGTGCTGGTGGCGCCGCGCGGGATCCTCGGCGCGCTGCACGCGCTGCGCCGGCGCCGCGACATCGCCGAAGGAGAAGGCAGATGATCCTCGAGGTCCGCGACATCGAGATGAGCTATGGCGCGCTCAAGGTGCTGCACGGCGTCTCGCTGGAGGTGGCCGAGGGCCAGACCTTCGCCATCATCGGCCCCAACGGCGCGGGCAAGACCACGCTCTTCAAGGTGCTGACCGGCGAGCGGCCGCCCAGCGCCGGCACCGTGCGCTTCCGCGGGCAGGACGTGACCGCGCTGCCCGCCTTTCGCCGCGCCCGGCTGGGGTTCGGGCGCACCTTCCAGGTGGCGCGGATCTTCTCCGAGCTCGACCTGCTCAGCAACGTGGTGATCCCCATCGAAGCGCGCATCCGCTATCAGGGCGGCAGCCCCGGCCCGTGGTGGAGCTGGACCCCCACCGCCGAGGTGCGCGCCGAGGCCGAGGGCATCCTCGACCGGCTGGGCTTCCCCCGCGCGCGCTGGCACGACGAGGCGCAGTATCTGTCGCACGGCGACCGCAAGCGGCTGGAATTCTGCGTGGCGCTGGCCACCCGGCCCGCCATCCTGATGCTGGACGAACCCACCGCCGGCATGTCGCCCACCGACCGGCGCGAGATGACGCGGCTTCTGATGCGGCTGAAGGCCGAGACCGGCATGACCATCGTGATGACCGAGCACGACATGGACATCATCTTCGAACTGGCCGACCGGCTGATGGTGCTGAACTACGGCCGGGTGATCGCGGTGGGCGAGCCCGCGGCGGTGCGCGACGACGAGACGGTGCGCAAGGTCTATCTCGGCCAGGGGTTCCAGAATGCTTGATCTGACGGGGGTCGATGCCTTCTACGGGCAGGCGCATATCCTGCATTCCATCTCCTTCACGCTGGCGGCGGGCGAGCGGGTGTCGGTGTTGGGGCGCAATGGCGCGGGCAAGAGCACGCTCCTGAAAAGCATCATGAACGCCGGCCCCACGGTGCGCGGCGAGGTGCGGCTGGACGGCAGGCCGCTGGGGCGCACCAGCGCCCGCGACCGGGTGCGGCTGGGCCTGTCGCTGGTGCCCGAGGACCGGCGCATCTTCACCCATATCACCGTAGCCGAGAACATCCGGCTGGCCCAGCAGGGCACCGGGCGCAAGACCGGCCTGCCCACGGTGGACGAGGTGGTGGCGATGTTTCCGATGCTGGTCGATCTGGTCGGCCGGAGGGGCGGGCAGCTCTCGGGCGGGCAGCAGCAGATGCTGGCGGTGGCGCGCTCGATCGCCGCGCGGCCACGGCTGATGCTGCTGGACGAGCCGACCGAGGGCCTTGCCCCGGTGATCGTCGAGGACATGGCGGCCAAGATCATCGAGGCCTGCGACGCCTGCGGCACGGCGCTGCTTCTGGGCGAGCAGAACGTGTGGTTCGCCCGGCAATGCACCTCGCGCGTCATGCTGCTGGATTCCGGGGCCATCGTCTTCTCCGGCACCTGGGCCGAATTCGACGCCTCGGGCGACCTGATCGAGCGGTATCTGGCTGTCTGAGCGGCAGTCAGCCACCCGGCGCCTCGGAGAAGAAGCGGTCGAGCTTGCCCGCCACCCCCTTCCAGTCGTCGGCATCGGCGGGCGGGTCCTTGCGGGCGACGATCACCGGCCATCGTTCGGCGTACTTGCGGTTGAACTCCACCCATTGCTCGAGGTCGGGCTCGGTGTCCGGGCGGATCGCGTCCGCCGGGCATTCGGGCTCGCAGACCCCGCAGTCGATGCATTCGTCGGGGTGGATCACCAGCATGGTCTCGCCCTCGTAGAAGCAGTCCACCGGGCAGACCTCGACGCAGTCGGTGTATTTGCAGGCGATGCAGGCGTCAGTGACGACAAAGGTCATGGGCACACGCAGCCGGCGGCCCGCGGAGGCGCGCGCCGGTCCTTCAGGGGGTGGTCGGGTTGCGTCAGGCGGGGGCGAGGCTGTCCTTCAACTCGCCCAGCCCCAGCTGGCTGCCCAGCGTCTCCATCATGTAGCCGGGGCCCTCGCCGGGCTTGCTGACCCAGCCGGTGGGGCACATCGTGAGGATCTCGACCAGCGAGAAGCCGGTGCGCTGCAACTGATGCTCGAAGGCGCGGCGGACGAACCGCTTGGCCATCGTCACCCCGGCCGCGTTGTGCACCGAGGCGCGCGCCACATAGGCCACGCCGTCCAGCCCCGCGATCACCCGGGCGATGGGGATCGGATAGCCGTGCAACTCGGCGCTGCGCCCCTCCATCGCGGTCTTGGTGCGCTGGCCGATCACCGAGGCCGCGGTCATCTGCCCGCCGGTGTCGCCGAAGACGCCGTTGTTCAGCAGCAGGCAGGTGATCTTCTCGCTGCGGGCAGCGGCGTGCATCACCTCGGCCAGGCCCTCGCTCACCATGTCGCCGTCGCCCTGCATGGTGAAGACCAGCGTGTCGGGCAGCATCCGCTTGACCCCGGTCGCCGTGGCCGGGGCGCGGCCGTGCAGGGCCAGGTTCAGGTCCACGTCCATCTGGCCGATCATCAGCGCCGAGCAGCCGTGGCCGAAGATGCCCACCGCGCGGCCGTCCAGCTGCAGGTCCTGCAGCACCTCCAGGATCACCCGCAGCGCCACCGGATGGCCGCAGCCGGGACACAGGTGGTGCTCCTCGCTCAGCAGCATCCGGGGGCCGAAGGGGGCGCGCTTGACCGCATTCTCCGGCGGCGGGGGCGTTGCAACGGTCATGCCTTCGCTCCTGTCATCAGGGCCTCGATCCGCCGGCGCACCACGGGGGCGTCCAGCAACTCGCCGATGCTGAGGCCCGAGCGGTCGGTCGAGATGCCGCCGATGGGCTGCACCCGGCGGCGGTCGGACACGGCGATGCGCACGTCGTCGATCATCTGGCCCGCGTTCAGCTCGAACACCCCCACCGCGCGGGCATCCGCGGCGGCCTGCTCCAGCGCGTCATAGGGAAAGGGCCAGAGCGTGACGGGGCGGAACAGGCCCACCCGCTGCCCCTCGGCCCGCATTTCCTCCACCACGTATTCCACGAACTTGGCCGCGGTGCCGAAGGCCACCACCAGCACCTCGGCCCCCTCGGTGTGCACGGTTTCCCACAGCACCTCGGCCTCGGCCACCCGCTCGAACTTCTCGGCCAGGCCGGACCAGTGCGCCTGCGGGCCGGGGCCGGGGTTGTTGACCTTGCCCTCGGCCCAGGTCCAGTGCGTCTTGGACCGCCCGGTGCCGGTGCCGGTGCCGTCCACCGCCCAGTCCTTGGGCGGCAGCGGGCCGAAGTCGAGCGGCGCTAGATCGACGCTGACCTGCGTGCGCGCCAGCATCCCGTCGGTGAGCAGGATCGCCGGCATCCGGTATTTGTCGGCCAGATGGAAAGCGCGCTGGGTCAGCGCGAAGGCCTCCTGCACATCCTTGGGCGCCATGCAGATCGTGCGATAGTCGCCCCAGCCGCCGCCGCGGGTGGACTGGAAATAGTCCTGCTGCATCCGCCCCACGGTGAAGACGACCAGCGGCGTCTCGTGCAGGGCGCATTCGGCGATGGCCTCCTGCATCAGCGCCACGCCCTGCCCGGTCGAGCCCGTGGCCGCCCGCGCCCCGGTGATCGCCGCGCCCAGCGCCATGTTCACCGCCTCGATCTCGGTTTCGGCGCTGATGCAGACCCCGCCGGTGCCGGGCAGCCGGCCGTTCAGCTGTTCCAGGATGTCCGAGGAGGGCGCCATCGGATATCCGGCATAGAAGCGCAGCCCCGCGGCGATGGCCGCCCGGGCCATGGCCTCGCTGCCGTCGCAGAACACACGGGTCATCGCTGCACCTCGGGTTGACGGACAATCCGGTAGACCTCGAACACATAGTCGGGGCAGACCAGCGCGCAGGCGGTGCAGCCGGTGCAGCCCTCGGCCAGCACGGGGTAGAGATAGCCCAGCGCGTTCTTCTCGACCGACATCGACAGCACACCGGGCGGGCAGGCGGGGATGCAGAGCTCGCACCCCTTGCAGCGGTCCGCGGCGATCAGCACGGTGCCGCTCGACTGCGGGGCGGCGCTCATGCCGCCTGCCCCGCTGCGAGGTGCACGGGGTGGCTCAAGGGCCGCACCGCCGCGGCCCCGGCCAGAAGCGCCTGTTCGTTGGTGGTCAGATGCTGGGCGCGGTGGGCCGGCACCAGCGCGCGCATCGCCGCCACCAGCCGGGGGGTGTCGACCAGCCCGGTGACCGCGGCAAAGGCCGAGACCAGGATCATCCCGCAGACCAGCGGATTGCCGATCTCGCGCGCCAGCCCTGTGGCCGGCACCTCGAGCAGCACCTGCCCCGGCGCGGCGCCTACGTTCGCCGAGAACTCGGCATCCGCCACGATCAGCGCATCGGGGCGCAGCCGGGCCCGCGGTTCGTCCCAGTAGTTCGAATGCAGCACCACCGCCGCCGAGGCCTGCGGCGTGACCGGCAGCGCCCGCAGCGGCCGGGCGCCCATGATGACGGTGGCCAGCGACTTGCCGCCCCGCATCTCGCCGCCATAGACCCCGTTCAGCATCACGTGGTGGCCGGCGTCCATCGCGGCCATGGCCAGCATCTTGGACACCAGCTGGATGCCCTGCCCGCCGATCCCCGAGACGAAGGTCTCGTATTCCATGTCCCGGCCTCCCCGCTGGGATCAAGGCTAGGGGTGAGTCTTTTCTATGTCAACTATAAATCCACGCCTCCCCGCCCCCGATTGACGGCGGCCGGGCCGATGGTGACTATGGCGGGATGACCCGCCCCGATCCCCCGCCCCCCATCGCCGAACACGTCAGCCGCAAGGCGCTGGGGCGCAAGGCCACCCGCAAGGCCGAGGCGACGCGCCAGCAGATCCTCGACGCCGCGGCCGCGCTCTTCGCCGAACGGGGCTACAGCCTGACCCGGCTCAGCGACATCGCCCAGCGGGCGGGGATGCACCTGACTGGCCTCTATTACTACTACGACAACAAGGAAGAGTTGGTCTCGGACATCATCTGCCATGTCCCCGCCCGGGTCGCCGCCGCGCTGAAGGAGGCGCTGGCCGCGCTGCCGCCCGAGACCAGCAAGCGCAAGCGGCTGGAGACGGCCTTCACCGTTTACCTCACGCATATCCTGAAGGACGACGACTATGTGCGCGCCGATCACCGCATCGCCTCGCAGATCTCGCCCGAGGTGCGGGCCCGGGCCATCGACATCAGCCGCGACATCAACACGATCTGGCGCAGCCTGCTGGACGAGGCCGCGGCGGCCGGCGAGATCCGCAGCGACATCGACATGACCATGCTGCGGATGCTGATGCTGGGCGCGATGAACTGGTCGGTCGAGTGGTTCCGCTCGGAGATCTCGCCCCCCTCGCGGCTGGCCGAGGCGATGACCGTGCTGTTCTTCGAGGGCGCGGGGCCGCGGGAGATTTCTTGACAGGATAGAAAACCGTTGACCCGAACCGCGCCGCCGCTACCATCCGCCCCACGTCGCGGAAGGGGAGACCGGCGTGAGATTCGAGCATACTGTCGGGCGGATCCTCGACCTCGCGGCGGCCGCGGTGCCCAACCGGCTGTCGGTGACGCTGGGGGACGAGACGCGGACCTTCGCCCGCTCGCTGGCCGACGCCCGGCGGATGGCGAACGCGTTGCGGGGCCTGGGCCTGCGGCGGGGCGACCGGCTGATGTTCTGGGGGCCGATGTCGCTCAACGAGATCGACGTGTTCTTCGCCACCCAGCAGCTGGGCGTGGCCTTCGTGCCGTTCAAGGACAACCTGCCCTTGGCCGAGGCCGCGGCGCAGGTGCGCTATATCCGCCCCGCGCTGCTGGTCGCCGACGCCGCGCTGGCCGAGGCCGCCGCG
>JBBCJM010000192.1:0-13030 GCA_037190175.1 Paracoccaceae bacterium | reverse complement strand
TATCCCGGGGTCCGGGGCAGCGCCCCGGGGCATGCCACCGGGACCACCTCCACAGGAAAGGCGCGCGGGGGGGCCAAGGGGGGCGGCAGCCCCCCTTGCCCGGCCCAACGCCCGCAGGCCGTCAGGCCGAGGGGGCGGGAGGCCCCCGACGCGGCACACCGTTTCCGCGCCGCAGCGATTTCCCGCCGTTCCCGCTTGCACTTTTCGCGGCAATCGCTATCTGGGCGTGAATGAATGTTCATTCTTGCGGCCCGCCATGACCATCGCCACGCCCGACCTGACCGCCGCCCCGGCCCCCTCGCCGGCCGACGAGCGCAGCGCCGAGATCCTCGCGCGCATCCGCACCGCCTTCGCCCGCAAGGGCTTCGACGGCACCTCGATGCAGGATCTGGCGCGCGCGGCGGGGATCAGCGTGGGCAACTTCTACCGCTACTTCCCCTCCAAGACCGCCATCGTCGAGGCCATGGTCGCCCATGACATCGCCGAGATCGAGGGCGACTTCGACCGCATCCTGCAGGCCGAGGACACCATGGCCGCGCTCAGGGCCGGCATCGCCCGGCACCTCACCACGCTCGACCACGACGACTGCCGGCTGCGGGCCGAGATCTCGGCCGCCGCGCTGCGCCAGTCGGACGTGGCGGCGACCTGCGGGCGGATGGAGGACACGGTGGTCGAGCGGCTGATCGCCATCTTCGCGCGGGTCACCGGGCTCGGCGCTGCCGAGACCGCGCAGCGGTTCCGGCCGCACGCCCGCTTCATCGTGCTGATGGTGAAGGCCGCGGCCATGCGCAACGACACCTCGCCCGACCCGGGCCTGCACGCGCTGATCCTGAAGAGCATCGACGACGTGCTCTCCGAACTCGAAGAACTTTCCGGGAAAGCCTGACCGATGCGCGCATTTCCCGCCCTCGTCCTCGCCCTGGCGCTGGCCCTGCCCCCGGGCGCCGCGCTGGCCGAGGCCGCCCCCGAGCCCGCCGCCGCCGCCGCGCCGGTGCTGCCGGCCATCGCGGTCTCGACCGTGGGCTCCCGCACCATGACCGACCGCATCATCGCCTCGGGCCTCGTCGCCGCGGTCGAGGAGGTGCTGGTCCAGCCGCTGATCGAGGGTCAGCCGATCGAGGCGCTGCTGGCCGACGTGGGCGACAGCGTGCAGACCGGGCAGGTGCTGGCAGTGCTGTCCAAGGCCTCGCTGGAACTGCAAAGGTCGCAGGCGCTGGCCTCGCTGGCCGCCTCGCGCGCCACCATCGCCCAGGCCGAGGCGCAGCTGCTGGAGGCCGAATCCGGCGCGGCCGAGGCCGAGCGGGTGGCCGAGCGCACCCGGCGGCTGCGCGAGCAGGGCACCGCCTCGCAGGCCGCGGCCGACACCGCGAATTCCAACGCCGTGGCCTCCACCGCCCGGGTGATGGTGGCGCGGCAGTCGCTGGAGGCGGCCCGCGCGCAGCTGGCGCTGTCGGAGGCGCAGCTGGCCAATGTGGAGCTCATGCTGACCCGGACCGAGGTCAAGGCCCCCTACGCCGGCAAGATCGTTGCCCGCAACGCCATGATCGGCGCCATCGCCAGCGCCGCCGGCCAGCCGATGTTCGTGCTGGAAAAGGACGGGGCGCTGGAACTGCGGGCCGAGGTCTCGGAAAGCGACCTGTTGCGGCTGGCCCCGGGGCAGAGGGCCACCCTGCGCGCCGCGGGCCTGGCCCGGCCGCTGGAGGGCGAGGTGCGGCTGGTCGAGCCCGCCATCGACCCCGCCACCCGCCTCGGCCGCGCCCGGATCGCCGTCGCGGGGTCCGAGGCGCTGCGGGCCGGCATGTTCGTCGAGGCCACGATCACCGTGGCCGAGCGCGAGACGCTGGCCGTGCCGGTCACCGCCATCGGAACCTTCGAGGGCCGGCCCGCGGTGATGCGGGTGCGGGGCGGGGTGGTGGAACGCGCGCCGGTCACGCTCGGCATCCGCTCGGCCGGCTGGGTCGAGGTGGCCGAGGGGCTTGCCCCCGGCGACAGCGTGGTGACCAAGGCCGGATCCTTCGTGCGGCCCGGCGACCGGATCAACCCGGTCGCGGCGGGGCCGGCCAACTGACGGGGGCGCGCCAGTGAACTTCTCCGCCTGGTCGATCCGCAATCCGGTGGCGCCGCTCCTGGCGTTCTTCCTGCTCATGGTGCTGGGCTGGCAGAGCTTCAACACCCTGCCGATCACCCGCTTCCCCAACATCGACGTGCCCTTCGTCTCGATCACCGTGGCGCAGGCCGGCGCGGCGCCGGCCGAGCTGGAAAGCCAGGTGACCAAGGAGATCGAGGATGCCGTGGCCGGCATCAACGGGGTCAAGAACGTCAGCTCCACCGTGGCCGACGGCATCTCCACCACCGCGGTCGAGTTCCGCATGGAGATCCCCACCGACCAGGCGGTGCAGGATGTGAAGGACGCCATCGACCGCATCCGCGGCGACCTGCCGGCGGAGGTGGAGACCCCCATCGTCGCCAAGATCGACGTGGAGGGGCAGGCGATCCTGACCTATGCCGTCACCTCGCCCGGGATGACGCTGGAGGAGCTGTCGTGGTTCGTGGACGACACGATCACCCGGTCATTGCAGGGCCGGCCCGGGATCGGCCGGGTCAGCCGCTATGGCGGGGTGGACCGCGAGATCCTGATCGAGCTCGACCCGGTGAAGCTGGGCAGCTACGGGATCACCGCGCTGGCAGTCAGCCAGCAGCTGGCGCTGACCAATGCCGACATGGGCTCGGGCAAGGCGGAGCTTGGCACGGGCGAGCAGTCGATCCGCACGCTGGGCAACCAGAACACCGCCGAGCGGCTGGCCAATGCCACCATCGCCCTGCCCTCGGGCCGCTACGTGCGGCTGTCCGACCTCGGCACCGTGTCCGACAGCTATACCGAGCCCCGCAGCTTCGTGAAGAACGACGGCCAGCAGATCGTGGCCTTCGCCGTCTACCGTTCCAAGGGCGCCTCCGAGGTCTCGGTGGCCGATACCGTCTCGGCCCAGCTGGAGGAGGTGCGCGCCAAGCACCCCGAGGTCGGCATCGCGCTGGTGGACGATTCCGTCTATTACACCCGCGGCAACTACGAATCCGCCATCCACACGCTGATCGAGGGCTCGATCCTCGCCGTGCTGGTGGTGCTGGCCTTCCTGCGCAACTGGCGCGCCACGCTGATCGCCGCCGTGGCCCTGCCCCTTTCCGCCGTGCCCACCTTCTGGCTGATGGAGATGCTGGGCTTCTCGCTGAACCTGGTGTCCTTCCTGGCCATCACGCTGGCCACCGGCATCCTGGTCGACGACGCCATCGTGGAGATCGAGAACATCGCGCGGCACATGCGGATGGGCAAATCCCCTTACCGCGCCTCGATCGAGGCGGCGGACGAGATCGGCCTCGCCGTGATCGCCACCGCGATGACCATCGTCGCGGTCTTCGTGCCGGTCAGCTTCATGCCCGGGATCCCGGGGCAGTATTTCCGCCAGTTCGGGATGACCGTGGCCATCGCGGTGCTGTTCTCGCTGCTGGTCGCGCGCCTGATCACGCCCATGATGGCGGCCTATCTGATGCGCGGCAAGGACGCGCTGCACGAGGAGGGCGGCCACAGGGACGGCCTGATCATGCGCGGCTATCTGTGGATCGTGCGGCACACCACCGCGGTGCCGCGCATCCCGGGCACAAGGCTGCGCTTCCCGGCCTATTACCTGACCTTCGTCGCCGCGGTCTTCGTGGTGATCTATTCGGTGGGCGCGATGATGCAGGTGCCGGGCAACCTGTTCCCGCCCGACGACGAGAGCCGCTTCGCCATCTCGGTCGAACTGCCCCCCGGCGCGACGCTGGCCGAGACCGAGCGCACCACCGAGGCGATGCGCCGGGCCATCGAGGGGGTCGGGGGGATCGAGCGGGTGCTGGTGATCGGCGGCTCCTCGCCCCTGGGCGACCGCGACGTGCGGCGGGCCAACGTGCTGGTGCTGCTGGAAAAGCGCGACGTGTCGCTGGAAAGCAAGCTGACCGACATCGCCTCGCGCCTGCCCTTCGTGGGGCACATGGTGCCGGTGCATGTCTCCGAGGCCCGCACCAAGCCGCAGGACGTGATCGAGGCCGAGGTCTTCGACCGGCTGGCCGTGGTGCCCGACATCCGGGCCTTCAAGCTGGTGGGGCCGGGCGGCGGCGGCCGGCCGGTGTCCTACAACCTGCTCTCGCCCAGCGAGGAGGATCTGGTCGCCGCCATCGGCCAGATCGAGGCCGCCCTGCGCGACGAGCCGCTCTTGTCCAACGTCTCCTCCGAGGCCACGCTGCCCCGGCCCGAGATCCAGATCACCCCGCGGCTGGAAGAGGCGGCGCGGCTGGGCATCACCACCCAGGCCATCGCCGCCACCGTGCGGGTGGCCACCATCGGCGACTTCGACGCGGCCCTGGCCAAGCTCTCGGCCGACAACCGGCTGATCCCGGTGCGGGTGCGGCTGGACATCAGCGCGCGCGAGGATCTGGACCGCATCGCCTCCCTGCAGATCCAGACCCGCACCGGGGTCATGGTGCCCCTGTCGGCCGTGGCCGAGATCACCGTGGCGGAAGGTCCGGCCACCATCAAGCGGCTGAACCGCCAGCGGGTGGCCACCATCGGCGCCGACCTGCCCCCCGGCGTGCCGCTGAACTCCGCCACCGCCCGGTTCGAGGAAGTGGTGGGCGCGCTGGCCCTGCCCGCCTCGGTGATCGTGACCCCCTCGGGCGACGCCGAGATCCAGGCCGAGCTGGTGACCAGCTTCGTCAACGCCATGGTGCTGGGGCTGATGCTGGTGCTGACGGTGCTGATCCTCTTGTTCAAGTCGGTGATCCAGCCCTTCACCATCCTGCTGTCGCTGCCCTTGGCCATCGGGGGCGTGGCCGCGGCGCTGATCCTGACGCAGAACCCGCTCTCGATGCCGGTGATGATCGGCATCCTGATGCTGATGGGGATCGTGACCAAGAACGCCATCCTGCTGATCGACTTCGCCATCGAGATGCGGGCGCGCGGGATGCGGCGGATCGCAGCGGTGGTCGAGGCCGGGCACAAGCGCGCGCGGCCCATCGTGATGACCTCGATCGCCATGTCGGCGGGGATGCTGCCCTCGGCGCTGGGGGTGGGCGAGGGCGGCACCTTCCGCGCCCCCATGGCCACCGCGGTGATCGGCGGGATCATCATGTCCACCGTGCTGTCGCTGGTGGTGGTGCCCGCCTTCTACCTGATCATGGACGACCTCTCGCGTGCCTTGGGCTGGGTCTTCGGCCGCTTCATCGGCAGGAAGGAAGAGGAACCCGAGGCCCCGCCCGCCGAGGAACTGGCCCAGCGCATCGCCAAGGACCGCGAGGACATGGCGCTGCTGAACGCCCGCCTGGCGGCGCTGGAAGCCCGCACCGACGACCGCCGCCCGGGTCCGGTGCTGCACGTGGCCGAGTAGGCTCGTGGAGAGCCGGGGATATTTTTGGCAAGAAGCGGGAGGAGGACAATTTGAATCAAGGTGTCTCTCACCTTGGTTCAAATACTCTGCGGGGGTCCGGGGGTGCAAAACCCCCGGCGGCCGGCGACAGGAGCCGTGGCCCGCCGCTCCTATACCTGCGCGGGCTCGGCCGCCGGGGCCGGGTCGGGTTCCTCCACCGGCGGGGGTTCCGGCGCCGGCCCGCGCGGCACCTCGGGCGAGCCTTCGGCGCGGTCGCGGTGCAGCGCGGCGCGGCCCAGCAGCATCAGCGTCACCGGGGTGGTGATCATCACGAAGATCCCGATCACCAGCTCGTGCAGCACGGTGCGGCCGCCTACCCAGCTCATCAGCATCATCGAGGCCAGCATGATGCCCGCCGTGCCCCAGCTGGTGCCCAGCGTGGGGGCGTGCAGCCGGTCGTAGAAGCTCTTCAGCTGCAACAGCCCGATGGTGCCGATCAGCGTCAGCGTGCTGCCGATCACCGCGAAGAGCGCGATCGGGATGGCCAGCCACCAGGGAACCGTGTCGAGATGGGTCATTCGATCACCTCGCCGCGGATCAGGAACTTGGCCAGCGACACGGTGGTGACGAAGCCCAGCACCCCGATCACCATCGCCCCTTCGAAGAGATAGGGCGTGCCCATCCGCATCCCGGTCACCACCAGGAGCAGCATCACGGTGATGTAGAGCGTGTCGACCCCCAGCACCCGGTCCTGCGCCCGCGGCCCGCCGATGGTGCGCCAGCAGGCGAGGCAGGCCGCCACCCCCAGCGCGATCTGGGCATAGGTCAGCGCGATCCACAGAAGCGTTGCGGTCATTCGAAGATCTCCAGCAGGTGCGCCTCGTAGCGGTCGAGGATCAGGTGCCGCCACTCCTCCTCGTCGAGGAAATCGAAGACGTGCAGGAGCAATATCTTCCGGTCGGGGTCGTGTTCCACCCAGGCGGTGCCGGGCGTGGCGGTGACGATCATGGCCAGGAGCGCCAGCGGCGCCGGGTCCTGCATCCGCAAGGGTAGTTCCACGAAGCCCGAGCGGCGGTCGCGCCCCCTTCCCCCGCCCAGGATCAGCCGCGACACCGCGATGTTCGAGCGCACGATGTCGATGCTGACGATGACCACCAGCCGCACCAGCGAATCCCACCGGCGGATGCGGGGGCCGGTCGGCTCCACCGCGCCCAGCGCCCAGCCGGCCACCAGCGCCACCGCGGCGCCCAGCAGCAGATGCCCCAGCGAGAAGCCGTTCAGCAGCAGCCAGACGAACAGCAGCGCCAGCGACAGCAGCGGATGCGGGACCAGCCGCTTCATGGCGCGGCCTCCCCGTTCTGGGCCGCGGCGCGCGGCGCGCTCAGCACCTGCCCCACGTTGGCGGCGGGGTCGAGCAGCGCACGGGCCGCGGCCTGGGTATAGCGCAGCGCGTCCTGCCCGTTGACGGTCATCAGCCCGATCAGCCCCACCAGGATCACCACCGGCGCGATCTCCAGCGCCAGGACCGGCGGCGCGGTGCCGTCGCCGGCCCAGAAGGTCTGGATCCCCACCCGCACCAGCCCCACCAGCGTGGCGAGGCCCGAGACCAGCACCACCGCCAGGAAGGCCCAGCGCGCCACCGGCGACAGCGCCTCGGCCCCGAAGAGGCCCAGCAGCATCGCCAGCTTGCCGATGAAGCCCGACAGCGGCGGCAGCCCCGCCAGCGCCAGCAGGCAGACCCCGAAGGCCAGGCCCAGCACCGTGAGCGTGCCGGGGATGGCCATGCCCACCTCGGGCTGGCTCTCCTCCTCGGCCTCGTCCAGGCCATAGGCGTCGGCGGTCAGCGCCAGCATGGCGGAAATCCCGCCCTCCTCGCGGCTCATCGGCTCGATGATCAGGAACAGCGCGGCGGTCGCCAGCGTGGAGCTGACGAGGTAGTAGAGCCCCCCGCCCAGCAGCTGCCACCCGCCCCCCGCCAGCGCGAAGCCGCAGACGGCCAGCATGGTGCCCGAGGACACCAGCACCAGATGCGCCGCCATCCGCCCCAGCCCCTGCGAGCCCAGCACGCCCAGAAAGCCGAAGACCGCGGTCAGCAGCCCCAGCACCACCAGCACATCCGCCCCGAACCCGGCCGAGACCCCGGCGGTGGCGCCGAAGACCAGCGTCGAGACGCGGATCAGCACATAGACCCCGACCTTGGTCATGATCGCGAACATCGCCGCCACCGGGGCCGAGGCCGCCATGTAGGTGGTGGGCAGCCAGAACGACAGCGGCCAGACCCCGGCCTTGATCAGGAAGGCCACCCCCAGCACCCCGGCCCCGGCATGGACCATGGGCCGGCTGGCCTCGGGCAGCCCGGCCATCGCCTGCGACAGCTGCGCCATGTTGAGCGTGCCGGTGGCGCCGTAGATCAGGCTGACCCCGATCAGGAACAGGAGCGAGGCGAAGAGGTTGATCGCGATGTAATGCAGCCCCGCCCGCACCCGCAGTTGCCCGGTGCCGTGCAGCAGCAGGCCATAGGAGGCCGCCAGCAGCACCTCGAAGAACACGAAGAGGTTGAAGAGGTCGCCGGTCAG
Source organism: Paracoccaceae bacterium (assembly GCA_037190175.1). Taxonomy (GTDB): domain Bacteria; phylum Pseudomonadota; class Alphaproteobacteria; order Rhodobacterales; family Rhodobacteraceae; genus JBBCJM01. The sequence goes on along the minus strand of JBBCJM010000192.1, from coordinate 5,061 downwards.
GAAGGCCCCGTTCAGCCCCATCAGCAGGAACTGGAACAGCGAATGGAACTGCGGCCCCCGCCGCTGCCAGCCCGCCGAGGCATAGAGCAGCGTCGGGATGGCCAGCAGCGCGGTCAAGAGCAGCATCATCGCCGACAGCCGGTCCAGCACCAGCACGATGCCGAAGGGCACCGGCCAGTCGCCCAGCAGGTAGAGGCTCACATCCGTGCCGCCGGGCAGCACGGTGCTTTTCGACTGGTTCAGCAGCTCCACCGCCACCGCCAGCATGGCCAGCGCCGAGACGGTGCTGATCACCGACTTGGTGCCCCGCTGCCGGTCGTCGTAAAGCAGCATCAGGGCGCCCGCGAAGAACGGGATCAGGATCGGCGCGATGATCAGATGTTCGGCGCCCAGCGTCATCCGTCGCGCTCCTTGCCGTCCACATGGTCGGTGCCGGTCAGGCCGCGCGCGGCCAGCATGACCACGAGGAACAGCGCCGTGGTGGCGAAGCTGATGACGATGGCGGTCAGCACCAGCGCCTGCGGCAGCGGGTCGGCATAGGCGGCGGGGTTGATGAAGCCGCCCTTGGGCATGATCGGCGGCGCGCCCTCGGTCAGCCGCCCCATCGAGAAGATGAAGAGGTTGATGGCATAGGACAGCAGGCACAGCCCCACGATCACCTGGAAGCTGCGCGGCCGCAGCAGCAGCCAGACGCCCGAGGCCACGAGGATGCCGATGGCGGCGGAGAGCACGATCTCCATGGCTCAGCCCTCCCCGCTTTCGGCCGCGTCCTCGGCGACCTGCTCGCGCAGGCGGGCGGAACGCAGCGACTGGTGGGCGATGGCGATCAGCATCAGCACCGTCGCGCCCACGACCAGCGCGAAGACGCCCAGGTCGAACAGCATGGCGGTGGCCATCGGCACCTGCCCGATCACCGGCAGCTCCACATAGCGTGCGTGCGCGGTCAGGAACGGATAGCCGAAGAGCCAGGCCCCCACCCCGGTCGCACCGGCGGCCAGCAGGCCGAAGCCCATCCAGCGGATCGGCAGCACCACGATCCGCGCCTCGATCCAGCGCACGTCATGGGCGAGGTACAGAAGCAGGAAGGCGATGGCCAAGGTCACCCCGGCCGAGAAGCCGCCGCCCGGCAGGTCGTGCCCGCGCACGAAGAAATAGGCCGCCACCACGATCAGCGCCGGGAACATCCAGCGCATGATGACGGACGGAACCAGCAGATAGTCCTTCAGCGCCCCCTCGGCCTCGCCCTGCCGCTGCTCGGGCACGCCGGCGCTTTCCGAGGCGGGGCGGAAGCGGCGCAGCAGGGCATAGACGGTCAGCCCCACGATGCAGAGCACCGAGATCTCGCCGAAGGTGTCGAAGGCGCGGAAGTCGACCAGGATCACGTTGACCACGTTGGTCCCGCCACCTTCCTTGTAGGCGTTGCGCAGGAACCAGTCGCCGATCCCGGGCATCAGGGGCCGGGTCATCATCACATAGGCGATGGCGGCGATGCCCCCTCCGGCCACGCAGGCGATCACCAGGTCGCGGAAGCGGCGGATGCGGGCGGGCAGCAGCGTGTCCTCCAGGATCTCCTCGCGCCGCCGCGGCAGCCAGCGCAGACCCAAGAGCAGCAGCACCGCCGTCACGATCTCGACCAGCAACTGGGTCACCGCCAGGTCGGGGGCCGAGAACCAGGCGAAGGTCAGGCAGGTGACCAGCCCGGCGCCGCCCAGCAGCACCAGCGCGGCGAAACGGTGATACTTCGCCTGCCAGGCCGCGCCCACCGCGCAGGCCGCGCCCACCAGCCACATCAGCGCGAAGGCCGGGTTCGGCAGGCTGGCCAGCGGATCGGCCGCCACCCGCAGCCCGCCGTTCCACAGCGCCACCGCCATCACGGTGATGGCGATCAGCACGGCGAGCCGCAGCTGCTGCTGCAGCTTCTCGGTGCTGACGAGGCCGTGCAGGATCCGCGGCACCCGCCAGGTGAGTTCCAGCAGCACCCGCTCGAAGATCCGCTGCGCCCGGACGCGGTAGAACAGCGGCGGCCCCTCGGGCCCCGCGGCGATGCGCCGGGCGAAAAGGCCATAGATCGCCATCCCCAGTGCCATGGCCACCAGGCTCATCGCCAGGGGCAGGTTCAGCCCGTGCCAGACCGCGATGCTGTAATAGGCGGTCTCCGGCCCCATGACCGAGCGCAGGGCGAGGTTCAGCGTCGGCCCCAGCGTCAGCCCCGGCAGGATGCCCACGACCAGGCAGATCAGCACCAGCAGCTCGATCGGCAGCCGCATCCAGGGCGAGGGCTCGTGCGGCGCCTTGGGCAGGTCGGTCGCCTCGGGCCCGAAGAACACCGTCATGATGAAGCGCAGCGAATAGGCCACGGCGAAGACGCTGGCGAAGGTGGCCATCCAGGGCAGCGACACGTCCAGCCAGGTGCCGTTGTGCCAGTCCACCGCCTCGGCGAAGAACATCTCCTTGGAGATGAAGCCGTTCAAGAGCGGCACCCCCGCCATGGCCGCCGAGGCCACGATGGCCAGCGTGCCGGTGATCGGCATGGCGCGGTAAAGCCCGCTCAGCCGCCGCATGTCGCGGGTGCCGGTCTCGTGGTCGATGATGCCCGCCGCCATGAACAGGCTGGCCTTGAAGATGGCATGGTTCACGATGTGGAAGGTCGCGGCCAGGATCGCGCCCGAACTGCCCAGCCCCGCCAGCGCGGTGATCAGGCCGAGGTGGCTGATGGTGGAATAGGCCAAGAGCCCCTTCAGGTCGTGCCGGAAGAGCGCGGTGACCGCCCCCAGGATCAGCGTCGCCATCCCCGTGCCGGTGACGAGAAAGAACCACAGCTCCGTCCCCCCCAGCACCGGCGAGAACCGCACCAGCAGGAACACCCCCGCCTTCACCATCGTCGCCGAATGCAGGAAGGCCGAGACCGGCGTGGGCGCCGCCATCGCGCCGGGCAGCCAGAAGTGGAAGGGAAACTGCGCCGACTTGGTGAAGGCCCCGATCAGGAACAGGCCCAGGATCAGCGGGTAGAGCGGGCTTTGCCGGATCTTGGCGCCCGAGGCCAGCACGGTGTCCAAGCCATAGCTGCCGGCGATCTGCCCCATCAGCAGCACCGCGACCAGCAGGCAGAGCCCGCCCACCGCCGTGACGATCAGCGCCATCCGCGCCCCGTCGCGCGCCGCCTGCCCCTGGTGCCAGTAGCCGATCAGCAGGAAGGAGAAGATCGAGGTCAGCTCCCAGAACACCACCATGATCAAGAGGTTGCCCGACAGCAGGATGCCGATCATCGCCCCGGTGAAGGCCATCAGGAAGGAATAGAACCGCGGCACCGGGTCGGTCTTCGACAGGTAGTAGCGGGCATAGACCACCACCAGCACCCCGATGGCCAGCACCAGCGTCACGAACATCCAGGCGAAGCCGTCGATGCGGAAGGTGAGGTTCAGTTGCAGCGAGGGCATCCACCACACCGTGGCGCGCACCACCTGCCCCGCCGCCACCGGCTCGTGCAGCACCGCCATCACGCCCAGGCCCGCGCACAGCATCAGTCCCGAGATCCAGGCCGCCGCGTTATGCGCATTGACCGGGAGGGTGGCCGCGATCAGCGCCGCGATGAACGGCAGGGCGACCAGCAGCAGGACCAGATTCTGTTCGATCATCCCGGCGGCAACCCCCCGTCTGCCTGTTGAATGCGGGTCTCCTGCAACTGGCCGCCGGCCGGACCCGCCCGCAGGCTGGCACGGGGGCCGGATCGGGCAGGCACGAATTGGGTGTTGGCGCGGAAAGTCCGTTGGCCCTCAATGAATGAATCGGGGCGAGAAGATCAAGCCTTTCCGCCTGTCCGGCTGAAATGTTGTTTCACTTTCATCAATCGGCGGGGCCGTTCAGGGGTCGAGCTCCATCAGCCGCGCCTGCGGGCAGGCGGCGCGCGCGATCTCGCACAGGTGGCGGTGGTGGGTCAGGTAGATCACCTGCCCCGCCCGCGACATCCCGGCCAGGAGCGCGAAGGCCGCCGCGGCGCGGTCGTCGTCGAAGGTCTCCATGATGTCGTCGGCAACGAAGGGCACCATGGGCCGGCTTTTCGCCAGCTCGTGATAGCCCGCGATGCGCAGGGCCAGGTAAAGCTGGAACCGCGTGCCCTTGGAAAGTTCCGTGGCCAGCCGGGCGCCGCCGGCCTCGGGCAGGGCCACCAGCACCTCCTGCCCCCCGTCGGGCTGGGCGGCCAGCCCGCGATAGGCGCCCCGGCTCAGCTCGCGGAACGCCTCGGACGCGCGGGCCAGCATGGCGCTGCGGTGGCTGTCGCGATAGCGCCGCAGCGCGGTCTCCAGCGCGGCCAGGCCGAAGCGCCCCGCGACATGCGCCCGCGCCTCCTCGCGCAGGCCGTGCAGCAGGTTGGCGCGCTCCGCCTCGATCCGCGCCACCTGGTCGTCGCCGCCCACCGCCTCCACCCGCCGCCGCGCCTCGACCAGCGCGGCGTGGTGCTCCTCCGCCCGTTCGCGGCAGAGGTCGAGTTCGGCCGCCAGATCCGCGGCGCGGGCGGTCAGCGCCGCCTCGTCCTCGCCCCCCGGATCTTCCAGATCGCCCAGCGCCGCGATCTCCTGCCGCAGCACGGCGGCGCGGCAGGCGTTCTGCACATGCAGGCCAAGGTCGCTGCCCTCCGCCCAGCCCAGTTCCGCGCCCAGTTCCGCCAGCCGCCGGCGGTTGGCCTCTTCCTGCCGCCGGTCCTCGGCCTGCGCGGCCTCCTCGGCGGCCAGTTCCGCAGCCAGCCGCGCGCGCTCCGCCTCCACCTGCCCGGCATGGCGCAGGCGGGTCAGGACCGGCTCCCACGGCGCGCCCTCGGGCAGGTCCAGCGCGGCCAGCACCGATGCCGCGGCCGCGCGGAAGCGGGCGACGTTGGCCTCCATCTTGCCGATGCGGTCGGTCAGGCCGGCAAGGCTGGCATGGGTCTCGCGCAGGCGGTCCAGAAGGTCGAGCATCCGCCCGGTGCCCTCGGGCTCCGGGCTCTGGCCGGCGAAGGGAGTGCCGGCCGCCGCCTGCGCCCAGGCCGCCGACCAGCCCTCCGCCTCGGCCTGCGCCGTCGCCTGC
>JBBCJM010000191.1:0-3125 GCA_037190175.1 Paracoccaceae bacterium | reverse complement strand
CCCCCCCCCCCCCACGCCGACACCCTACAGCATGTAGGCTGGGCAATCCGCCCACCACACCGGCCTGGGATGAGCCCCCGGGTCAGTCTGTCTCGACGGGCTCCAGTCCCGGGTAGGAGAGGGTCAGCACCGGATAGCTGCTGAACGTGCTGAGCGGATGCAAGGGATAGGCGAGGATCATGCCGTCGCAAAGGTTCACCGCGATGGGCAGATCGGGGTCCGCCTGGATGCCCGCCGGCCGCACGACCTCCCAATACCGCGCGGCGACCTGCGGGTCCGCCAGATTGGCGAGGTAGGTGCAATCGGCCGCGGCGAGCGTGTCGCGGGCCCGGTCCAGCGCCACGGCCGCCAGTACCGCCAGCGCCAGCGCCGCCGCCAGCCATCCCGCGCTGCGCCGCATCACATCTTCTCGCCAGGCAGCTCGCTGGCCTGCCGGATCCAGCTGGCGAAGCGCGCCTCGTCGCGCGGCTCGCCCTCGTGCAGGTGGACATAGCGCGTCTCGCCCGACTTCGAGGCCACCGGCGGCGGCGGGTCGAGCCTTGCGCCCTTGTGGAAGGCTACCTTCAGGTAGCGGTCGAAGCAGTGGAAGCTCATGAACCACGCCCCCCCGCCCATCCCGTAGAGCGGCGAGTTCCACTTCACCGCCTTCTCCACCCCGGGCACGGTGCGCGTGACCAGGGCGTCGACCCATTCGGCCACCTCGCGTTTCCAGCCCGGGATCGCGTCGAGATAGTCCCGCACCGGGCCTTCGCCATAGCCCAGCGGGATCTGCGGGTTGCCGCCGGAAAGCAGCTTCGGTTCGGGCTTCTTCGTCATCCTCGCCTCCCCTACAGCCGGCCCGCCAGATGCAGGTCCAGATCCTCCAGCCGGTCCTGGCCCCAGAACTTCTCCTCCCCCACCACATAGAACGGCGTCCCGAAGACGCCGCGCGACACCGCCTCTTCCAGGTTCGCGGCATAGGTCTCGGCCGAGGCCAGCATCCCGCGGTCGGCCAGCGCGGGGTCGAGCCCCTGCGCCTGCAGGATATCGGCGATCACCTCGGGGTCGGCGGTGTCGCGCCCCCCGGCCCAGTAGGCGGCGAGGAAGGCATGGACCAGCGGGCCGACCGCATGGCCCGCCCGTTGCGCCGAGATGATGGCATAGGCGGCCGGCGCCGGGTTCACCGCCGGCGGGGCCAGCTCGATCGGCAACCCCGCCTTGGCCGCCTGCCGGCGCAGGTCCTGCAGGCGCCAGGCCCGCCGGCTCTCGTGCCGCTCGGCCAGCCGCAGGCCGCCGGTGCGGTCGAAGAGCGAGGGCAGGTCGACCGGGCGGTAGCCGATGGTGGCCCCGTGGCGCGCCGCGATCTCCTCCAGCCGCCGGCCGGCCAGATAGCACCAGGGCGAGACCGTGGAGAGGAAATAGTCGACATGCGCCATGGCGGGGCTCTCCTTTGCTGTCCCGGGAAGATGACCGCTGCGGGCCGGAAGGTCCAGCCGTGGAGCGAGTGGCAGGCGCCGGGGGGCTGTCTGCCCCGTCGCCATCGGGCTCGAACCGATGGCGCCACGATGGCGACCCCCCCGAGGATATTTGAGGACAGAAGAAGGCAGGAGGGCAGTCTACCGCCCCATGGTGAAGATCGGGGCAAAGCCGCCGATGATCAGCCGGCGGCCGTCGAAGGGGGGCGCGGCCTCGGCCCGCGGGTCGGTGGCCAGCCGGGCCTCGGCGGCGTCCAGCGTGGCGCGGTCGGGCCAGACCTGCCAGGCGAAGACGATCCGCTCGCCCGGCCGCGCCGCCACCGCGCGGCGGAAGTCGGTCAGGCTGCCCGCGGGCACGTTGTCCTCCCAGGCCTCCACGATCTCCAGGCAGCCGTAGTCGCGCAGGAGCGCCGCGCTCGTCTCGGCCCAGGCGCGGTAGTCCTGCATCCGCCCCTCCGGCACCGGGATGACCAGGCCTGCGATGTACATGGCTTTCCCTCCCACCTGATGGCCGCAGCGTAGCACGTTTGGCAAGGCCGCGGCGGGGTGCTAATGCCGCTGCACCGCCGCGAATCCCCGACCGGAGCCCCCATGCCCGCCATTTCCGAACCGAAGCTCATCGCCGGCAATGCCAATCCCACCCTCGCGAAAGCCATCGCCCGCCGCATGTCGATGCACCGCGGCATGAGCGTCAGCCTGGTGGACGCGCGGGTGGAGCGGTTCAACGACCAGGAGATCTTCGTCGAGGTGTTCGAGAACGTGCGCGGCGAGGACATGTACGTGATCCAGCCCACCTCGAACCCGGCCAACGACAACCTGATGGAACTCTTGATCATGGTCGATGCGCTGCGCCGGTCCAGCGCCGCCCGCATCACCGCGGTGATCCCCTATTTCGGCTATGCAAGGCAGGACCGCCGCGCCAAGGCCCGCACGCCCATCAGCGCCAAGCTGGTGGCCAACCTGATCGAGACCGCGGGCGTGCAGAGGGTGCTGACGCTGGACCTGCATGCGGCGCAGATCCAGGGCTTCTTCGACATCCCGGTGGACAACCTCTATGCCAGTCCGATCTTCGCGCTGGACATCGAGCATCATTTCCGCGGCCGGATGGGCGAACTGATGATCGTCTCGCCCGACGTGGGGGGGGTGGCGCGGGCCCGGGAACTGGCCAAGCGGATCGGCGCGCCGCTGGCCATCGTGGACAAGCGGCGCGAGAAGCCCGGCGAGGTGGCCGAGATGACGGTGATCGGCGAGGTGCGCGGCAAGACCTGCCTGATCGTGGACGACATCTGCGACACCGCCGGCACGCTCTGCAAGGCCGCCGAGGTGCTGATCGAGGAGGGCGCGACCGAGGTGCACAGCTACATCACCCACGGCGTGCTCTCGGGCCCGGCGGTGGAGCGGGTGGGCAAGTCGGTGATGAAGTCGCTGGTGATCACCGACTCGATCGAACAGGGGGAAAAGGTGAAGAACGCCCCCAACATCCGCATCGTCCCCACCGCCCCGGTCTTCGCCCAGGCGATCCTGAACATCTGGAACGGCACCTCGGTCTCCAGCCTGTTCGAGACCGAGACCTTGGTGCCGATCTACGAGGGGATGTACCTGCGCGGGTAAGGCGGGATTGGCGGGGTGAACCCCGCCCTACCCCACACGTAGGGCGGGATTCATCCCGCC
>JBBCJM010000190.1:0-38982 GCA_037190175.1 Paracoccaceae bacterium | reverse complement strand
AGCGCGATTTCGCCCAGGCCCCGGCCGCCCGCGGGCGGCGGGCGCGACGAGGCGCGCAGGGACGAAAGGCGGGCGGCGAGGGCCGTCATCGGTCGGGGATCCATGGCGGGAAAGCGGCCGCCGGCGCTGCGGAAGGCGCCGGCGGCGGGTGGTTCACTCGAACTTCAGCGGCTGGCCCGGGGTGGGCGGGCCGGCGAAGGGCGCACCGTCGACGCGGGCGAAGTCGACCACTTCCCAGCCGTCCTCGTTGTTGGCCGGCCCCAGCAGCGCATAGTTCACGTCGCTGATCGCCTGGTGATCCTCCTTGCGCAGGGTGATCTGGCCCTTGACCGAGTCGAAGCTCAGCCCCTCCAGCGCCGGGATCAGCTCGGAGGCGACCGGACCCGCGCCCTTTTCCATCGCCGCGGCCACCGCGCGCACCGAGGTATGGGTCATGCCCACGAAGCCGTCGGGATGCCTGCCATAGCCCTTGCCGCGGAAGGTCTCGACCACCCGCGTGGCGATCTCGTTGTCGGGATAGGCGCCATAGTACCAGTGGAACCCCGACCAGTAGTTGGCCGGCGTGCGGTTCTTCAGCGCGATGGCGCCCAGGAACTCGCTGCCCGAGGTGAAGAAGCCCTGGATGCGGTTGGTCAGCCCCAGTTGCCCCGCCTGCTGCAGGAAGGTGGTCTCGTCCGCCCCGCCCAGGCCCACGATCAGGCCGTCGATGCCCTGGCTCATCAGCCGGGCGATCTCGTTGCGGAAGTCGGTGGCGCCGAACTTGGTCCACAGCGTCTCGGTCATCTGCACCTCGGCGTTGTGCAGGCCGCGATAGGCGCGCGGCAGGTAGTGGCTGACCACCTCCATCACCGAACGCCCGATCTCGGCATCCGGGGCGATCGAGCCCCAGACCTTGGCGGTCGGATACCGCTCGGCCACCAGGTGCGAGCCCGCCCCCACCCGCATCGCCGAATAGTCGGTGACGCGGAAATAGTTGGGGCGGAAGTCCTCGTGCGTCAGGTTGTTGCCGTGGGCGGCGGCGCTGACCAGCACCGAGTCGAGCTCGCCCATGATCCCGTTCAGCGCCAGCACCACGCCGCTGACCAGGCCGCCGGTGAAGATGCGCACCCCGTCGGCGGCCAGCTCGCGCGCCGCGGAGATGCCGATGTCGGGCTTCAGCCCGTCGTCGCGGATCACCAGCTCCAGCGTGCGGCCGTTGATGCCGCCCGCCCCGTTGATCTCGTCCACCGCGAACTGCGCGCCGCGGACATGGTTCTCGCCGAAGGCGGCATAGCCGCCCTGGAGACTGGTGATCACGCCGATGCGGATCGGGCCGCCGGCTTGCGAGATGGCCGGCATCGGGAATGCCGAAAGCGCGCCCAGGCCGACCGCGCCGCCGATGAACTGTCTTCTGCTGGTTCTCATGCCTTCCTCCCAGGGTTTCGTTTCGGTTCGGTGGTTCGCCTCAGGTCCCGGGCTTGGCGAGCTTCGCCTTCATCGCCATGACGGCGTTGCGATGGTCGTCGGAGCGTTGGGTGAGGGATTCGTAGGCGATGCCCGGATCCATCAGCGCGTGCGCGATGCGCTTCAGCTCGATGTTGACCGTGGTCTTGGTCCAGCGGATCGCCTGGGTCGAGCCCGCGGCCAGCCGGTCGCAGAAGGCGTCGACCCGGGCGTCCAGCTCGGCATCGGGGACGGCGTGGTTGATCAGCCCGATCCCGGCCGCCTGCGCGGCGGTCAGCAACTCGCCGGTCATCAGGTATTCCTTGGCGCGGGCAAAGCCGATCAACTGCGGCCAGATGATCGCGCCGCCGTCGCCGGCCACCAGCCCCACCTTCACGTGGGGATCGCCGATCTTCGCGCTTTCGGCGGCGAACACCACGTCGCACAGCAGCGCGATGGTGGCGCCCAGCCCCACCGCATGGCCGTTCACCCGGGCGATCACCGGCTTCTCGATGTCCAGCAGCGCGAAGACGATGCGCTTGGCATCCGCCGCCTCGCGGGCGAATTCGGAGGGGTCGGCGATGCATTCCTCCATCCGCGCCAGGTCGCCGCCGGCCGAGAAGGCCCGCCCCGCCCCGGTCAGCACCACCACGTCCGAGCCGGGGTCCGATCCGGCGAAATGCAGCGCCTCGATGATCTCGGTATGCATCACCGGGCCGAAGGCGTTCAGCACCTCGGGCCGGTTCAGGGTGACGGTCAGCACCCGGCCGCGGCGTTCCAGCAGCAGTCTTTCGTAGGTCGGCAGGTCGGTCATGCGGCTCTCCAGCGGCGTTCGGCGGCGGTCTGCATGTTGGCGGCGGCCCCGCCGAGGCCCGAGCGCAGCAGACGGGCGCGGTAGGTCCAGCGGTGCAGCGGGTGTTCCAGCGTCAGGCCCATGGCGCCCATGAACTGGTGCAGATCGTAGACGATGCGGGTCGAGGCGTCCTGCACATAGGCCAGCGCCACGGTGGCATCCGCCGGATCCAGTCGCTGCGCGGCCTTCAGCGTCAGCCAGTAGGCGGCCTCGATCTTGCCCGCGGCACTGGCCAGCCGGTGCTGCACCGCCTGGAAGCTGCCCAGCGGGCGGCCGAACTGGTGGCGCTGGCGCACGTGGTCCAGCACCGCGTCCAGCCCGCCCTTCAGCACCCCGCCCAGCTCGGCGGCCAGCGCGACGCGCCAGGCGTCGCGCAGCGCGGCGGGGTCGGCCTCCAGCGGCTGCCAGTCCACCGGGCCGGCCAGCGCCCCCATCGGATAGGCGAAGAGGCTTTCCTGCGGCCGCACCGCGCCGGGTTCCAGCACCGCCTGCCGCACCCCGCCGTCGGCGGCGATCAGCAGCGCCGAGCGCGCCACCGGCAGGAAGCGGGCGGGGCGGGCGGGATCGTCCTCGATCACCGCCAGCGGGCGGGGCAGGTGCGGCGCGTAGGGTGCCCGCAGCAGCGCGGAGCCCGCGCATTCCACCGCCACCGGCAGCCGCGCCAGCCGCCAGACCATCGCCGCCGCCGCGGTCAGCCCCAGCGTCTCCTCCTGCGCGCAGTCGAGAAACCCGTTCTCCTCCAGCATCGCGTCGAAGCCGGGCGACCAGACGAACCGCTGCCAGTCGGGCGAATGGCTCCAGCCCTCCTCGCCCTCGGCCACCTTGTCGATCATCGACAGGAAGGCCGCCTGGTCCTCGTTCGGCTCGAAGCGCATCACATGGCCCCCCGCGGCAGGTCCAGCCAGCGATGGGCGATCAGGCCCAGCTGGATCTCGGCGGCCCCGGCGGCGATGCCGGCGACGATGGCGCGTTCGTGGTGGGCGAGCACGTCGGGGCTCCCCGCGCCGGTGAAGGCGTCGGGCAGGTAGTCCAGCCCGAAGTCGGTGACCGCGTGGTCGGCCTCGATCACCGCGATGCGCGCCACGTTGGCCTCGGCGCCCAGCGCCTGCCCGCGGGCGCGGCGGTCCACCGCGCGGTGCACCAGGATCCGCGCCGCCTCGCAGCTGGCCAGCGCCTGGCCCGCGCGCAGCCGCACCACCGGGTCGGCGAAGCGGCCGCTCTGCGTCAGGTCCTGCACCATCCCGTCCAGCACCCGCGCGGCGAGTTCATAGCGCGGGATCCCCACCCGTTCGTTGGCCAGCGAATAGTTGATGATCGTCCAGGCCTGCCCCTCCTCGCCCAGCCGGGCCGAGACGGGCACCCGCACGTCGGTCAGGAAGGTCTCGTGGATGTCGCCGTGGCCGATCAGGCTGGGGATCGAGCGCACCTCGATGCCGGGGCTCGACATCGGCACCAGGAAGATCGCGATCCCGGCCTTGCCCGCCTCGCTGCCTGCGGTGCGCGCCAGCAGGAAGCAATGCTCGGCCAGCCCGGCGTAGGAGGTCCAGATCTTGGTGCCGTTGATCACGTAGTGGTCGCCGTCGCGCTCGGCCCGCGTGCGCAGGCTGGCCAGGTCGGACCCCGCGCCGGGTTCGGAAAAGCCCTGGCACCAGATCGCCTTGCCGGCCGCCATCTGCGGGATGTAGCGGCGCTTCTGCTCGTCCGAGCCGAAGCGCATCAGCGTCGGGCCGATCCAGTTGACGTTCATGTATTGCGCGCCGCGCGGCTCGCCCGCCGCCCACATCTCTTCGCCCAGGATGAAATGCTCCCAGGTGGGCCGGTCGGCGCCGCCCCATTCCGCCGGCCAGTGCGGCACCAGCAGCCCGGCCGCGGCCAGCTTCGGGCAGAATTCCAGGCTGAAGGCGGTGACCTCGGCCGAGCCCGGGCCGTGGCGCGAGATCTCGGGCCAGTCGGGGGGCAGCTCGCGGGCAAGGAAATCGCGCACGCGGGCCCGGAAGGCGCGATCCTCCTCTGTCCAGTCGAAATCCATCGGCCTCTCCCCGCTCGCCGTGTGTCCATTTAGTGAGACACTTCAGCGATCTCTTCGGACAGCAGGCTGATCGGTTGCCCGGGCGTTGTCAAGCGCCAACGCGCAAAAGCTCTTGAGTTGCCGGATATGCCTGCCTATCCTGCGCGGCGACGGCCCGGGATGTCGGGCGACGCATGTCCCGGATAATGAGACGATAAGGAGCGATGCCATGCCCACCACGGTTCTGACCGGCTGCCACGGCGGCATGGGCCGCGCGATCTGCGCCGAGTTGCGGCAGGCCGGCCACCGCGTGGTGGGGCTGGACCGCGAGGGCAGCCGGCCCGGCGAGGGCGACGAACGCCCCGACCGCTTCATCCCCTGCGATCTGTCCGACATGGATGCGGTGCGCCGCGCGCTGGAGGAGATGGGCGACGAAGCGGTCTCCTGCCTGGTCAACTGCGCCGGGCTTTACGAGAAGAAGGCGGTGTTCGACCTGACGCTCGAGGATTTCGACCGCGTGCTGGCGGTGAACCTGCGCGCGCCCTTCCTGCTCAGCCAGGAACTGGCCCGGCGGATGGCGGCGGCCGGCGGGGGCAGCATCGTCAACATATCCTCGATCAACGGCAAGCTGGGCAGCCCGATGGTGCCCTACGGCACGTCGAAGGCCGGGCTGATCGGGCTGACCCGCAGCATGGCCAAGACGCTGGCGCCCCACGGCATCCGGGTGAACGCCATCGCGCCCGGCACCATCGACACGCCGATGGCCGCGGGGGTCGATCCGGTGCAGATGGAGCGGCAGATGTATTCCGTCGCCATGGGCCGCTATGGCACCCCGCGCGAGATCGCCACGGTGGTGCGGTTCCTGGCCGGCGAAGACTCCAGCTACATGACCGGCGCCGTGGTCGACGTGGCCGGCGGCTGGATGTCGTGACCCTCTCCAACATGAAAGGAACTGACATGCGCGTGGCCCTCATCACCGGCGCCTCCAGCGGGATCGGCCTTGCCACCGCCCGCGCCTTCGTCGAGGCGGGCATCGCCGTGGTCGGCGTGTCCCGCGACCCGGCGAAGCTGGCGGCGATGGAGGCGGAACTGGCCGGCAAGGCCGCCCCCGTCGCCTCCATCGCGCTGGACGCCCGCGCCGACGACGCGCCGGAAAAGGCGGTGGCCTTCGCGGTGGAGCGCTTCGGGCGGCTGGACCACCTGGTCAACAACGCCGGCATCGGCAGCCCCAAGCCGGTGCACGAGACCGACGACGCCACGCTGGACTATTTCCTGGACCTGATGCTGCGCGCGCCCTTCCGCTTCTGCCGCGAGGCGCTGAAGGCCTTCGGCGACGAGGCGACCATCGTCAACGTCAGCTCGACCTATGCGATCCTGGGCGGGCTGCGCGGCGGGGCCTATTCGGCGGCCAAGGCCGGGCTGAACGGCCTGACCCTGCACATGGCGGCGCAATACGGGTCGTCCGGCGTGCGGTCGAATGCGGTGGCCCCGGGGGTGATCCCCACGCCGATGACCTTCCACCGGCTGGAGGACGAGGGGTTCCGCCGCATGAACCTGGACATGACGCCGGCGGCGCGGATGGGCCGGCCCGAGGACGTGGCGCAGGCGATCCTGTTCCTGTCCTCGCCCGCCTCGGGCTGGATCAACGGGCAGGTGCTGGCGGTGGACGGCGGCTGGACCTCGACCAAGTTCCTGACCGAGGACGCGCTGACCGCCGAGCGCACCTTCCACACCCCGCCCTTCACCCATTCGGGCAAGCCGCGGCGGGGCTAGGGTGACCGGGGTTCTGCACGGCAAGGCCGTCGTCATCACCGGCGCGGGGCGGGGCCTCGGCCGGGTCTATGCGCTGCTGGCGGCGCGCGAAGGGGCGCGGGTGGTGGTGAACGACATCGACGCGGACGCCGCCGCCGAGGCGGTGCAGGCGATCCGCACCGAGGGCGGCGAGGCGATGGCGGACGGCCACGACATCGCCACCTGGGAGGGCGCCGGGGCGCTGGTCGGGGCCTGCGTCGAACGCTTCGGCCGGATCGACGGGCTGGTGAACAATGCGGGCCTCTATTACCTCTCCCGCCCGCAGGACGAACGGCCCGAGCGGATGCGGCAGATCGTCGAGGTCAACGTGCTGGGCCCGGCCTTCTGCGGCACCCACGCCCTGCGCCACATGCTGGCCCAGGGCAGCGCCTTCGAGGCTGAACTGAAGGGCAGCCTGCAGCCGCTGGGCATGGCCGGCTGGGGCACCGCCTTCGTCACCTGAGGCCCGGGGCCCACCCGCCGATTCCCCGCCGCTGGCATCGCCGAAGGAAACCCATGCAGAGCCACGCGCAAGAAACGGTCCTCGCCCTGGAACGGACGGCCCGGCGGGTGCTGACCCCGGCGGGAAAGGGCAGCATGGTCTGGCGCATCTGGGGCGAGGGGCCGGATCTGGTGCTGCTGCACGGCGGGCACGGGTCCTGGCGGCACTGGATCCGCAACATCCCCGACCTTGCCCGCCGCCATCGGGTGATCGTGCCCGACCTGCCGGGGATGGGCGACTCCGCCCCCGCGGGCGATGGCCGCAGCATGGAGCCCCTGGCGGCCGCGGTGGCAGCGGGCATCGACCGGCTGGGGATCGCGGACCGCTATCTGCTGGGCGGCTTCTCGTTCGGCTCGCTGGTGGCGGGCTACATGCTGGCGCATCATCCTGCCCGGGTGCGGCATCTTCTGATGGTCGGGTCCACCGCGCTGGGGCCGTTCGACGATCAATCGGGGCGGCTGCGGCGGTGGCAGCCCGAGCCCGATCCGGCGCGCCGGATGGCGGTCCACCGGCACAACCTGTCGGTGCTGATGCTGCACGATCCGGTGCGGGTGGACGACCTGGCGGTGCTGGTCCAGGCGCATAATGCCGAGCGGACCGCGGTCAACTACACCGCCGCCGCGCTGGGGGCGGACCTGCCGGCGCGGCTGGCGCCGCATCCGGTCCCCATCACCGGGATCTGGGGGGCGGAGGACGTGCTGGTGCGCAACCACTTCGCCGCGCCGCGTGCATTCCTGGCCGGGCGGCGGCCGCCGGGGCGGTTCCTGATGGTTCCCGGCGCCGGGCACTGGGTGCAGTACGAGGCCCCCGCGGCGACGAATGCGCTGATGCTGGAGGCCCTGGAAGGTGCGGTGGCCTGATACGGTCCCATAATATGGATGTCATGCTGATGGCGATGCCCATGGAAACTTCGAAAACATGGCCATATCCCGAAAGCATGTACCTTGTATCGTGGACAACCGCGGCGGAGCACCCTAGGGTGACGCCACCGGAGCGCAGGGGGGTGAGGTTTGGCTGAGCGGCTGAAAGTCTATCAGGCGCTGGCCCGCATGATCGCCGAATCCGGCTGCGGCCCGGTCTTCGGGCTGGTCGGCGACGCCAACCTCTACTTGGTCGACAGCCATGTGCGCGAATACGGCGGCGCCTACCATAGTGCCGCCAGCGAGGCCGGCGCGGTGCTGATGGCGCTGGGCCATGCCGCGATCTCGGGCCGGGTGGGGCTGGCCAGCGTGACCCATGGCCCGGCGGTGACCAACACGGTGACCGCGCTGGCCGAGGGCGTGCGGTCCTTCACCCCGCTGGTGCTGATGTGCGGCGACACCGCGGCGCATGACCGCGGCAACCTGCAGGACATCCCGCAGCGCGAGGTGATCCTGGCCTCCGGCGCGGGGTTCGAGCAGATGCGCTCGGCCGCCACGGCGGTCGAGGATTTCGCCCGCGCCCTGCGCCGCGCCTGGGAAGAGCGGCGGCCCATCGCCTTCAACATCCCGACCGACCTGCAGAAGCAGGAGGTCGAGTATCGCCCCCGGCACTGGCAGTTCCCGCCGCCGCGCCAGGCGGTGGTGCCAGCAGAGGCCGAGGTCGAGGCGGCGGTGGGCATCCTGGCCACCGCCCGCCGTCCCATCGTGCTGGCCGGGCGGGGCGCCATCGACCCGGCGGCGCGGGCGGCGCTGCTGCGGCTGGCCGCCCGGCTGGACGCGCCGGTGATGACGACGCTGAAGGCGCGCGAGCTGTTCCGGGGCGAGGGGGCCGACCTGGGCATCTTCGGCACGCTGAGCACCCCGGCGGGGGTCGAGGCCATCATGGCCAGCGACTGCGTGATCGCCTTCGGCGCCGGGCTGAACGCCTATACCACCGCGCACGGGGCCTATGTGGCGGGCCGGCGGGTGGTGCAGGTCAGCCGCGAGGCTGGCGACCTCGGCCGGGGCCACCTGCCGGATGCCGGGGTCACGGGCGATGCGGTGCCCACGGTCGAGGCCATCCTGCACTGGCTGGACGAGGCCGAGATCGCGCCCTCGGGGTTCCTGGCCGAGTTGCAGGCCGCGGAACCCCCTGCCGAACCGCCCCGCCGGATGCCCGCGCCCGCCCCGGGCCGGGTGGACTATATCGAGGCGCTGGCGGCGCTGGACGCCATCCTGCCGCGCGACCGGGTGCTGGTCACCGACGCCGGCCGCTTCGTGATCCAGGCGTTCCGGCGGCTGACGGTTCAGGAGCCGCGGCTGTTCCTGCAATCCGTCGCCTTCGGCTCGATCGGGCTGGGGCTACCCTGCGCCATCGGCGCCGGCGTGGCCGAGCCGGGCCGGCCGGTGGTGCTGGTGATCGGCGACGGAGGCTTCATGCTGGGCGGTTTGCAGGAGTTCCATTCCGCCGTGCGCAACCGCACCGACCTGATCGTGCTTCTGTGCAACGACGGCAGCTATGGCGCCGAGCATGTGCAGCTGCGCGAGAAGCAGATGGACCCCGGGGCTGGTGCTGTTCGACTGGCCCGACTTCGCGCAGGTGGCGCGGGTGCTGGGCGGGGCGGGCGTCACGGTCGCCTCGATGGCCGACATGGCGGCGGTCGAGGCGGCGCTGGCCGACCGCCAGAGGCCGCTGCTGATCGACCTGCGGCTCGACCCCGACAACGTGCCGCTTTACTGAGGGACGCCGATGCAGTTGACCTTCACCCCCGAGGACGAGGCGTTCCGGCTTTCGGCGCGCGACTGGCTGCTGGCCAACGCGCCCCGCGACCGGGCGCCCTACGAGGGCCAGCCGCTGCGCGACTTCGCGCTGGGCTGGCTGGCGGCGCTGAACCGGGGCGGCTGGGCGGGGATCGGCTGGCCGGTGGACTATGGCGGCCGCGGCCTGCCGCCCGCGCGCATCATCCAGTGGTATGAGGAATATGTCCGCGCGCGCGCGCCCTCGGTGCTGGACTGCACCTTCGTCGCGCTGAACCACGCCGGCCCGACGCTGATCGCCTGCGGCACCGAAGCGCAGAAGGCGTTCCACCTGCCGCGGATCCTGGCCGGCCAGTCGATCTGGTGCCAGGGCTTTTCCGAACCCGGCGCGGGGTCCGACCTCGCCTCGCTGACCACAAGGGGCGTGGTGGATGGCGACCACCTGGTCGTCAACGGCCAGAAGATCTGGTCCAGCTTCGCCGACATCGCCGACTACCAGGAACTGCTGATCCGCACCGAGCCGGGGTCGAGGCGGCACAAGGGCCTGTCCTGGGTGATCTGCGACATGCGGCTGCCCGGCATCACCGTGCGGCCGATCCGCAACATGGCCGGGTCCACGCATTTCGCCGAGGTGTTCTACGACAACGTGCGCATCCCGCTGGCGAATGTGGTGGGCGGGCTGCACGACGGCTGGCGGGTGGCGATGACCACGCTGGGCTTCGAACGCAAGACGGCGGCCATCGGGTTGCAGCTGGACCTGTCCATCAAGGTCGAGGACGTGATCGCCCTGGCCGGGGCTGCCCCCGGATCGGCCATGGCCGAGCGGCTGGCGCGCCTGCGGGCCGAGGCGGCGGCGCTGCGGGCGATGACCTGGCGGACGCTGTTCAAGGACCCCGTGACCGCCTCGGACGGCTCGCTGATGCGGCTTTACTATGCCGAGCTGGCGCAGCGCATCTATCAGGCGGGGATGGAGGTGCTGGGCGCCGGGGCGCTGGCCGACACGCCCTGGACCCACGACTATCTGGAAGCCTATTCCGAGACCATCGCCGGCGGCACCGCCGAGATCCAGCGCAACATCATCGCCGAGCGCATCCTCGGCCTGCCGCGGGAATAGCGCCATGACCTGCGACCTGAACCGTTCGGCCGACCAGCGCCAGATCCTCGACGCCGCCGCGGCGATGCTGGAGGCCCGCTATCCGCTGGCGCGCCTGCGCGAGCGGCAGCCCGACGACCTGGGCGAGATCGCGGGCTTCGGCGCCTTCGCCCTGGCCCTGCCGGAGGAGGACGGCGGCGCCGGTTTCTCGGTGGTCGAGGAGATGCTGCTGCATGTGGCCCTGGGCCGGCATGTGGTCTCGACCCGGGCGCTGGCCACGGCGCTGGCCCCGCGGCTGGGCGGAGCGCCGGGCGAGGAGGCCTGCGCCGCGATCCCCGATGGCGAGACGCTGCTGTTGCTCGACTCGGGCGAGGCGGGGCTGGCGGTGGTGTTCGACGGCCGCCGGCTGGAGCTGATCGCGGCCCCCGCGGGCGAGGCGGTGGAGGGGCTGGGCCACAGCGTGGCGCTGCGGCGGGTGGCGCGGGCCGGGGTCACGGTGCTGGGGGCCGCCGGGCCCGACGTGCTCGCCATCGCCGACCTGCTGATCTCGGCCCAGCTTCTGGGCCTGGCCGAGGCCGCGCGCGACCTGACGGTGGCCTATGTGCAGGTGCGCCAGCAGTTCGGCCGGCCCATCGGCGCCTTCCAGGCGATCAAGCACCGCTGCGCCGACATGGCCATCGCCGCCGAGGTGCTGTCCGCGCAGCTCGACATGGCGGCCGTCGCGCTGCGCGACGGGTGGGCGGAGGCCGGGTTCCAGCTTGCCGCGCTGCGGCTGCTGGCCCCGCAGCTGGCCTTCGACAACACGCGCGCCTGCATCCAGCTGCACGGCGGGATCGGCTTTTCCGACGAGGCCGACGCCCATCACTTCCTGAAGCAGGTGCATCTGCTGGCGCGGTTGGGCCGGGGCGAGGGCATCCTGGACCTGCGCTCGCCCATGGCGCCGCACCGCTAGCAATGCGCCGGGGCTGCGCCTGCCTGCTTGCGTCGGGGCCACGGCCGGGGCATCCCGCTGGAGGGCGGCTCTTCGGGGGTGAAGGATGACGAAACCGGGCATGGCGGGCGCCGAGGCCAACGTGGACGGCACCCAGGCGATCCGCCGGGCGGCGGCGATCCTGCGCCGGATCGGCCAGAGCGGGTCCGAAGGCGTGGGCCTGTCGGCGATCACCGAAACGCTCGGGCTTCCGCGGTCCACCACCCACCGCATCCTCAAATGCCTGGTGGAAGAGGGGCTTGTCGACCACGACACCGCGCGGCGGCGCTATCTCGTCGGCCGGCTGACCTATGAACTCAGCCTCGCGGTGACGCGGGACCAGCTGGAGATCGCCCGCTGGCGGATGGCGGTGGAACGGGTGGCGCAGCGCACCGGGGTCACCACCTATCTGCTCAGCCGCAGCGGGATCGAGGCGGCCTGCGTGCTGAAGACCGACGGCAGTTCGGTGATCCGGGTGATCCCGGTCGACATCGGCCAGCGCCGGCTGCTGGGGGTCGGGGCGGGGTCGACCGCGCTGCTGGCCGCGCTGGACCCCGAGACCTCGGAGCGGATCATCGAGGCCATCGGGCCCGGCTTGCGCGCCTATCCCGACCTCGACGCCGCCGCCGTGCGCGCCATGGTGGAGGAGACGCGGCGCACCGGCGTGGCGGTGTCCTACGGCCATGTGGTGAAGGGCGCGCTGGGCATCGGCATCGCGATTCCCAACCCGGGCGGCACGCCCTCGCTGGCATTGAGCCTCGCCGCGCTCGCCTCGCAGGCCGACGAGGAGACCATCGCGGCCTGGAAGCGGATCATCCGGCAGGAGATCGACGCGGTTCTGGAGGGTTGATGGTACCTGTCTCATAATGTGGGTGAATGTGGGTGCGCCCGGGCGGGCGATGGGCGTTGGCCAAGCTAGAAGCAACGGCCATTGACGACCCGATACCGCAGGGCTACCATGCGGATGATGTCCTGCATGATGAGACAAATATGACCGACCTGTTCGCCGGGATGCGGCTGCCGCTGATCTGCGCGCCGATGTTCCTGGTCTCCACCCCCGACCTCGTGCTGGCCGCCTGCAAGGCGAACATCGCCGCCGCCTGTTCGGCCAGCACCGCGCGCGCGCCGTCCGAATATGCCGAATGGCTGGACCGTTTCGAGGCCGAGCTGGCCGATCACCGGCGCACCACCGGGCAGCCGACCGGCCCCTGGGCCGCCAACATCAGCCTGCGGTCGGGCAAAGTGGGCGCGCGCGACCGCTTCGACGCCGAGGTGGCGATCTGCAAGGACCGCCGGGTGCCGCTGCTGATCACCATCAACGGCGCGCCCGACGAGATCGTGCAGGAGGTGCACGGCTGGGGCGGCATGGTGTTCCACGACGTGACCACGGTGCGCCACGCGGAAAAGGCCGCCCGCGCCGGGGTGGACGGGATGATCCTGATCTGCGCCGGCGGCGGCGGGCATTCGGGCGGCATGAACCCCTTCGCCTTCGTCTCGGCGGTGCGCAGCTTCTTCGACGGCTATATCGTGCTGGCCGGCGGGATCACCACCGGGGCGCACCTGCGCGCGGCGCAGGCGCTGGGGGCCGACCTCTGCTACATGGGCACCCGCTTCATCGCGACCGAGGAATCCGGGGCGCCGGCCGCCTACAAGCAGATCCTGGTCGAATCGCGGGCCGAGGACCTGGTGTTCACCCCCTTCTTCACCCACGGCATTCCCGCCAGCATGTTGAAGAAATCCATCGCGCGGGTGGGCTATGACCCCGACCGGCTGCCCGCCTACGGGTCCGAGCCGCCGCGGGACGACGCCAAACCCTGGCGCGATGTCTGGGCTGCCGGGCAAGGCGTGGCGCTGATCGACGATGTGCCGAAGGTGGCCACGCTGGTGGACCGGATCGAGGCGGAATACCACGCCGCGCCGCGTTTCCGCCGGGCCGCGATCCGGGCGGCCTGAGATGCTGGTCACCCGCGAGGATACCGGCCGCGTCGCGGTGCTGACGCTGAACCGGCCGGAAAAGCTCAACGCCCTGTCGCCCGAGGTCTTCGCCGACCTGGCCGCGCATCTGGATGCCATCGAGGGCGATGCCCCGGGCTGCGTGGTGCTGCGCGGCGCGGGGCGTTCGTTCTGCGCCGGCGCGGATGTGGAGGTGCTGCGCGCGGGCATGGTGACCGAGGACCCCGAGTTCCGCTCGAAGACCATGCAGCGGCTGGGCGACCTGCCGGTGCCGCTGGTGGCCGCGGTGCAGGGCCATTGCTACACCGGCGGGCTGGAGCTGGCGCTGACCGCCGACCTCATCCTGGCCGCCGACACCGCGCGGTTCTGCGACACCCACGGCAAGCACGGCATCGTCCCGCGCTGGGGCCTCTCGGCCCGCCTGCCGCGCCGCATCGGCCTTGCCGCCGCCAAGCGGATGGCCTTCACCGCCGAGGTGGTGGGCGCCCAGCAGGCGCTGGCCATGGGTCTGTGCGACCAGGTGGTGCCGGACGGGGAACTCGACACCTTCGCCCTGGACCTCGCCACCCGCATCGCCGGAAACACCCGCGCGGCGGACATGAAGCGCCTTTACGCCAGCCTGGCCGACCTGCCGCTGGCTGCGGCGCTGGAGGCCGAGCGCGCCTTTTCCGCCCCGGGCGGCGGCCGGGCCGGGCCCTAGCGGAACACCTTGCGCTGGCTCACCTCCCCGACATCGCTGGTGGGCTCGCGCGCGCCGATGCCGTCGCGGATGGTGTAGACGATATCGCTCCGGTCGCGCCGGCCGAAACGGTAGTTCTCGCGCGGGCCGGTGCGGGCGGTGATCTCGTCGACCTTGTTCCATTCGTCCACCACCACGCGCTCGGCGATGGCCCAGCTCCCCTCGCGGCGCTCGAAGCGGTCGACGTAGCGCCCGGCGCGGATCCGCAGGTAGCTGCGGCCGGCGTCGTCGGCGTCCTTGATGGCCAGGAAATAGGATTCCGCCCAGGCCGTGTCGCCCTCGACCTCGATCAGCGAGTTCGCCACCAGATGCATCCCGCCATTGGCCGGCCGCCCGGCCAGCGCGGTGAACAGCGCGGGGATATCGCGCGCGGCCACGACGAAATCGCCGTGGTCGTCCACCGCGTCGGGGTGATAGGCCCGGGCGATCAGCTCGGTATCCCGCCGGTCGACGCCGCGGCAGTAGGTCAGCAGGATCTCGTGGATCTCCTGCTTGTCCAGCAGCTCGCGCAGCCGCGTCTCCAGGTCCTTGTCCATCGCCGTGCTCCTCGTTCAGGGATGACCGGATGCGGCGGGCCGGGCGCCCGACCACAGCAGGAAATCCGCCTCGGTGTCGATATCCAGCGCCAGCGCCGGGTCGCGGACCAGCGCGACCGGCAGGCCCAGGCGGCGGGCCTCGCCCTGGTGGCGGCCGAGACTGCCGGGGCCGTAGGCGAAGGCGAAGCGGGTACGGGCCCCGGGCGGCAGGATCATGAGGTTGGTCCCGTCCTCGCGCCGGTCGGGGACCAGCGTCACGCCGGGCCGATGCAGAAGGGGCGCGAGCCGCGCCGGCGTCAGGTCAGGCAGGTCGATGGGCAGCACCGCCAGCGGCCCGCCGGGGCCGAGGAGCCCTGCGCCGGCCGTGAGCGCCGCGTTCAGCCCGCCGCCCGGGTCGGGCAGCGCGATGGCGCCGCGGGCATGGGCGCGGGCCGCGACCTCGGCGTCGGCGGTCACCACCGCCACCCGCGCGGGCAGGGCCAGGGCGGCGGCCAGCGTGCGGTCGAACAGGTCGCGGCAAAGGCGCGCGCGGGCGGGCGGCGGCAGGATCCCCGCCAGCCGCGACTTGCCGGTGAGGAACGAGCGGCAGGGGATGAGGATGTCGGGGGTCATCCGAGCGCCCCGGCGAGGTCCAGGCACTCCCGCGCCAGCGCCAGCCGGTCCGCGTCGCTGACCATCAGGCTTTGGGTGACCCGCACCGGCAGGCCCATTGCGGGGGCGAGGGCGGCGTCGGTCCGGTCGATCACCATCCCCGACAAGAGCCCGCCGAAATGCCGGGCGATGCCGAGGGGCGAGACCGGCAGCCCCAGGTCGCGCATCATCCGCGCCGCCGGCCCCTTGACCGCCTGCCCGCCGATGATGGGCGAGACGGCGACCACCGGCACCGCCGGGATCGCCGCGCGCAGGCCCGGGACGCTCAGGATCGGGTCCAGCGACAGGAAGGGGTTGGAGGGGCAGAGGATCACCGCCTCCGCCGCCGCCAGCGCCTCCAGAACGCCCGGGGCGGGGCGGGCGGTGGCGATCCCCTCGAAGCGGATGCCGCGGACCGGCGGCTCGGCGCGGAGGCGGACGAACCAGTCCTGGAAGGCCATCTCGCCCGCGTCGGTCCCGATCACCGTCGCCACCGGATCGTCGGTCATCGGCAGGATGCGCGCCGCGATCCCCAGCCGGGCGGCGATATCGGCGGTGACGGAGGACAGCGCCTCGCCCCGGCCCAGTCGCGCGCTGCGCAGGATGTGCAGCGCCAGGTCGCGGTCGCCCAGCAGGAACCAGTCCTCGCCGCCCAGCCGGCGGATCTGCTCCATCGCCGCCGTGGTCTCGCCCGCCAGACCCCAGCCCTGTTCGCGGTTGGCGATCCCGGCGAGCGTATAGGTCACGGTGTCCAGGTCGGGGCAGATGCGCAGGCCCAGATGGGTGAAATCGTCGCCGGTGTTGACGATCACGGTCAGGTGGATGCCGCAGCGCCCGAGCCCCTGCGCCAGCCGCGCGCCGCCCACGCCCCCGGCCAGCGCCACCACCCTCATCGGAACAGATCCTTCGCCAGCGGCCGGACCAGATCGGCGGCCGCGCCGGGCCCGGCCAGCGAAAGCCCGCGCAGATGCACCGCCGGGCGGCCCTCGTCGGCCTGCCCCATGACCAGCGAGCCCGCCGCCGCCACTTCGTCCGCCAGCGCCAGTTCGCTGGTCTGCAGCGCGCGGCCCTGGCGGTCGGGCCGGCCGCGCAGGTCCATCAGCGCCGGGATCCCGGCGACGCCGATGGCGGTGCCGCAGGTGCCCAGCCGCCAGGCGCGGCCGAGGCTGTCGTTGATCACCACCGCCAGCCCCAGCGCCTGCGCCAGCCGCGCGGCCGAGGCGTCGGGGTCCTCGGGCAGCAGCAGCACCCGCTCGTCGGTTCCGGCGACGTTAGAGGCGTCGATGCCGGCATTGGCCAGCACCAGCCCGCGCCGGTCCTCGACCACGATCACCCCCGGCACCGCGCGCAGCACCGCGCGGCTTTCGCGCAGGATCAGTTCGACCAGGCGCGGATCCTTCTGGACCACCCCGGCCAACTCCCGCGCCCGGGCCGAGGGGGCGATGCCCGCCAGGTCGACCGCCCGCCCCTCGGCCTTGGACACGATCTTCTGCGCCAGCACCAGCACGTCGCCCGGCGCAGGCACGATCCCGGCCCGCGCCAGCCCTTCGCCCAGCAGCGCCGCCAGATCGTCGCCGGGGCGGATCTCGGGCAGGCCGGGCAGGGCTGTGAGGGTGAGCTGCATTCAGACCCCGGTGATGCGGATGCCCGAGCCCGTGGCCTTGTAGCGCCGGTTGATCGAGATCAGCAGCGAGGTCAGCGCCTCGGCCGCCGCCGAGTTCGCCACCGGCCCGGCGTGGAAGGCGCGCAGGCCGATGGCCCGGGCCAGGTCGACCGTGGCGGCCGCGGCCTCGGCATCGTCTGCGCAGACCAGAACGTCGCAGTCGACCGCGTGGTCGAGATCGCCCAGGTGATGGGCCGAGACGTTCTGGAACGCCGCCACCACCCGCACCCCCTCGCCCAACTCGGCCTGAAGCGCGGCCACCGCCGAGCCGCCCTCGGGCAGCTGCACCCGCCCGACCTTCGGGGGCACCAGCGGCACGGTGGCGTCGATCAGGATCTTGCCCTGAAGCTGCGGGGCGAGGCCGAGCGCCGTGGCCCGCTGCGCGGCATAGGGCACGGTCAGCAGCACGATTGCGGCCTGCGCCGCCGCCTCGGCGGAGACCGCGCCTTTGGCCTGAGAGCTTCCCAGCGTGGCGTTGATCGCCTCGGCCGCCGCGGTCGCGCGGGCAGCGTCGCGCCCGCCGATGACGATGGGATAGCCCGCCCGCGCCAGCCGCAGCGCAAGCCCGCCGCCTTCGGCGCCGGTGCCGCCGATCACGGCGATGAGGGGTCGGTCGGTCATCTCATATCCTTCAGGCGACGCGGCGGTTGCGCGCGGGGGCGAGTTCCCCGGTGACGAGCGGGGCCAGATCGGCTGCCACATGGCTGCGCGCGGTCCGGGCGGGCGATACGGGGCCGTAGAGCGTGCTGCGCTGCGCCGCCGGCCGCCCGGCGCGGGCGATCAGCGCCTCCATCGCCGCGGGGGGCAGCTCCTGGCCGAACTCGGTGCCGGCGGCGCGCGAGATGCTTTCGTTCATCAGCGTGCCGCCCAGGTCGTTCACGCCCGCCGCCAGCGCCGCCAGCACCCTCTCGGGCCCCAGCTTGCACCACGAGACCTGGATGTTGGGGATCAGCGGATGCAGCACCAGCCGGGCCACGGCATGGACCAGCAGCACCTCGCGGAAGGTCGGCCCCCGGCGCGCCTGCCCGCGGTGATAGAGCGGCGCCTCCATATGAACGAAGGGCAGCGGCACGAATTCGGTGATCCCGCCCGTGCGTTCCTGCAGGTCGCGCAGGGCCAGCAGATGCGCGGCCCAGTCCTCGGGGGTGTCGATATGGCCGAACATCATGGTCGAGGTCGTCGGCAGGCCCACACCATGGGCCGCGGCGATCACCTCGAGCCAGCCCTGCGTTGTCAGCTTGTCGGGGCAGAGGATCGCGCGCGCCCGGTCGGTCAGGATCTCGGCCGCGGTGCCGGGCAGGCTGCCCAGGCCCGCGTCGCGCAGGCGTTCCAGATAGGCCGGGACCGGCAGGCCCAGCGTCTGGGCGCCATGCACCACCTCCAGCGGCGAGAAGGCGTGGACATGGATCCCCGGCGCGCCGCGCTTGGCCGCCGCCAGCAGGTCCAGATAGGTCTGGCCGGTGAAGGCGGGATGGATGCCGCCCTGCATGCAGACCTCGGTCGCGCCGCGGTCCCAGGCCTCGGCGGCGCGGCGCGACACCTCGTCCAGGTCGACCAGATAGGGCCGGCCGCGCAGGTGATCGGCCATCCTGCCCTTGGAGAAAGCGCAGAAGCTGCACTTGTAGGCGCAGATGTTGGTATAGTTGATGTTGCGGTTGACGACATAGCGCACCAGATCGCCGTTCACCCGGCGGCGCAGATCGTCGGCGGCTTCCAGTACCGCCGCCACCTCGCCGTCCCGGGCGCGGAACAGGCGGGCGATGTCGGCGGGCGACAGCCGCTCGCCGGTGCGGGCGAGGATCGCGTCCAGAGTGGGGCGGCGCGCGGCGGGGGTCAGGCGTGGGGCCACCCCGGCGAGGCCCGGCGACCAGGGGTCGGCCCGGCCCCAGCCCTCGGCGTCGGCGGCGCGCAGGGTGGGGCCGTGCAGGGCGGGGTCGATCCAGCGGCCCATCGCCGCGACCTGCGCCGGATAGACCGGCAGCCGCGCGACCAGCGTGGCGCCCGCCGCCTCGGTCGCCTGCCGCAGGCGGGTCAGGTCGGGCCAGGCCGCCTCGGGGTTCACATGGTCGGGCGTCACGGGCGAGACGCCGCCCCAGTCGTTGATCCCCGCCGCCAGCAGTTCGGGAAAGCGGTCGTGGCTGAGGTTCGGCGGCACCTGGATGTTCATCGCCGGGCCGAAGACCAGCCGGGCGGCGGCGGCGGTCCACAGCAGCTCCTCCATCGGCGGCGGGGCGACCCCCGCCATCCGCGTGCCCGGCTTGGGCTGGAAGTTCTGGACGATGATCTCCTGGATATGCCCGTGTTCGCGGTGCAGCGCGTCCAGCGCCAGCAGCGCCTCGATCCGCTCGGCCCGGCTCTCGCCCAGGCCGATCAGGATGCCGCTGGTGAAGGGGATCGCCAGCCGCCCGGCGGCGGCGATGGTGGCCAGCCGCACAGCGGGCACCTTGCCCTTGGAGCCGTAGTGCGGGCCGCCGCGGGCCAGCAGCGCCGGCGCGGTGCCCTCCAGCATCAGCCCCGGGCTGATGCCGACCCGGCGCAGCCGGGCCAGGTCGGCCTCCTCCATTACCCCGGCGTTCAGATGCGGCAGCAGGCCGGTTTCCCGCAGCACCAGCGCCGCCATCTCGGCCAGATAGTCCAGCGTGGTGGCATGGCCCAGCCCGGCCAGTTCCTCGCGCGCCACGCGATAGCGGTCCTCGGGCCGTTCGCCCAGGGTGAACAGCGCCTCGGTGCAGCCGGCGGCGGTCCCGGCGCGGGCGATGGCCAGCACCTCGTCGGCACTCAGGAAGGCGCGGGCGTCCTTTCGCGGCGGATGGGCGAAGGTGCAGTAGCCGCAGGTGTCGCGGCACAGCCGTGTCAGCGGGATGAACACCTTGGGCGAGAAGGAGACCAGATCGCCATGGCCCAGGCGCTTCAGCCGCCGGGCCTCGGCCAGCAGATCGGCCAGCGGCATGGCCGACAGTTTGGCGCAGAGCCGCGCGGCCTGCCCGGCGGGGGACGGCATGGCGTCGCTGGTCTGCATGTCTCCTCCCGTTCGGCTCCGGCGGGGCGATAGCGGTCCGGGCTGCGGGGTTCTTTCACCCATGAGTATGAGTATTGTCAGTGGAGAATTTCCCCGTCAAGCCTGGATGGCCCGCCATTCCCTGCGCAGGCGGGGCGCCCATCCGCCCGGATTCCGCGCGAGAGCCAGGCCCGGCGACGCGGCATGGGCTTGACGGAGCGCCGCCCCCGGCTATTGTTCGGAAACAAGCATACTCGATAGAGAATATCCGCGACCAACCCGGCCGGGCGCGGAATGGAGCAAGCACCATGAAGATCGGCGTGACCATGCCGCATTGCGATCTCGGCCCCGACCCCGGGCCTTTGCGGGCCTTCGCGCAGGCCGCCGACGACCTGGGCTTTCGCCACCTGGTGATGGGCGATCACGTGCTGGGGGCCGACCTGTCCGTGCGGCCCGACTGGCGGCCCCTGCGCGGCAACCCGCCGCCCTACGGCATCGAGGACATCTTTCACGAGCCCTTCGTGACCCTGGGCTATCTGGCGGCGGTGACGCAGCGGATCGTGCTGGGAACCGGCGTGCTGATCCTGCCGCAGCGCCAGGCCGTGCTGGTCGCCAAGCAGGCGGCCGAGATCGACGTGCTGTCGCAGGGGCGGATGCGGCTGGGGATCGGGATCGGCTGGAACGAGCTGGAATATGCCGCGCTGGACATGGAGTTCAAGACCCGCGGCGCCCGCTGCTCGGAACAGATCGAGGTCATGCAGCGGCTGTGGAGCGAGGGTTCGGTCAGCTTCGAGGGCACCTGGCACAGGCTCGAGGCGGTGGGGATCCGGCCGCTGCCGGTGCAGCGGCCCATTCCGGTCTGGATCGGCGGCGATGCGGACCCGGTGCTGCGGCGCATCGCCCGGATGGGCGACGGATGGCTGATGCCGTCGCGCATGGACGAGGCGCAGATCCGCGAACGTGTCGCCGTGCTGGCGGGCTTTGCCCGCGAGGCGGGGCGGGATCCGGCCGCGATCGGGGTCGAGGCGATGGTGCGCGCCAGCGGCAGGGGCGGGGTCGAGGCCTGGATCGAGGCGGTGCGGATGCTGGGCCGGGCCGGCGTCACCCATGTGACCTTCAACACCGAGTCCGACAGCTATGCCGGGCGGCTGGGCACCGGGCCGGCCGCCCAGGCCGCACCGCATGGCGGGATCGACGACAACATCGCGATGATCCGGCAATTCGCCGAGGCCTGCCGGGCCGAGTTCGACCCTGGCGAGATGGTCCTGAACTGACGCGCCGCGGCGGCGGACCCCGATGGCGGCTTGCAGGAATATTCTCGATAGAGTATTATCATTCTCATAGACAAGCCCTTTCGCGGGGGTCGAGGGAGGGGACCATGCCGGAATATTCGCTGGTGTTCTCCGGCCCCGTGGCGGGCCGGGAGGAGGAATATCATCGCTGGTACGACACCGTGCACCTGCCCGACGTCCTGCGGGTGCCGGGCGTGGCGGCGGGGCAGAGGTTTGCGATCCGCCCGCTTCCGGGGCGCGCGGCCGCGCTGCTTCCCTTTCTCGCCCTGGTCGAGTTCGACGACGCGAAGGCGGCGCGCGCGACCATCGCGGCGCGCAACGGCACCCCGCTGATGGCGAAGTCCGAGGCGATGGACCGCACCGAGGGCCCGCGGTCCTGCACCATGCTCCACCAGTCCGGCGCCATCTCGGGCAACGCGGCGGCCTATCTGCTGGCGCTGGTCGAGGATACGGCGGCCGAGCTGCCCGCCGGGGGCGAGCGCCTGGTCATGAAGGCCAACCCCGCATTGCCGGGGCACCCCACGCTGCGCCAGTCGCAGGCGCTGCTGATCGCGCTCGCCTCCGAAGCCGAAGCCGGGCGGCTGGCCGGCCTTTTCGACGGCGCGCAGGCCACCCTGGCGGTCGCCGTCCCGCTCACGCTCCGGATGCCCGGCACGGTTTCCCAGTAGCCGATCCCCAGTCCCGTCCCGCAAGGAAGTTCGCCCATGCTGCCCGGCCAGATGATGAACCGCCCCCTGTCCATTCCCGCGATCATCGACTTCGCGGCCGAGACCTTCCCGGATACCGAGATCGTCACGGCGCTGCCCGGTGGCGGAACCCATCGCCAGACCTATCACCAGACCCACGCGCGGGTGGCGCGGCTGGCCGGCGCGCTGGTGGCGCTGGGGGTGCGGCCCGGCGACCGGGTGGCGACGCTGGCCTGGAACACCCATCGCCATTTCGAGATCTACTATGCCACCGCCGGGATCGGTGCCGTATGCCACACCATCAACCCGCGGCTGCCGCCGGCGCAGATCGACTTCATCATGCGCCATGCCGAGGATGCGGTGCTGTTCCACGATACCGACCTCGCCGGTCTGGTCGGCCAGCTTGGCCATGCGCGGGCGCTGGGGGACAGGGTGATCGCCCTCGATGACGGCTACGAGGCGCTGTTGGACGCCGCGGCGCCGCTGCGGGCCTGGGAGGCGATGGACGAGAACGCGGCGAGCGGCCTGTGCTACACCTCGGGCACCACGGGCGATCCGAAGGGCGCGCTCTATTCGCACCGCTCCTGCGTGCTGATGGCGCTGATGATCGCCGCCGGCCGGGTGTCGCTGTGCCCGCCGGGGGGCAAGTTCCTGCCGGTGGTGCCGATGTTCCACGTCAATGCCTGGGGCCTGCCCTATGCCGCGCCGATCACCGGCAACGGGCTGGTGATGCCCGGCAACCGGCTGGACGGCGAAAGCCTGTTCCGGCTGATGGATGCCGAGGGGGTCTATTCGGCCTGGGGGGTGCCCACGGTCTGGATGGGCCTGCTGGAGGCCATGGACCGGCACGGCCGCAGGCCCGCCGGGTTCGAGGAAGTGGTGATCGGCGGCTCGGCCGCCTCGGGCCAGATGATCGAGCGGTTCGAGGAAGGCTACGGCGTGCGCGTCCACCATTGCTGGGGCATGACCGAGATGAGCCCGATCGGCACCAGCGGCGTGCTGGAGCCGCAGGAGGCCGCGCTGGACCGCAAGGCGCGCACGCGGTTGCAGCTCAGCCAGGGGCGCCGGCTGTTCGGGGTGGAGATGAAGACGGTGGACGAGACCGGCGTGGCGCAGCCCGCCGACGGCCAGCACGACGGCGAGCTGGCGGTGCGCGGGCCGACCATCATCTCGGGCTACTACCGCAACCCGGAGGCCGACCACAGCGCCTTCGACGCCGAGGGGTGGTTCCGCACCGGCGACCGGGCGCGGATCGGGCCGCGGGGGCGGCTGAGGCTGGTGGACCGCATCAAGGACCTGATCAAGTCGGGCGGCGAGTGGATCAGTTCCATCGAGCTGGAGCAGGTGGCGATGCGCCACCCGGGGGTGGCGATCTGCGCCGCGGTCGGGATGCCGCACGAGAAATGGGGCGAGCGGCCGGTGCTGGTGGTGGTGCCCAGGCCGGGGGAACGGCCGGACCCCGAGGCGATCCGGGCGGTGCTGGCGCAGTCGCTGGCCAAGTGGCAGGTGCCGGAAGAGATCGTCTTTCGCGCCTCGCTGCCGATGACGGCCACCGGCAAGGTGTCCAAGCTGGACCTGCGCCGGCTGCTGCGCGAGGCCGCGGCCACCGGGCCCTAGGACAATCCGGCGAGGGGGAAGCCATGAACGACATCGCAGGCCGGCCGATGGGCAGCCCGCAGCCGCTGCGCGGCAGGAAGGTGCTGGTCACCGGCGCCTCGGGCCAGATCGCGGGCGCGCTGTGCAAGCGGCTGGCCGCCGACAACGAGGTCTGGGGCATCGCCCGCTTCGGCGACGCGGCGCGGCGGCGCGAGCTGGAGGAGGCGGGGGTCAGGACCCGCGCCGTCGACCTGCTGTCGCCCGACTATTCGGCGCTGCCCGGGGACTTCGACCATGTGCTGCATCTGGCGGCCTATCTGGGCCAGAACACCACCAGCGACCATTCCATCGAGGTGAACGCGGTGGCGACCGGCCGGCTGATCTCGCATTTCCGCGGGGTCGACTCGGTGCTGGTGATGTCCACCGGCGCGGTCTATCGCGCGCATCCCGATCCCTGGCACCGCTATGTCGAGACCGACCCGCTGGGCGATCCCGCCAGCACCGTCAGCCCGGCCTACGGCATCAGCAAGGTCGCGCAGGAGGCGGTGGCGAAGTTCTGCGCGCAGGAGTTCGGGACCCGCGTGGTGATCGCGCGGATGAACGCCTCCTACGGGCCGGGCGGCGGCATGTCGGCGCGCCACCTGGACCGGATCGTGGCCGGCGAGCCGATCCCGGCGCGGGGCGATCCCTGGCCCTACAGCCCGATCTACGAGGACGACATCGCCGACCATGCCGGCGCGCTGCTGGCCGCCGCGACCAGTCCGGCGCTGGTGGTCAACTTCGGCGGCGACGAGGTGGTGACGGTGCAGGACTGGTGCGCCTGGCTGGGTGAACTGGCGGGGAAGGAGCCGAAGCTGGTGGTGACGCCGCTGCCCGGCGGCCAGCTGGGGGTCGCGGTCGACGTGACCCGCCGGCAGTCGATCACCGGCCACGACCGGACCCATTGGCGCGAAGGCATGCGGCGCATGGTCGAGGCCCGGCTGGGGCGGTGAACGGCGAGTGTTAAGAGGGCTTCCGTAGGATGGGCAATCTTGCCCATCGTCGCGGGACGGTGGCCCTCGGGCAACGATGGGCGAACCCGGCCTGAAGGCCGGAACCGCCCATCCTACGGGTGGGCAATCTGCGCCCGCTCCTACCCGTTCAACCGCACGAAGATCGGCTCGAACCGGCGGTTGGTCAGGCCGACATAGGCCGGCTCGGGCGCGTCGCGGTCCAGCTCCGCATCGGGATAGCGGTCCAGGAACAGCCGGATCGTCTCGCGGATCTCGATCCGCGCCAGGCCCGAGCCGATGCAACTGCGCGGCCCGGTGATGAAGGTCAGGTGGTCGCGCGGGTTCCGCCGCTGGAAGTCGATCTCGGC
Organism: Paracoccaceae bacterium; assembly: GCA_037190175.1. GTDB lineage: Bacteria > Pseudomonadota > Alphaproteobacteria > Rhodobacterales > Rhodobacteraceae > JBBCJM01. Next base: position 14,233 of record JBBCJM010000190.1, on the reverse strand, counting down.
GGGGCACTGGTAATGCTCGCCGTCGCGGTTGGCCGAGCCCATGACCGGGATCACGAAATCGTCCTTGCGGATCTTCACCCCGGCGATCTCGGTATCGGCGCTGGCCCGCCGCGCGCGGTAATGCGACGGCGGCAGCAGCCGCAGCGCCTCTTCGACATAGCGTTGCTGAAGGTCCAAGGGCGCGGTGCGGAGGCGCTCCAGCAGCTTGCGGTCCTTCAGCAGGATGTAGAAGGCGTTGCTGATCCCCATGGTGGTGGTGTCGGTGCCGCCCAGGAACACCGAGTTCACGTGCGAGAAGGTGTCGTTGATCGTCCAGTCGTCCACCAGCCCCGGGCCGTCGCGCCACAGCTTGCTGATCAGGTCGGCGCCGGTGCCGTCGCGCCGCTCCTCGAGGATGGGGACCATCATGTCCTTGAAGTTCTGGCTCGCCGCCTTGGCCGCCGCCGCCAGTTCGGGCGTGACCGCCATGCGCTTGGCGAAGAAGGTGCCCAGCACCTTGAGGTTGCCGTGCACCTTGCCGATCCACTCGGCATCCTGCCAGGGCAGGTCCAGCGCGGCGGCCACCACCCGCACCGGGATGTTGTCGATGAAGTCATGCACCAGGTCGATGCGCGGCCTGCCCTCGATCCGGGCCAGCATGGCCGCGATCACCTCGCGCACGAACTTGTCCTGCATGGCCGCGGTCTCGGTGGGCGAGAAGGCCGCCATCAGCCAGTTGTGCACCCGGCGATGCGGCTCGGCGGCCAGCGCCTTGGTCGGGCGCATCCCCGGCGCCATGGCCGCATAGTCGGAATCGGCGTCGCCGTCGGGATGGCGGAACAGGATCTTGTCGTTCTTGAACACCTCGCGGCAGGCGTCATAGCTGGTGACGATCCAGGCGTTCATCGCCTCGTCCCACAGCACCTCGCCCTCCTGCCGCAAGGCGCCGTAAAGGTCGAACGGCACCGTGTTCTCGGTTTCCTTGAGGCTGAACGGGCATTTCGGGGGCCCCACCTCGGTGTCGGTCTCGAGGGACATCTGCCTTCCTCCATATTGGCGGCGCCACCGGAGAATAAGAATTAGCAATGGAGAATGATTCCGTCAACCGCGCCGGGTGATGCCGCGCTGGCGCCGCGGGCAGGCCGGCCTGTGGGCAGCGACCTCCAGGGCCGGGCGAAAAAACCGCCGCGGCAAGGCGAAATCCCGCCTCGCCGCACCGGCAGCCCGGTTGACATCATTTGCTTTCGCGAATATAAAATCGTGATAGAGAATGCCGCCGGCGGTCGCATCCCTGTGCTGCGGCCGGCCCCCAGAAGCGTGAAATCGCCGGCCGGCATCTGGTCATAGCGTCGTTCGCCAGCGCGTCGTGCCTGGCGGGGCCAACCAACGGGAGGATGACATGAAGCGTTTTGCCGGAAAGCTCGTGGCGCGATGCGCCGCCACCTTCGGCCTGCTGGCCGCCAGCCTGGCGCTGGGCGCCGGCCCGGCCCTGGCGCAGGACTATCCCACCAAGCCGATCACGCTGGTCTATCCCTTCCCCGCCGGGGTGGGCGGCGACGCGGCGATCCGCGTCATGGCCGACGAGATGTCCAAGGTGCTGGGCCAGTCCATCGTGGTGATCAACAAGCCGGGCGGCTCGGGGATGCTGGGCTACCAGACGCTGAAGGAATCCCCGCCCGACGGCTATACGCTGTCGTTCTTCCACAACGGGCTGAGCGTGATCCGCCGCATCGCCGACCCTGCCTTCACCGGCGAGCCGGAAACCGACTACGCGCCCATCGCGGTGGCCTGGGAAGGCGTGTCGCGGATCGCCGCCAACCCGGACGCGCCGTTCAAGGACATTGCCGGCTTCGTGGAATATGCCCGGGCGAACCCGGGCGAGCTGACCGTGGCGATGGGCGGCATGGGCTCGACCGACCACATCTCGGCCATCAAGCTGATGCAGGCCGCGGATATCGAGTTCAACCTGGTCAGCTATACCGGCTCGGGCAACGCGATCCTGGCGGCGGTCAGCGGCGAGGTGATGGCGGTGATCGCCTCCACCCCCATGCCCGCGCAGATCGAGGCCGGACAGCTGGTGCCGATCTCGCTGGCCGTCACCGAGCGGTCGCCGATGGAGCCCGACTGGCCCGCGCTGTCGGACGCCGGCATCCAGGGCTATCAGGGGCTGAACAACTGGATGGGCTTCTATGCGCCCGCGGGCACGCCCCCCGAGGTGATCGAGAAGCTGAACGCCGCGATCATCGAGGCCTTCAGCAACGAGGAGGTGCACCGCAAGGTGGCGGCGGCGGCCGGGGTGTTCTCGCCCTCGCAGCCGGCCGAGCTGACCGAGCGCATCCACCGGGAGATCGAGCTGGCCCGGCCCGTGGTCGAGGAAATCGGCATCAAGTTCTGACCGGCGGCACAGCCGGTCCTGACAGCGCCGGCCGCAGCGACGCGGCCGGCGTTTCTACGTTCCCCCCAGAAGGAAGACCACGATGACCCCTCCCAGGACAGGGCGGATGAAGGTGCATCAGGCGATCGCCCGGGCGCTGGCCGACAACGGCGTCGAACGGATGTTCGGCCTGGCCGGCGACGCCAACCTCTATCTGATCGACAGCTTCGTGTGCGACTGCGGCGGCAAGTACGTCGCCTGCGTGCACGAGGCCGGGGTGGCGACTATGGCGCTAGGCCATGCGGCGCTGTCGGGCGGGGTGGGCGTCGGCACCGTCACGCATGGCCCGGCCATGATCAACACGCTGACCGCGCTGGTCGACGGGGTGAAGGCCCGGACCCCCATCGTGCTGGTCTGCGGCGACACCGGCGTCGAAGATCGTTTCGGCGCGCAGAACGTGGCGCAGCGCGCCTTTGCCGAGGCCGCCGGCGCGGGGTTCGAGCAGCTGCGCGCGCCGGCCACCGTGGCCGAGGACGTGGCGACCGCGCTGCGCCGCGCGATGGTCGAGCGCCGGCCGGTGGTGCTCAATGTCCCCATCGACCTGCAGTGGCTGGACACCGACTATCGCCCGGTGCGGCATTATGTGCCCTCGGGCCGGGTCGCGGCGCCGGATGGCGACGACATCGACAACGCGGCCGGCATCATCGCCGCCGCGAGGCGCCCCCTGATCCTGGCCGGGCGCGGCGCCATTGCGCCCGAGGCGAAGGCGGCGCTGCTGCGGCTGGCCGCGCGGATCGAGGCGCCGCTGGCGACCACGCTGAAGGCCAAGGGGCTGTTCCGCGGCCACGACTTCGACCTGGGCATCTTCGGCACCCTGGGGCAGCCGCATGGGGTGGACATCATCCTGGAAAGCGATTGCGTGATCGCCTTCGGCGCGGGGCTGAACCGCTTCACCACCTCGAACGACGCCTTCCTGCAGGGCAAGCGGGTGGTGCAGGTCGACCTCGACCGCACGCAACTGGGCCGGATGGCGCGCATCGACGCCGGCGTGGTGGGCGACAGCGCGCTGGTGGCGCAGCGGTTCGTGGAGCTGCTGGACGAGGCGGAGATCCCGCCCTCGGGCTTTGCCGACGCGGCGATGAAGGCGCGGATCGCCGCCGCGCCGCCGCCGCCCGCGACGACCGGCGGCGATGGCGAGGGGTTCATCGACATCCGCCGCGCGATGGCGGCGTTCAACGCGGCGGTGCCGCAGGACCGCGTGCTGGTGACCGATGGCGGCCGTTTCGTCGCCGAGGCGTGGAAGACCTTCGACGTCCAGGACCCGAAGGACTTCCTCAGCACGATCAACTGCGGCTCCATCGGGCTGGGCGTCTCCTACGGGATCGGCGCTTCCTTCGCCGCCGGGGGCCGCCCGGTGCTGGTGGTCTGCGGCGACGGCGGCTTCATGCATGGCGGGCTGGCCGAGTTCACCACCGCGGTGCGCACCGGCGCCGACCTGATCGTGCTGCTGTTCAACGACGGCAGCTACGGCGCGGAATACATGCAGTTCCAGGCCAAGGGCATGGAGCCGGGCCTGTCGCTGTTCGACTGGCCGGATTTCGAGCCCCTGGCGCAGGCCATGGGGGCCGCCGCCGCCACCGTGCGGTCCGAGGCGGATCTCGGCCCCGCCATCGCGGTGATCGCCGGGCGCAAGGGGCCGGTGCTGATCGACATCAGGCTCGACCCGGCGCGGGTGCCCTTCCTCTGACCCGCGTCAGCGGGCCGGGATCCGCGGCGCCGGCCCGCGGTAGGACGAGGCCGAGCGGCCGCCGTCGACCGGAATGATCGCGCCATTCACCATCGCGGATTCGTCCGAGGCCAGCCACAGCGCGACGCGCGCGATATCCACCGGCTGCAAGGCCCGCCCCATCGGGTTGGTGCCGGCGAACAGCGCCTCGACCTCCTCCTTCGGCGTGCCCGGCCGGCGGTCGAATACCAGCTGGCTGAGCGTGGCGCCCGGGCAGATGCAGTTCACCCGGATCTGCTCGGCGGCATATTCGGTCGAGACGTGGCGCGTCAGTTCCAGCACCCCGCCCTTCGAGGCGCCATAGCCGCTCTGCCCGGCATAGCCCAGGAACCCGCCCAGCGAGCCGGTGTTGACGATGGACCCGCCGCCATTGGCCAGCATCGCGGGGATCGCGTATTTCATCCCCAGCCAGACCCCCTTGAGGTTGACGGCCATCTGGCGGTCGAACAGGTCCTCGGGATGGTCGGCGATGCGGTAGCCGTCCAGCAGCACCGCGGCGTTGTTGAAGATGACGTCGAGCTTGCCGAACCATTCGACCGTCCGGGCCACCAGATGGGCGACCTCGGCGGCCCGGCTCACGTCGGTGCGCAGATAGCGCACGCGATCGCCGACATCCTGCGCCAGGGCGGCGGCGCGGTCGTCCTGCAGGTCGGCGAAGACCACCCGCGCGCCCTCGGCCGCGAAAAGCCTGACCGCCGCCTCGCCGATACCCGAGGCGCCGCCGGTCACGATCGCCACCTTGCCCGCGAGACGATCCATGCGCTGCTCCCCTCGACGGTATTCTCCATGCAGTCATGATATTCTCTCGATTTCCCCGTGGCAATGCGTCCGGCACCGCAGGCGCGAGGCGGGATCCGGCTCGACAGAGGCTTCTCTTCTTGATGGAGATACGATATTCTCGATCATGCAGGGAGAGGAGAGCTTAACACATGACGATCCGGGAAAATCCCAACGGGCCGGCAGAGCCCTGGGTGTTCAGCGACAACGCGAAGACCGTCCGCCGCTATCTCTACGAGCGTTTCGCGACCTGCGGGTGCAGCGAGAACGTCCACAGCATGCATCGCGGCACCGGCCTCTCGATCACCGAGGTCAAGGAGGCGCTGGACGAGCTGGAGCGCGGCGTGATGCTGATGCTGGAGCGCGACACCGACGACGTGCTGATCAAATGCCCGCCCTGGGCGAACTTTCCCACCCGCCACGAGGTCGAGAAGGACGGCCAGCGCATCACCTATGCCGGCTGCGCCTACGAGGCGGTGAACATCTCGTATTGCTACCCCGGCGAGAGGGTGACGATCCGGTCCTATTGCCCGCAGTGCACCGGCCGCATCGGCTTCGACATCACCGACGACGACATCTCCACCCCCACGCCGGAGACGGCGATGCTGCACATCGGGGTCAACCCGCGCGACTGGCCGCTCAACTGGGTGCATGCCTGCGCCAACAACAACTTCTTCTGCTCGCAGGCGCATGTCGATGCCTGGGAACGGGCCCATCCCGAACATCGCGGCGTCGCCATCCCCATCGCCCGGGCGCGGGAGCTGACCGCCTATCGCCACCGCTACGACTACGAGCGGGGGCCGGACGGCTCGACCGTGGGCGTGCTGGACAAGCTGCGCAAGGTGGTGACGCTGCCGTCGCACTGGGAATAGCCGGCCGGCCTTCGCCGCCCGGCCCCCGGGGGGTCAGGGCCCGGCCTGCGCCGACTTGCGCAACGCCGGGTCCACATAGGTCTCGGCGTCGCTGGCCACGTCGGGCAGGGTCAGGCCGGGGCGGACATGCCGGCTGCGATCCCCCATCAGGTGGCGCTGGAAGCGGCGGTCCTTGAACCACCACTTGCCGTCCACCCGGTGGAACTGGTCGACATAGCTGCCGATGAAGATCGCCTGCAGCGGGAAATCCGGCAGCGCCTGATAGCAGGTCAGATAGCAGCGGCCAGAGGCGGTTCCCGCCTCTTCGTCGATGTCCAGCTCGATATTGGTGATGACGTGGCGCGTCTTCGGCTCGCCGTCATAGGAATAGGAATGGCCGCGATGGAAGGCGATGATGTCGTCGCGGTTGCTCATCCCGGTGATCGAGCCGTGCCGGAACAGGTCGGCATAGGCTTCCAGGTCGCCGTCGTCGTAGTGGCGGCAATAGCGCGCCAGCAGGTTCTCGATCTCTCCGCGTGAACTCACAGCATCCTCCCTGGTGTCGGCTTTCCCCTGGCGGGCTTCGCAGCGTCCTTCGTCCGGGGAAGCAATTATTCTCAATATCAAACGATCTTTCGAGTCAAGCTCCCGGCGCCGGGGTGGCCGGATGGGCCGCGGGGCCGGGTGGGGCAAACATGAGCTTGACTCCATGTTTCCGTTGGCGAATGCTCATTCTTGAGTGAAGATCAAGTCCTTGCCCGTTGTCGGCGGTGCCTCCGCCTGCGGGCGATATTCCGGGGAGGAACATTCGATGCTGGACAAGGTGGACAATCTCGAGGCGCTGGCCAGAAGGATTCAGGTCCTGGAGGACAAGGAGGCCATTCGCGACGTCATCTACAGATACGGCATGACCGCCGATCTGGCGCATTACGACGACTTCGTGGACACCCTGACCGAGGATTGCGTCTGGGACCGCACCGGGGGCACCCGCCTGCCCGACGGCGGACGGTCGAAGGACGTGATCTGCCGCGGCAAGGGCGAGGCGATGGAGTCGATCACCGGCCCGGCCCATGCCTGGCTCGCCGGGCGGGTCCAGCACCTGTTCGCCGACCTCATCATCAAGGTCGAGGGCGACGCAGCGACCGCCATCGGGCATCTTGCGGTGCCGCGCTACAACGACGAGGAAGGCTTCGGCCTGATGACCTGCCGCACGGTGCGGGTGCGGCTGGTGCGCAGCGAAGGCCGCTGGCTGATCCGCGAGATCTTCTTCCGCGGGCTGGGCCACCCCACGGCCGACGCGGTGATCTCGGAAACCGGCCTGCTGGCGCATCGGGCCTGATCGGCGCCGCTCCGGCCGGGCGTCCCGGCCGGAGCAAGGATCCCCGGCCGCTGCGGGGCGAGCGTCCTGCCCTACGGCCGGCCTCGCAAGACAGCCGCCGCCTTCCCCCTTCCAGAAGACACTTCGCGGCGCCGGCAGGTCGCGCCGTGATGCCCTTCCGCCCCCTGCGGCCTTGACTTGTGTTCCTGATAGCGAATAGAAATTCTCTAAGGAAGATCCGTGGATCTGCGCTGCGGGGCGTCGACGCGGCCCCTGCGCGACCGCCACCCTCCCCGCAGCGCGCATCGACCGCAGTCACCGTAGACGCCGCAAGGGAGAAATCAATGCTTGACACAGCCGAGGGTCTGGAGGCGCTGGCCCGCAGGGTACAGGTGCTGGAGGACAAGGACGCCATCCGCGACGTGATCCACCGCTACGGCTACAATGCCGACCTGGGCCATTTCGACGATTTCGTGCAGACCCTGACCGAGGATTGCGTGTGGGACCGCAGCGGCGGCACCCGTCTGCCGCAGGGGGGCGTGTCCAGGGATGTGATCGTGCGGGGCCGGGACGAGGCGATGGCCTCGATCAGCGGTCCGCATCACCAGTGGATGGTGGGGCGCGAGCAGCATCTCTTCGCCGACCTGATCATCGAGGTCGATGGCGACCGCGCCACGGCGGTGGGCCATCTCGCGGTGCCGTTCAAGAACGAAGACCAGTTCATGCTGCTGACCTGCCGCGTGGTGCGGGTGCGGCTGGTGCGGACCGACGGACTGTGGCTGATCAGCGAGATCTTCTTCCGCGGGCTGGGCCATCCCGAGGCGGAGTCGGTGATCGGGGAAACCGGGCTTCTGGTGCACAGGCGCTGAGCGGCGGCGCCGCAGGGCTGTCCACGCTTGACCCGCACCCGATGGGGCGGTATGAAATTCTCTGGGGGGAATGACAATTCTCTATTGGCTGCGCCCGGGATCCGGCGGGCGCGGCGTTCCGCCCGCCGGAGCGCCGATGACCGGGGTCGCCCGCCACGGCGCGCGCAAGGCCCCGCAGACCGCGACAGCGGCAATTGATGGTGAGGAGGAGCACATGCCCAACAGGGCTTACAACCCGGAAGATTTCTGGACGGGCGTCCTGTTCTTATGCATTTCTGCCTTCTTCATCTGGGGCGGCTACGGGCTGGAAAGCGGCACGATGGCGCGGATCGGCCCCGGCTTCTTCCCGCACTGGATCGCGGTCGGGCTCGGGATGCTGGGCCTCTATCTGCTGGTCAAGGGGCTGGCCACCCGGGGCGGTTCCCTCGGGCCCTGGGGCGTGCGGGGCATCGTCATGGTGACCGGCTCGCTCGTGCTGTTCGGGTTGTCGATGTCCTACGGGATGGGGCTGGTGGTCAGCGGAATCGCGACCATGGCCGCCGCCGCGCTGGCGGCGCCCCATGTGCGCTGGATCCCGATGCTCGCCGTCGCCGCGGTGGTGGTCGCCTGCAGCGCGGTGCTGTTCGTGACGCTTCTCGGCCTTCCCTTCCCCCTCTGGCCGGAGCTTCGCTGACATGTCCTCGCTGCTTGACAATGCCTGGCTGGGCCTGACGGTCGCCCTGGTCCCCTACAACCTGCTGATGGCCTTCGTCGGCGTGCTGGTGGGCACGCTGATCGGCGTGCTTCCCGGCATCGGCCCGCTGGCGACCATGGCGATGCTGCTGCCGATCACCTTCTATTCGCCGCCCGAGGCGGCGGTGATCCTGCTGGCCGGCATCTATTACGGCGCCCAGTACGGCGGCTCCACGACCGCGATCCTGGTCAACATGCCGGGCGAGACCTCCTCGGCCGTGACCTGCATCGACGGGCACCAGATGGCCCGGAACGGGCGGGCGGGCGCGGCGCTGGCGGTCTCGGCCATCGCCTCGCTGCTGGGCGGGTCGGTGTCGCTGCTGGTAATCATGCTGTTCTCCAAGCCGCTGTCGGACTTCGCGATCTCGTTCCGCGCGCCGGACTATTTCTCGGTGATGGTGTTCGGGCTGATCGGCTCGACCATGCTGGGGCGGGGGTCGCTGGTGAAATCCATCGGGATGATCCTGTTCGGCATCCTGCTGGGGCTGATCGGAACCGACGTGGCCACCGGAGTGATGCGCTTCACGCTGGGGTTCAACAAGCTTTACGAGGGGCTGGATTTCGTTGCCGTGGCGGTGGGCCTGTTCGGCATCACCGAGATCCTGCGCAACCTGGCCGAGCGCCGCGCCGGCCGGGCGGTCAGCGTCGGCAAGATCGACAGCCTGTGGCCCAGCCGGCAGGAACTGCGCGACTCGAGCCCGGCGATGGCGCGCGGCAGCGTGATCGGCTCGCTCCTGGGCATCCTGCCGGGCGGCGGGGCGATGCTCAGCTCCTTCGCCTCCTACGCGGTGGAGAAGAAGCTTTCCGGGGAACCGCAGCGATTCGGCAAGGGCGCCATCGAGGGCGTCGCCGGCCCCGAGGCCGCCAACAACGCCGGGGCGCAGACCTCGTTCATCCCGATGCTGGCGCTGGGGCTGCCCTCGAACGCCATCATGGGGATCATGATCGGCGCGCTGATGATCCAGGGCATCGCGCCCGGCCCGAACTTCATGACGCAGCAGGCGCCCCTGGCCTGGGGGCTGATCATGAGCATGTGGGTCGGCAACCTGATGCTGGTGATCATCAACCTGCCGCTGATCGGGCTCTGGGTGTCGCTGCTGCGCATTCCCTATCAGCTGATGTTCCCCTGCATCATCCTGTTCTGCTGCATCGGGGTCTACAGCATCAGCCACAGCGCCTTCGGGGTCTATCTGACCGCCGGGCTGGGGCTTTTGGGCTATGTCATGGCCAAGCTGAAATGCGAGCCGGCGCCGCTGGTGCTGGGCATGATCCTGGGCCCGATGATGGAAGAGAACTTCCGCCGCTCGCTGCAGATCTCGCGCGGGGATGCCAGCGTGTTCTTCACCCAGCCGATCAGCGCGACCTTCCTGGCGGCCTCGGTGCTGCTGCTGGCGATGATCGCCATCCCCCGGATCCGCAGGGAGCGGGAGGTGGCCTTCGTCGAGGACGATTGAGCCCGCGCCGCAGCGGCGGCGCTTCGGGCCGGGCAGGGACAGGACCCCTGCCCGGCCCCTTAATTTCAGGGTCGAAGAAAGATTGGCGTTGACTCATAGTTCCCTATAGCGAATTATCTTTCTCTAATAACAGGCCGGTTTCGGCCGCGAAAAAAGGTCTCGGGCGACAGGCCGGCGTCCCGCGCGGTTTCGGGAAGAAAACCGTGGGGGCAGGCCGGGTCCGGCCCGGATGGCACTTCCAGAAACCAACGATGCTGAGGGAGGAAATCGAATGAAGTTGCCCGGAACCGCAGCGGCGATCCTGCTGCTGGCGCTGCCGATGGGCACGTCGGCGCTGGCGCAGGACTGGCCGACCAAGCCCATCGAGTTCAACTATTCCGGTAACCCCGGCGGGACCTCGGAAGTGATCTCGCGCGTCGTGGTGGAGCCGATCGCGAAGATCCTCGGCCAGCCGATCACCATGCTGCCCAAGCCCGGCGGGGCGGCGGGCTCGGTCTCGGTCGAGGCGACGACCAACCTGCCCGCCGACGGCTATACCTTCATGCTGTCCAGCAACACCATCCAGGTGCTGGGGCCGGCGATCAACAAGCTGCCGAACTACGATCCGGCCAACGACATCATCACCGTCGGGCGGATGACCATCTCGCCCTGCGTGATCTACGTGCACAACGACGGCCCGATCAAGTCGCTGGACGACCTGGTGGCGATGGCCAAGGCCAATCCCGGCGGGATCAACTTCGGCATGGCGGGCTATGGCACGGTTTGCCACCTGGGCCAGCACATGCTGGCCTCGGCGCTGGGGATCGAGGTCAACACCATCAACTACAAGACCAACCCCGAATCGATCGCCGGCGTGCTGTCGGGCGAGCTGGACATCGGCATCGACAACATCGCCGGCGTGATCGCGCATGTCACCTCGGGCAACCTGACGCCGATCGCGGTGACCTCCGACGTGCGGGTGGCGCAACTGCCCGACGTGCCGACCGTGCAGGAGCTGGGGGTCGCGGACTTCAACGCCGCGCTCTGGCTGGGGCTCGGCTTCAAGGCCGGCACGCCCGAGGAAGTGCTGCGCAGGTTCGAGGCCGCGATGGCCGAGGCGATGGCGGACCCGGCGGTGCAGGAGCAGCTGAGCAACCTCGGCGCCACCCCGGCCTATCTGGGCTATGACGACATGAAGGCGCTGCTGGCCGAGGAACTGGCGACCTGGCCGGCCGTCATCGAGGCGGCGGGCATCACGGCCCAGTAAGGTTCAACCACAGCGAAACGCCGCCGCAGCGATGCGGCGGCGTTTTCCATGGGCGGCAGGCTCAGAGCAGCGCGGCGGTCAGGTGGACGACCAGCCCGTCATGCTCCTGGCCCAGCCTGATCTGGCAGCCCAGCCGGCTGTTCGGCCGCCGCTCGTCCACGATGTCCAGCATGTCGGATTCGAAGTCGGTGATCGGGACGATGCGCCCCTCCCATTCCGGCTCGACATAGACATGGCAGGTGGCGCAGGCGCAGGCGCCGCCGCAGTCGCCCAGGATGCCGGGCACGCCCGACCCCACCGCCACCTCCATCACGCTCTGGCCGGGGGTGGCGTCGCGCTCATGCGCGGTGCCGTCGGGTTCGATGAAGGTGAGACGCATGATGAAGACCCCCGGTTCAGCGGACCAGGCGGACGAACATCGGCTCGAACCGCCGCGTCGTCAGCCCGACATAATCGGGCGCGGGCTTCGACCGGTCCAGCGACACGTCGGGATAGCGGCCCAAGAACAGGTTCAGCGCCTCGCGCACCTCGATCCGCGCCAGCCCCGAGCCGACGCAGTTGCGCGGGCCGGTGATGAAGGTCATGTGGTCGCGCGGATTGCGCCGTTCCAGCGACATCTCGGCGGGGCAGTCATAGACCCCCTCGTCGCGGTTGGCCGCACCGATCAGCGGGAACACCAGCTCGTCCTTGCGGATCCGGACGCCGGCGATCTCGGTGTCCTGGTTGGCGCGGCGGGCGCGGTAATGGATCGGCGGCAGCAGGCGCAGCACCTCCTCGACGTAGCGGCCCTGGACATCGGGATCGCCGGACAGGAACCTGTCCTTGAGTTCCGGATGCCTGAGCATGAACCAGAACGCATTCGCGATGGCCAGCGAGGTGGTGTCATAGCCGCCCAGGAAGACGGTGTTCACGTTGACGAAGGTGTCCTCGATTGTCCAGTTGTCCAGGATGCCCGGCCCGTCGCGCCACAGCTTGCTGATCAGGTCGTCGCCCGGGTTGTCGCGGCGCTGCTCGAGGATCGGGCGCAGCTGGACCTTCAGTTCCTCGGTGGCGCGGAAGGCGTTCTTCGAGACCTCCTCGGTCATCGCGCCGCGCCGGTTGAAGAAGCCGGCCACGATGGCCAGGTTGCCCTGCGCCTTGTCCATGAAGGCGCGGTCGCGCCACGGCAGGTCCAGCACCGCGGCGACGACGCGGACCGGGATCAGGTCGATGAAGTCGCCCACCAGGTCGATCTCGGTCCGGCCCTCGATATTGTCCAGCGCGGCATGGATCACGTCGCGGATCAGCCCGTCGCGCATCGCGCTGGTCTCGGCCGGGGTGAAGGCGCGCATCATCCAGTTGTGCAGCTTGCGCTGCGGCTCGCCGCTCAGCGTCTTGAGCGGCCGCAGCCCGGGCGACATCTGGGCATAGTCGCCGTCGCTGTCGCCGTCGGGGTGGCGGAACAGGGTGTTGTCGTTGCGGAACACCTCGCGGCAGTGGGCCAGCGAGGTGACCAGCCAGCCGTTCATGCTGTCGTCCCAGATCACCGGCCCCGCCGCGCGCAGCTCCGCGTAAAGGTCGAAGGGCAGGGTGTTCTCGCTGTCGCGAAGATGCAGGGGGCATCCGCCTCGGGATGCCGGTTCGGCGGCGTTCATGGCTTTCCTCCCTACTTGAGAATGAGTATTATCTATAGGGAATGATCTCGTCAAGCCGACCGGCGCGCCGGCGCTGCGGTGAAGCGTCGCAGCAGCGGTGCGGCCCCCGGGCGGTCAGCCCGCCGCGCGCCCCAGCGCGATCACGCCGCGGTCGGCCAGATCGGCCAGCCGGCGCTCGTCCAGGCCCAGCACGGCGCCCAGCACCTCGGCGGTGTGCTGCGCGAAATCCGGCGCCGGATCGGCGCGGGTATCGTCCACCCCCGACATCTTGATGGGGTTGCCGATGAAGCGGCGGGGGCCGGCCACCGGGTCGTCCACCGTGACCACCATGTTGCGCGCCTTGACCTGCGCGCTGTCCAGCACCTCCAGCGTGTCGAGGATCGGCGCGCAGGGGATCTGATAGCGCGCCAAGGCCGCCACCACCTCGTCCGAGGTCAGGCCCGCGGTCCAGTCCGCCACGATCCGGTCCAGCTCGGCCGCGTTCTTCACCCGCAGCACCGAGGTCGCATAGTCCGGCCGGGCGGCCAGTTCCGGCTGCCCGATCGCCTTGCAGAACCGGATCCAGATCGGGTCGCCGCCGACGCCGATGTTGACATAGCCGTTGCGGGTGCAGAACGCGCCGAAGGGGGCGCTGGTGCCCGACCGCCCGCGCGGCGGCGCCTGGCCGGTGAAGGAGGCCAGCCCCAGCGGCAGTTCGTTGAGGTTGACCATGGCATCATGCATCGCCACGTCGACGCGCTGCGCCTCGCCGTCCTTCGTGCGGCGGAACAGCGCCAGCACCGTGCCCAGCACCGCCATCATCGCGCTGGAATGGTCGCCCACCGCCAGACCGTTGTAGTTCGGGCGGCCGTCCTGGCTGTCGCCGCGCATCTGAAGGCCCGAGACGCCCTGCGCGATGATGTCGAAGGCGGCCAGATCGCCGTAGGGCCCGCCCGAGACCACGTCGCCATGGCCGAAGCCGGTCAGCGTGGCATAGACGATGCGGGGATTGGCGGCCTTCAGCGTCTCGAAGGTCACGCCCAGCCCCTCGAGCGACCGGGCCCGCATGTTCGACCAGACCACGTCGGATTTCGCCACCAGATCCATGAAGACCCGCATCCCCTCGGGGTCGCGCAGGTCGATGGCGACCGAACGCTTGCCGCCCATGACGCGGATTTCCGACATGCTGCGGCGGCGGCCGGCGGGGGCGGCCGCCGGCCCCCCCGGGCGCGGC
>JBBCJM010000189.1:0-6890 GCA_037190175.1 Paracoccaceae bacterium | reverse complement strand
GGGGGGCCGTCTGCCCCCCGGACCCCCCGAGGATACTTGGAACACCAAAGAAAGCAGGAAGGGTACAATTTGACTCAAAAGCCCTCATCCTCTCTGGAAAAATATCCCGCGGGGGTCCGGGGGCGCGAAGCCCCCGGCGCTGTCAACCGGAACAAGCCTGTCCGTGAGGGCCGATCCGGCCAGCCGCCACCCCACCGGCTGGACCTTCCGCCCCCGCCGGGTATAACCGGGGCCGATCCATCCGAAAGGCCCGAACGTGTCGCGCTACGATCCCGCAGAGCTGGAACCCAGATGGCAGGCCGCATGGGAGGGTGCCGGCACCTTCCTGGCCAAGGCCGACCCCGCCCGGCCCAAGTTCTATGTGCTGGAGATGTTCCCCTATCCCTCCGGCCGCATCCACATGGGGCATGTGCGCAACTACACGATGGGCGACGTGGTGGCGCGCTACAAGATGGCGCGGGGGTTCAGCGTGCTGCACCCGATGGGCTGGGACGCCTTCGGGATGCCGGCCGAGAACGCGGCGATGGAGCGGGGGGTGAACCCCGGCGACTGGACCTATCGCAACATCGCCGACATGAAGGCGCAGATGCGGCCCCTGGGCCTTTCCATCGACTGGAGCCGCGAGATCGCTACCTGCGACCCGGAATACTACGGCCAGCAGCAGGCGATGTTCCTCGACATGCTGGAGGCCGGGCTCGTCACCCGCAAGGCGGCGGTGGTCAACTGGGATCCGGTCGACATGACCGTGCTGGCCAACGAGCAGGTGATCGACGGCAAGGGCTGGCGCTCGGGCGCGGCGGTAGAGCGGCGGGAACTGGTGCAGTGGTTCTTCCGCATCTCGGACTATTCCGAGGAACTGCTGTCGGCGCTGGACGGGCTGAAGGACTGGCCCGAGAAAGTGCGGCTGATGCAGGCCAACTGGATCGGCAAGTCGCGCGGGCTGCAATTCGGGTTCCGGACCGTGGGGGCGCCCGCGGGCTTCGAGGTGCTGGAGGTCTATACCACCCGGCCCGACACCCTGATGGGGGCGAGTTTCGCCGCGATTTCCCCCGACCACCCGCTGGCCAAGGCGCTGGAGGGCGACCCGAAGGTCGCGGCCTTCATCGCCGAATGCCGGAAGGGCGGGACGAGCGCCGAGGAGATCGAGACCGCCGAGAAGATCGGCTACGACACCGGCATCCGGGTGAAGCACCCGCTGGATCCGGCCTGGGAACTGCCGGTCTGGATCGCCAACTTCATCCTGATGGACTACGGCACCGGCGCCATCTTCGGCTGCCCGGCGCATGACCAGCGCGACCTCGACTTCGCGCGGAAATACGGGCTGCCGGTGGTCTCCACCTTCGTGCCCTTGGACGGCCCGCATGTCCTCCCGGCCGAGAGCGGCGAGGCTTTCGTGCCGCTGAAGTCGGAGAAGGTGCGCTGGACCGAGGCCTTCAACTGGCCCGAGGAGGCGACGGGAGAGGACGCCATCGCCGCCGCCATCGCCCATGCCGAGGCGCAGGGCTATGGCAAGGGCGTCACCAAGTACCGCCTGCGCGACTGGGGGCTATCCCGCCAGCGGTATTGGGGCTGCCCCATCCCGGTGGTGCATTGCCCCGCCTGCGGCGTGGTGCCGGAGCGGAAGGAGAACCTGCCCGTCTGCCTGCCTTCGGATGTATCCTTCGACCGCCCCGGCAACCCGCTGGACCGGCATCCCACCTGGGCCGCGACCGCCTGCCCGAAATGCGGCGGGCCGGCGCGGCGCGAGACGGACACGATGGACACCTTCGTCGATTCGTCCTGGTACTACGCCCGCTTCACCGCGCCCCATGCGGCCACGCCCACCGACCTGGCCGAGGCGGACTACTGGATGAACGTCGACCAGTACATCGGCGGGATCGAGCACGCGATCCTGCACCTCTTGTATTCCCGCTTCTTCGCCCGGGCGATGATCAAGACCGGCCACTTGCCGGCGAAGTCGGCCGAACCGTTCAGCGCGCTGTTCACGCAAGGGATGGTGACTTACCAAGCCTTCGAGAATGCCGAGCGGCTGACCCCTGAGGGGCGTCCCGTCTACCACTTCCCGGATGAGGTCGAGCAGCGGGAAGACGGCACATTCGTCAAGGCGACGAATGAGCGTGTCAACATATTGGCCTCGACGAAGATGTCGAAGTCGAAGAAGAATGTGGTCGATCCGACGGACATCATCGCCCAATATGGCGCCGACACCGCGCGGTGGTTCGTGATGTCCGACTCGCCTCCCGAGCGGGATGTGGAGTGGACCTCGGCCGGGGCGGAGGCGGCGCAGAAGTTCCTGTCCCGCGTCTGGCGGCTGGCGGAGGAGGCACGCACCGGCACCGGACCCGACACACCCGACGAGGGGCTCGCCCGCGCCGCCGCCCGGGCCACGGCGGACGTGACCGCCGGGATCGAGGGCTTCGCCTTCAACAAGGGCATCGCCGCGCTCTATACCTTCGCCAACGCCATCCAGAAGTCCGACACCGCCCCGCCGGCGAAACGCGAGGCGCTGAAAACGATGGCTCGCCTCATGCAGCCCTTCGTGCCGCATCTGGCGGAAGAGGTCTGGGCCATGCTGGGGGGTGAGGGGCTGGTCGTAAGCCAACTATGGCCCGAGGCCGACCCCGCGCTGCTGATCGAGGACATGATCGTGCTGCCGGTGCAGATCAACGGCAAGCGGCGGGGCGAGGTGCGGGTGCCGCGCGACATGCCCGCGGCCGAGGTCGAAAGGCTGGCGCTGGCGGACGAGACCGTGGCAAGGTTCCTGGGCGGTCAGCCGGTGAAGAAGCTGATCGTCGTGCCGGGGCGCATCGTCAATGTCGTGGTCTGACCGCCGCACCTTCCTGCTGTTGCCGCTTCTGGCGGCCTGCGGCTTCACCCCCGCCTATGGCCCGGCGGGGGGGGGCGGCGTGCTGCAGGGCCGCATCGCCACCGCCGAGCCGCGCGACAAGGCGTCCTTCGATCTGGTCGCCCGGCTGGAGGAACGGCTGGGCACCCCGCAGGCGCCGCTCTACCGGCTGGACTACACCATCCGCACCCGCCCCATGGGGGTGGGGATCACCCCCGAGGGCGCGGTGACGCGCTATACCCTGACAGGGGTCGCCGACTGGCGGCTGGTCGAGGCCGCCACCGGGGTCGAGCGGCTGTCGGGAAGGGCGGAGAGCTTCACCAGCTATTCCACCACCGGATCGACCGTCGCGGCCCTGGCGGCGGAGGAGGACGCGCAGGTGCGGCTGATGCGGATCCTCGCCGACCAGATCGTCACCCGGCTGACGGCGGATGCCCGGCGGCTGACCGGGATCGCCCCGTGATCCTGAAGGGGGCGGCGGCGCTGCGCTGGCTGGCGGCGCCCGACCCCGCCCATGCCGCGATCCTGATCCACGGCGCCGATCCGATGCGGGTGGCCATGAAGCGGCAGGAGGCGGTGCTGGGCCTGATCGGGCCGGATGGCGAGGCCGAGATGCGGCTGACCCGGCTGGCCGCCGCCGACCTGCGTCGCGATCCCGCCGCCTTGAACGACGCCCTGCGCGCCGCGGGCTTCTTCCCCGGCGAGCGGGCGGTGCTGGTGGAGGACGCGACCGACACCCTGGCCGACCAGATCGCCGCCGCGCTGGCCGAGTGGCGGCCCGGCGATGCGCGGCTGGTGGTCACGGGCAACCTGCTGACCGGGAAATCGGCCCTGAAGGCGCTGTTCGAGGGCAGCCAGACGGCGGTGGCGCTGGCGCTCTACGACGATCCGCCCTCGCGCGAGGAGGTGGCGGCGGAACTGGCCCGCGCCGGGCTGACCAGGCTGTCGCGCGAGGCTGAGGCGGAGCTGGACATGCTGGCGCGATCCTTGGAACCCGGGGATTTCCGCCAGACGCTGGAGAAGGTCGCGCTCTACAAATGGGGCGACGACAGCCCGCTGACCGGGGCCGAGGTGGCGCTGCTGGCGCCGGCCACGGTGGAGACCGAGGCCGGCGCGGCGGTGCAGGCGGCGGCCGAGGGGCGGATGGGGCAGGTCGGCCTCGTCATGCGGCGGCTGGACGGGCAGGGGGTGGGGCCGGTGACGATTGCCATCGCCGCGATGCGCCATTTCCGCGCCCTGCACGCCGCGGCCTCCGAC
Source organism: Paracoccaceae bacterium (assembly GCA_037190175.1). GTDB lineage: Bacteria > Pseudomonadota > Alphaproteobacteria > Rhodobacterales > Rhodobacteraceae > JBBCJM01. The sequence goes on along the minus strand of JBBCJM010000189.1, from coordinate 2,788 downwards.
CCGGCCGGGCCTTCCGCGGGCATGGGGCGGCAGCGCGGGGTGCCCTTCGCGGCCCGCGAGGCGATGGCGCGGCAGGCGGGGCAATGGGGGGGGCGGCGGCTGGAGGCGGCGCTGGCGATCCTGGTGGAGACCGACCTGACCCTGCGTTCCGCGTCGAAGGCGCCGCAGATGGCGCTGGTGGAGCGTGCCTTGATGCGGATCGCGGGGCTCAGCCCGCGGCGGGGGGAGTAGATGGACTACGACGCGCTGGACCGGGCGGTGGATGCGCTCTGCCACGGCGAGACCGATACGGTGGCGCTGATGGCGACGGTGGCCTGCGAGGTGCACCACGCCCATCCGCGGGCCGACTGGACCGGGTTCTACCGCGTGGTGGCGCCGGAGTTGCTGAAGATCGGCCCCTATCAGGGCGGGCACGGCTGCCTGGTGATCCCGTTCAGCCGCGGCGTCTGCGGGGCGGCGGCGCGGACGGGCGAGGTGCAGCTGGTGCCGGATGTGGAGGCCTTCCCGGGCCATATCGCCTGCGCCGCCTCCACCCGGTCCGAACTGGTGCTGCCGGTCAGGAACGCGCAGGGGCGGCTGCTGGGGGTGTTCGACCTGGACAGCGACACGCCCGCGGCCTTCACGCAGGTGGATGCCGACCGGCTGGGCGCGCTGCTGGACCGGGTGTTCCGGGATGCGGGGTGACGCTCATCCGCCCTCGCGGGCGTCTTCGCTGCGCAGCGAAGAGAGCCGGAAGGCTCGATGAGCGGCTATAGCCCCAGCCGCTCCAGCGCCGCCAGCATCGGGCCGGGGTCGTCCACCGCCAGCCGCACCGGCAGGGTCAGCACCTGGCCGCGCCAGCGGGGCGGCAGGCGCACGGCGTCCTTCTCGGTGGTCACCAGTTGCGCGCCGAGGCCCGCGGCCTGCGCCGCCAGCCGCTGCATCAGCGCCTCGCTCAAGGGCTGGTGGTCGTCCAGCGGCACCCTTGCCGCGACCTGCGCCCCCAGCCCTTCCAGCGTGGCGAAGAACTTCTCCGGCCGGCCGATCCCGGCGAAGGCCAGCACGCGGGTGCCGGGCCAGTCCATCCCGGTGGCCAGCGGCTCCAGCCGGCCGGTCAGGTGGGGTTTGGCCAGCTCCGCCCCCCAGCGCGCCAGCAGCGCCGCCTGCGCCGTGGCTCCGCCGATCGCCAGCGTCAGGTCGGCGCGGGCCAGCCCCGCCGCCACCGGCTCGCGCAAGGGGCCGGCGGGGAGGCAGCGGCCGTTGCCGAAGCCCGCCTCGGCGTCGATCACGATGAGCGACAGCGCCTTGGCCAGCCGCGGGTCCTGGTGCCCGTCGTCCAAGAGGATCGCCTGCGCCCCCGCGGCCTCGGCCGCCCGTGCCCCCGCGGTACGGTCCCGCGCCACCCAGACCGGCAGGAAGGCCGACAGCAGCAGGGGCTCGTCGCCCACCTCGGCGGCGGTATGGAAAGGGTCCACCCGCACCGGGCCGGTCAGCCGCCCGCCCCAGCCCCGCGTCACCACCTGCGCCGCCACTCCTCGATCCGCCAGCAACCCGGCCAGCCAGATCACGGTCGGCGTCTTGCCGGTGCCCCCGGCGGTCAGGTTGCCGGCGCAGATCACCGGCACCCCGGCCCGGTACTCCGGCCCCCGCGCCACCCGCCGGGCGGTCGCCATGGCATACAATGCCGCCAGCGGCGCCAGCAGCCGGGCGGCCAAGGCCGGGCGGTCGGGCGGGGTCTGCCAGAAGCCCGGTGCGCGCATCAGCCCTCTCCCTTCGCCCAGCCGGCCAGCAGGTGGGCGATCCGCGCGGTCACCTCGCCGCCTTCCGAGGCCACCGACCAGGCCGCCTGCGCCAGCCGCGCCGCGCGTTCGGGCGACAGCAGCTCCCCCAGCGCCGCCGCCAGATCGGCGCCCGATCCCACCAGCACCGAGGCCTGCGCCCCCGCCAGCCGCCCCACCGCCGGGCCATGGTCCCCCGCCCGCGGCCCGTGGATGATGGCCGAGCCCAGCGCGGCGGCGGCCATGGGGTCGATCCGCACGCCGGAGGACAGGCTGCCGCCCAGATAGGTCGCCGGCGCCAGCCGCAGCCAGAGGCCCAGCTCCGCCAGCCCGTCGGCCACCAGCACCTGCACGTCGGCGTCGGGCTCTTCCTCGGCCCAGCGGCGGGCCACCGTCCAGCCCTCCACCTCCTCCATCCGCGAGGCGATGGGCTCGGCCCGCTCCGGCGTCTCGGGCGCCACGATCATCAGCATCCGGTGCGCCAGCCGCAGCGCGGCGCGATGCGCCTCGATCGCCAGGGTCTCCTCGCGCTCGGGCAGGCCGGCAGCCAGCCAGACCGGGCGGGCGGCCAGCAGGCGGGCCAGCACCGCCCGCTCGGCCTCGGTGCAGCTGAGCGCGGCGGAGGGCTGTTCCATCCGACCCGTCACCTCGACCGCCGGCGCCCCGGCGCGGCGGAAGGCGCGGGCGGCGGGTTCGTCCAGCGCGTGGATGGCGGCAAAGCCCGACAGGAGGCCGCGCATCAACCCCGGCCACCAGCCGGCCCGGTCGCGCGGCAGCAGGGGCTCGCGCGCGTCGGCCATGGCCAGCGGGATGTCGCGCTCCTGCGCCTCGTGCACCAGCATCGGGCGCAACTCGCCCTCGGTCAGCAGCCCCGCGCCGGGGCGCCAGTGGTCCAGGAAGGCCCGCACCTCGGCCGAGGTCTCGCCCGGCGCCGCGTCGCGCAGCACGCCCTCGGGCATCGGCGCGGGCGCCCCGGTCACCAGCACCGCCAGCCCGTGGTCCTCGGCCAGCCGGCGCGCCAGCGGCACCAG
>JBBCJM010000188.1:0-8330 GCA_037190175.1 Paracoccaceae bacterium | reverse complement strand
CGGGCGGCAAGGATCGCCCATGCGCAGGGCGAACTGGCGCTGGCCCGCGGCGCGCAGTTGGAGGCCGCGCGCGCCTTCGTCCGCGCCGCAGCCTTGGAGCCTTCGTACCTGCACCTGCTGGCCGCCGTGCGCGGCGCGCTGCGGGCGGGCGACGCCAATGTGGCGCAAAGCTTCGTGGTGCCGCTGCTGCAGGCCGCTGTGACCGGCTTCGGCCAGGGCAGCGCCGCGCATGGCGAGGCGCTGTCGGTCTCGGGCCAGGCGCTCTTGGCCGCCGGCCGCACCGCGGAGGCCGAACGGCTGCTGCGCGAGGCGGTGGCGCAGTCGCGCGGGCCGCAGGGCGCCCGCGATGCGGCCTATGCGCAAAGGCTGAACAACCTCGCCGCCGTGCTGCGCGCCACCGGAAGGGTGGCCGAGGCCGAGCCGCTCTACCGCGAGGCCGTGGCGGTGGACGCCGAGGTCCTGGGCGAGCGCCACCCCGAGGCCGCAGCCCGCATCGCCAACCTCGCCGAACTGCTGGCCGTCACCGCCCGCCTGCCCGAGGCCGAGGAGCTTTACCGCCGCGCCATCGGCATCGGCGAGGCGGTGGAGGGGCCGAGCCCGGCCAATGTCGCCCGCCGGCTGGCGCTGGCCAATGTGCTGACCGCAGCCGGCAAGGGCGAGGCCGCCGGGGCGCTCTTGGCCGAGACGGTGCCGCTGGCCCGCGCCGCCTGGCCCGACGGGCACCCCGACCGGGCACGCGAGATCTCGGCGCTGGCCCCGGCGCTGGCCGCCGCCGGCCGGGCGGAGGAGGCCGAGGCGCTCTACCGCGAGGTGGCGGACCTGCTGGGCGGCGAGGGCGGGCAGGCGCATCCCGACCGCGGCCGGGCGCTGAACAACCTGGGCCAGTTCCTGGCCGCGCAGGGCCGCCGCGACGAGGCGCGCGAGGCGCTCAACGCGGCGCGCGAGGCGCTGGCCGCCACCCTGGGCGCCGACCATGCCGAGACGAAACAGGTCGAGGCCAATCTGGCGGCGCTGGGCGGCTGACCCTTGTTTCCCCCGCCGCCCCGCCCTTAGGGTCGCGCCCGCGGCAGAAACGGGGGCGAACCATGCGCAGGCTGATCTTGGGGCAAAGCGGGATCGAGGTCTCGGAAATCTGTCTGGGCACCATGACCTGGGGCACCCAGAACACCGAGGCCGAGGCGCACGGGCAGATCGCCCATGCGCTGGAACGGGGCGTGACCTTCTGGGACACCGCCGAGATGTATCCGACAAACCCGGTCACCGCCGAGGGCCATGGCAATACCGAGCGCATCATCGGCGCCTGGTTCGCGAAGGCCGGCGGGCGCGACCGGGTGCAGCTGGCCACCAAGATCTCCGGCCGCGGGTCGCTCGCCCCCCGCGACATCACCGGGGCCGAGATGCGGCGCAGCGTGGAGGGCTCGCTGCGGCGGCTGAACACGGATTACGTCGACCTCTACCAGATGCACTGGCCCAACCGCCCCGCGTGGAACTTCCGCCGCAACTGGGACTATCGCCCCTCGACCGACCGGGCCGGGGTGCTGGCGCATATGGAGGACGTGCTGGCCACCGCCGCCGATCTGGTGGCCGAGGGCAAGGTGCGCGCCTTCGGCCTGTCGAACGATACCGTCTGGGGTGCCGCGCAATGGCTGCGGCTGGCCGACCAGGGGCTGGGGCCGCGGATGGTGACGGTGCAGAACGAATATTCGCTGCTGTGCCGGCTGTTCGATACCGACTGGGCGGAACTGGCGGCGATGGAGAACATGCCGCTGCTGGCCTTCTCTCCCCTCGCCGCGGGGATGCTGACGGGCAAGTATTCGGGCGATGCCACCCCCGTTCCCAGCCGCCGCGCCGCCACGCCCGACCTCGGCGGCCGGATCAACCCCCGGGCGCTGGCCATCGCCGACGCCTATGTGGCGCTGGCGCGGGAGCACGGGCTGGAGCCCGCGGCCATGGCCATCGCCTTCTGCCTCGACCGGCCCTTCCCCTGCATCCCGATCATCGGCGCGACCACGATGGAGCAGCTGCGGGTCAACCTCTCGGCCGCCGGGCTGAAGCTCTCGGACGCGGTGAAGGCGGGGATCGACAGCATCCACCGCGCCAATCCGCTGCCCTATTGACGGGGCTTGCAACCCGCAGCCGGATGGGGCCACGTGGCGCGGTGATGCGGATGCTGCGCCCCCTCTGGTTCCTCGCCCTGGTCGCCTGCGTGTCGGCGGGCGGGGATGGAACGTCGCCCTTGGCCGATGCCGCCATCGAGGTGACCGCGCTGCCCGCGGTGGAGGAGGCCGCGGCGGCCCCCGAGGCCCCGCCGGAGCCGGAGCCCGAACCCCAGGCGGCCCCAGCCCCGCTCTCCCCCGAGGCGCGGGCCTGCCAGCGGCAGGGCGGCACCTGGATCCGGGCCGGGGTGGCGGGGCTGATGACCTGCCAGCGCCAGACCGGCGAGGGGCTGAAGTCCTGCCGCCGCGCCTCGGACTGCGCCGGGGAATGCCTGGCCCGCTCGGGCACCTGCGCGCCGGTCACGCCGCTCTTCGGCTGCAACGAGGTGCTGGACGGTCTCGGCCGCCGGGTGAGCCAATGCGTCAACTGATCCTGCTCATGGCCCTGGCCGGCTGTGCGGTCGCCCCCGCGCCGGTGGCCTTCCGCGACCCCGCCGCGCCGATCTATTCCGCCGCGCTGCTGGACGCCTCCCGCCTGCCCGGCGAATGGCGGCAGGCGGCGGAACTGGCCCAGCCCGGAGCGCCCATGTGTTCCGGCGGCGGGGTGCGGATCGCGGCGGATGGCGGGATCTCCGGCCGGCTGTGCCTGAACGGCCGGGCGGTGCCGGTCGCGGGGGTGCTGCGCCCCGCCGGGCCGGGGCGGCTGGAGGGCACCAACCTCGCCCCCTGGTGGGTGATCTGGGTGGACGAGGGCTATCGCACCCTGGCGGTGGCCACCCCCTCGGGCGGCTTCGGCTTCGTGCTGGACCGCTCCGGCGCCCTGCCCCCCGACCGCTTCGATGCCGCCGCCGAGATCTTCGACTTCAACGGCCACGACCGCACCCGCCTGCGCCGGCTGCCCTGAAGCCGGAGTTTTCAAAAACTCCGGTGCGGAGCCTTTGAAGGCTCCGGCCCGATTTCTTCAAAGAAATCGGCCCTTACGCCGGCGTCCCGCGCTATGCCATCCGCTCCCGCAGCCCCCGCAGGTGGCCCGGCACCTCGCGCGCGCTCATCGCCGCCTCGCGCACCAGCGCGTCGAAATGCGCGGCGATGCTGTCCACCCGCGCGCGGTCGCGGAAGGCGAGGTAGTAGCGGCCGAGGTAGACCACCGCCAGCAGCGGCCCGAACACCGTGACCGGGGCCGAGAACACCCGCCGCGCGTCGAAGAGATAGAGCCGCAGCGCGGGATAGAGCGTTTCGGTCAGCCCGATCAGGTGCTCCATCTGCCCCAGCCGCACCGCGGCCGGCAGCCCTTCGTAATACCCCGCGCCGGCGGCGAAGGCCGCCAGTTCGTGCAGCGGGATGGCGATCTCGTAGTCCGACCGCGCCTGCCGCATCCAGCTCTGCCGGTCCTCCGAGGCGCCGATGGCCTGCTCGGCCGACCGGCCCAACTGCATCTCGTATTCCCACATCAGCATCTCGCGGGTCTTCAGCATGTCGGGCAGGGTGGCGGGCACGTGGCGCACCTTGTAGCCCGCGGCCTCGCGGTGCCAGCCGAAGATGGTCTCGTCGATCAGCGCCCGCGGCGCCTCGGTCAGGGTCAGCGAAGCGGCGAGGATGTCGGCCAGCGGCTCGGGCCGTTCGGTCAGGCCCAAAAGCCAGTCGGCCGAGATCCCCAGCGCCTGCGCCGCGGCGGCGGCAAGGTCGGCCCCCGGCATCCGGGTGCCGGGGCCGAGGATCTGCGAGACGGTGGAACGGTCCACCCCGCAGGCCCGGGCCAGCGCGGCCTGCGACATGGAGCGCGCGGCCATCGCCTCGGCCAGCCGCTGGCGGAACAGCGCGGCACGGTCGCGTTTGTCAGAGATAGGCAGCATCGGTTGAGTATCCGCAACGAAGGTGATGATCCGTTGCGCATGATCCGAATTTCCGCACCCTATGGCAAGTGTTAGGATCCGCGCCGAAGTCCCTGCGGAGACGGCAGATCTTGCGCGACGGCACCCATCCCCGGACCCTGGAATGGCCCACGCTGGCGATGCTGGCGGCCAGCTATGCGCTGTGGTTCTGGGCCACCGATGGGCTCTGGCATCGCTCGCCCCTGCTGGCGGTGCTGGCCGCCGGGCTGGCCATCGCGCAGTTCTCGTCCCTGCAGCACGAGGCGCTGCACGGGCATCCCTTCGGCCGGCCGTGGCTGGACGAGGCGCTGGTGTTCCCGGCGCTTGCACTGACCGTGCCCTACGGGCGCTTCCGCGACACCCATCTGGCGCATCACCACGACCCGATCCTGACCGACCCCTACGACGACCCGGAGTCGAACTATTTCGACCCCGCGGTGTGGAACCGGCTGTCCGCCCCGCTGCGGCGCCTGCTGATGGTCAACAACACCCTGCTGGGCCGGCTGACGGTCGGGCCGCTGATCGGCAATGCGATCTGGCTGGCGACCGAGGCGCGACTTTTCCGCGCCGATGCGCCGGGCGTGCGGCGGGCCTGGGCGCTGCACGCGCTGGGGCTGGTGCCGGTGGTCGGCTGGCTGTGGCTGGCGGCGATGCCGTGGTGGGGCTATCTGCTGGCGGCCTGGCTGGGCCACAGCCTGTTGAAGATCCGCACCTTTCTGGAACACCGCGCGCATGAGGCGGCCCGCGCCCGGACGGTGGTGATCGAGGACCGGGGGCCCTTCGCGCTCTTGTTCCTGAACAACAACCTGCATGTGGTGCATCACATGCACCCGGCCGTGCCGTGGTATCGGCTGCCCGCGCTCTATGCCGCCAACCGCCAGCACTACCTGCGGCGGAACGAAGGGTATCTCTACCGCTCCTACGCCGAGATCTTCCGCCGCCACCTGCTGCGCGCCAAGGATCCGGTGCCGCATCCGTTGTGGACCCCCGGCGATCCGGGCGGCTCAGGCCAGCCGGCGGAAGGCCGGGCGCGTCCCCCGGTTGTCGAAGAAGGGCACGCCCTCTGAGCCGCGGCCGGCCAGCAGCGCGCCCACCTCGGCCAGCACCACCTCGGTGATGAAGGGCAGGTCCAGCCGCCGGGCCTGGGTCAGCGGGATGAAATGCAGGTGCGACAGCTCGCCCGAGGCGCCGGCGAAGCCCTCGGCATCCCCCAGCGCTGCCCCGGCGGGCACCAGGAAGAACCGCGCGTCGAAGCGGCGCGGCCGGCCGGGGGGCGTGATGGCGCGGAAGACGAAGCGCAGGTCGGCGGCGCTGGGGGCATAGCCCGCCGCCGCCAGCCGCGCCCACTCCGGCCCCGCGGCCTCTGGCGCCTGCCAGCCGGCGGCGCGGGCCAGCGCCAGCCCCGTCTCCTCCCACAGTTCGCGGATCGCGGCGGCCGCCAGCGCCTGCGGCGCCGCGCCCTCGGGATCCTCGGCCAGGCGGCGGGCGCAAAGATCGGGCAGGCTCCCCGCCAGCGGCACCTCGGGGTCCTCGCGGTCCACCGCGCCGCCGGGGAACACGAACTTGTCGGGCATGAAGGCCGCGCCCGCGCCGCGCTGGCCCATCAGCACCTCGGGCCCCTCGGCCCCCTCGCGCCACAGCACCACGGTGGCGGCGGGGCGGATGGGCGGGCCCTCAGCGGCCATGGCCGCCGAAGCCGTGCATCCGCTTGGCCCACTGGAGCGCGATCAGCGCCCCCTTGAGCCGCGGCAGCAGATAGAGCGACAGCGCCACCGTGCCCACCGAGAACACCGCCGTCAGCATCAGGGGATCGGGCCGGTAGTGGATGAAGACGTAAAGCAGCAAGGGCGCCATCAGGTGCCCCACGATCAGGATCGTCAGATAGGCCGGCCCGTCGTCGGCGCGGTGGTGGTGCAGCGGCTCGGCGCAGGCCGGGCAGGCCTCGCGCACCTTCAGATAGCCGCGCAGGATCGGGCCCGCGCCGCAGGCGGGGCAGCAGCGCCGCCAGCCGCGCAAGAGGGCGGGAGCCAGCGGACGCTCGGCCGCCTCGGCGGCGGCGATCGTGGTCTGATGGGTCATCCGGACGATCCGTGAGGGTAAAGCGAGCCCCCCACATAGGACGAAACCGCCGCCATGTTGAGGGGGGACCTGCCACTTGCGGCCGGATGTCGCGCGCGGCGGCGGCTTGTTGCGCCGGCTGCGACGGAACCGGGCGGCCTGCTCGTGAAAGAGGCAGAAGGGCGAGGGAAAGCACCCGGGCCCGCAGGTTGCCAAGGAGACTGCCATGAAATCCACCCGCATCGGACTGACCGCGCTGGCGCTGGTTCTTGCCGGCACGGCCTTCGCCCAGGACGCCGGCCCGGGGCCGCGCGCCGGCGGGATGCCGGGCTTCGACGCCTTCGACACCGACGGCGACGGCCGGGTGACGCGGGACGAGATCACCGGCCCGCGGGCCGAGCGCGCCGCCGCGCTCGACGCCGACGGCGACGGGCGCATCAGCCTCGAGGAGCTGAAGGCCGCCCATCTGCGCGCCGCCGAGGCGCGGGCCGAGGCCGCCGCCCGCCGCACCATCGAGATGTTCGATGCCGATGGCGACGGGCTCCTGTCCGCCGCGGAACTCGCCACCCGGCCGGCCCCGACGATGATGTTCGACCGGATGGACGCGGACGGCGACGGGGTGCTGACGCGGGAGGAGGCCGAGGCCGCCCGCGCCCGGATGATGGAGCGCCGCGCCGACCGGGCCGAGCGCGGCCCCCGCCACCACCGTTTCGAGCGCGGCGAGCACCGCCGCCCGATGCGGCGGGACTGAGGACGGCCGGCCGGCCGGAAACGGCCGGCCCATGGCGGGCGATGGTTGCGGTGACACGTGGGTCCGATACGATCCGGCGACATGACACGGAACGCGCAGGCGGTCGGTCCGGCCCGGCCGGATGCGCCGGAGGAACTGTCCGACGACCAGCTTCTCGCCCGCTATGCCCGCGGCGAGGCGCTGGCGGCACGGATGCTGGCCGAGCGGCACCTGCCGCGGATCCTCTCCTATGCCGCCCGCGTGCTGCGCGGCGACCGGGCCGAGGCCGAGGACGTGGCGCAGGAGGCGATGCTGCGGCTCTGGCGCATCGCGCCGGCCTGGCGGCCGGGGGAGGCGGCGGTCTCCACCTGGCTCTACCGGGTGGCGGCCAACCTCTGCACCGACCGGCTGCGCCGGCGGGGGCGGCGGGCGACCGCGGACCTGGACAGCGCGCCCGAGGTGGCGGACGCGGCGCCCTCGGCCGTGGCGCGGCTGATCGGGGCCGACCGGATGGCGGCCTTGCAGGCGGCGCTGGACGCCCTGCCCGAGCGGCAGCGGCAGGCGGTGGTGCTGCGGCATATCGAGGGGCTCTCGAACCCCGAGATCGCCGTGGTGCTGGAGGTGGGGGTCGAGGCGGTGGAAAGCTTGACGGCGCGCGGCAAACGGGCGCTGGCTGCGATGCTGGCGGGGCGGCGCGAGGATCTGGGGTTCGGGGACGCGGATTAGGACGATGACGGACAAGTCTGGGATCGACGATCTGGAGATGCTGTTCCGGGAGGCGGCCGAGAGGCCCCTGCGCTCCGGCTCCGCGCTGATGGCCCGGGTGCTGGCCGATGCCGAGGCCGAGACCCGCCGCCGCGCCCCGCGCGCCGGGTTCCGGGCGGCGCTCGCCGGATGGTTCGGCCGGGGCGGGGCCTTCGCGGGCCTCGCCGCGGCCGCGCTGGCCGGGGTCTGGATCGGCTGGGCCGCGCCGGATCCGGTGCAGGGGATGCTGCTGGGGGACGAGACGGTGGCGGCGGTCGAACTCATCCCCGACCTGGAAGAGATGATATTCGCGTCGGTGGATTGGGACTGAGATGAGCGAACTGGCAGACCCGCCGAAACCCCGCAGCCCGCGCTGGATGAGGCTGGCGCTGGGGCTCTCGCTGGCGCTTAACCTCGCCGTGGCGGGGATCGTGGCGGGCGCGATGCTGCGCGACGGGCCGGGGCCGCGCGGGGTGGCGGTGCGCGACATCGGCTTCGGCCCCTATGGCCGCAGCCTGTCCGAGGCCGACCGCCAGGCGCTGCGCCGCGCCTTCGTCGCCCATGCCCCCGACCTGCGCGCGGCGCGCATGGCGATGCGCACCGACATGGCCGAGATGGTCACCCTCTTGCGCGCCGAGCCCTTCGACCCCGCCGCGCTGCGCGCCGCGATGGACCGCGCCTCCGCCCGCACCGCCGAGATGGTGGGGCTGGGCCAGACCCTGATCGTCGAGCGGATCGAGGCGATGACGCCCGAGGCCCGCCGCGCCTTCG
>JBBCJM010000187.1:0-12946 GCA_037190175.1 Paracoccaceae bacterium | reverse complement strand
GCGGGACCTGATTGTTTTCGGTCGCGACGGGCAGGGGGCCAGCTGCCCGTCGCGGTGGCCGGGACCGTCCCACCCTGGGCGATGAGCGCCGTGCGTAGCCGGGTCCGGCCGCCATCGGTTTCGTCCTGAACAGATGGAAGGGAGCTTGGTCCCGTATGCAAGGCAAGGACATCACCGACAGGAACACAGCTTACGCGGGGATCGACGTCTGTAAAGCCTGGCTCGACGTCTGCCTCTCCAGGGGCGGGCGGCACGAGGTCTGGCGTGTCGCCAACACCGGGGCTGGCATCGACGAGCTTCTGCGCCGGCTCGGGGGGTGCGGTCTGCGCCGGGTGGCGCTGGAGGCGACCGGGCGGCTGCACCTGGGGGTCTGGACGGCGCTCGCCGAGGCCGGGATCGAGGTCGTCGTGCTCAACCCCTATCGCGCCCGCAAGTTCGCCGATGCGCTGGGGCGGCTGGCCAAGACCGATGCGATCGACGCGCGGGTCCTGGCACTGGCCGCAGCCCGGCTGGACCCGGCCCCTGCCGCGCCGCCCTCGCCCGGACAGCGCCGCCTCAAGGAGTTGGTGGCGCTGCGGCGCAATCTCGTGGCCCGCAAGGTCGCCATCGCCAACCAGCTCGCCGCCGCCACCGACGCCCCGGCCCGGCAGTTGCTGCAGGCCGAGCAGGCGATGCTCGCGGGCCATGTCGCGCGGCTCGAGGCCGGGCTCGCGGCCCTGATCGACGCCGATCCCGCGGCTGCCCGCCTCCGGGCCATCCTGGTGTCGATCCCGGGCCTCGGGCCGGTCTCGGCGGTCCTGCTCATCGCCGACCTGCCCGAACTCGGCCGCGCCTCCGACAAGCAGATCGCCGCGCTGGTCGGCGTCGCGCCGATGAACCGGGATTCCGGCACCGCCCGCGGCCGACGACGCATCAAGGGCGGGCGCGCTGCCCTGCGCGCCCGCCTCGCCATGGCCGCCCTCGCCGCCGCCCTCGCCGCCGCGCGCGCCAACCCGGCCCTGCGCGCCTTCCACCAGCGCCTGCGCGCCGCCGGAAAACCCCACCGCATCGCCCTCACCGCCGTCCTGCGCAAGCTCGTCATCCTCGCCAACGCCCTCGCAAGGGACGACAGAACCTGGACCCCAGAAAACCCTTGAACAAAAGACAGATGGCTACGCCCCCTGGCACCCCTTGCAATCCCCGGCCTGCCCCCGTATATGGCGCTTGACAGCGCGGCCCGGTCTCCACCCCCGGCGCCCACCGGAACCGGGAAACGGGCCGCGCGCCCGTTTTTGCATTCCGGGGGACACCCCATGACCACCGACCTCATCTCCAAGACCGCCATCGACCGGCGGCTCGCCGCCATCGTCGGCCCCGCCATCGAGGGCATGGGGTTCGAGCTGATCCGCATCCGCCTGATGGGCGGGCAGCGCAAGACGCTCCAGATCATGGCCGACCGGCCCGAGGGCGGGATCGAGGTGGACGACTGCGCGCGGATCTCCACCATGGTCTCGGCGCTCCTGGACGTGGAAGACCCGATCGAGGACGCCTATACGCTGGAGGTTTCCTCCCCCGGGATCGACCGGCCGCTGACCCGGCTGAAGGACTTCGACACCTGGGAAGGCTGGGAGGCGCGGGTGGAGACCGCCGAGCTGATCGACGGCCGCCGCCGCTTCTCGGGCACCCTGCGCGGCACCGAGGGCGACGAGATCCTGATCGAGATCGAGGACAAGGGCGCGCCGGTCACCATCGGCCTGCAATTCGACTGGCTGTCGGAGGCGAAGCTGCTGCTGACCGAGGAGCTGATCGCCGAGATGCTGCGCCAGAAGAAGGCCGCGGCGCCCGACCCGGCGCAGTTCGACGACATCGAAGAGACCCCGGACGACGAAGAGCCGTCCGCAGAGACCAGACACTGACCCCTACGGGAGGCCCCCATGGCGATCACCTCAGCCAACCAGCTCGAACTGTTGCAGACCGCCGAGGCGGTGGCGCGGGAAAAGATGATCGACACCGAACTGGTCGTCCAGGCGCTGGAGGACACCCTCGCGCGGGCGGCCAAGAGCCGCTACGGCGCCGACATGGACATCCGCGTGGCCATCGACCGCAAGACCGGCAAGGCCACCTTCACCCGGGTGCGCACGGTGGTCGAGGACGAGGCGCTGGAGAACCACCACGCGCAGATGACGGTGAAGCAGGCGAAGAACTACCTGCCCGACCCGCAGGTGGGCGACGAGATCGTGGACGAGGTGCCCCCGGTCGACCCCGGCCGCATCGCCGCGCAATCGGGCAAGCAGGTGCTGCTGCAACGGGTGCGCGAGGCCGAGCGCGACCGCCAGTACGAGGAATTCAAGGACCGCAAGGGCACGATCATCAACGGCGTGGTCAAGCGCGAGGAATACGGCAACGTCATCGTGGACATCGGCCGCGGCGAGGGCATCCTGCGCCGCAACGAGAAGATCGGCCGCGAGGCCTACCGGATCGGCGACCGCATCCGCTGCTACATCAAGGACGTGCGCCGCGAGGCCCGCGGGCCGCAGGTGTTCCTCAGCCGCACCGACCCGCAGTTCATGGCCGAGCTCTTCAAGATGGAAGTGCCGGAGATCTATGACGGCATCATCGAGATCAAGGCGGTGGCCCGCGACCCGGGCTCGCGCGCCAAGATCGCGGTGATCAGCTACGACAACTCCATCGACCCGGTGGGGGCCTGCGTCGGGATGCGCGGCAGCCGCGTGCAGGCGGTGGTGAACGAGTTGCAGGGCGAGAAGATCGACATCATCCCGTGGAACCAGGACGTGGCGACCTTCCTGGTCAACGCCCTGCAACCGGCCGAGGTCTCGAAGGTGGTGTTCGACGAGGATGCCTCGAAGATCGAGGTGGTGGTGCCGGACGAGCAGCTGTCGCTGGCCATCGGCCGGCGCGGGCAGAACGTGCGGCTGGCCAGCCAGCTGACCGGTCTCGACATCGACATCCTGACCGAGGCGGACGAATCCGCCCGCCGCCAGGCCGAGTTCGCCGAGCGGACGAAGCTCTTCATGGACACGCTCGACATCGACGAGATGATGGCGCAGCTCCTGGTGGCCGAAGGCTTCACCAACCTGGAAGAAGTCGCCTATGTCGAGATGGACGAGCTTCTGTCCATCGACGGCTTCGACGAGGGCACCGCCTCGGAGCTCCAGACCCGGGCGCAGGAATACCTGGAGGAGCAGAACCGCAAGGCGCTGGAAGCCGCCCGCGCGCTGGGGGTGGAGGACAGCCTGGTCAACTTCGAGGGCCTGACCCCGCAGATGCTGGAGGCGCTGGCCAAGGACGGCATCAAGACGCTGGAGGACTTCGCCACCTGCGCCGACTGGGAACTGGCCGGGGGCTGGACCACCGAGAACGGCGTGCGCAAGAAGGACGAGGGCGTGCTGGAACCCTTCGACGTGTCGCTGGAAGAGGCGCAGAACCTGGTGATGACCGCGCGGGTCATGCTGGGCTGGGTGGATCCGACCGAGCTGGAAACCCTTTCCCAGTCGGACGAGGCCGAGGAAGACGAGGAGGCCGGGGCCTGACCCCGGACGACCCTGGGCCATGGGGCGCGGCGGGCGGACGAAGATGCGGGACGAGCCCGAGCGCCGCTGCATCGTGACGGGCGAGAGCGGGCCGAAGCCGGGCCTGGTGCGCTTCGTGGTCGGCCCCGAGGCGCAGGTGGTGCCCGACGTGCTGGGCCGGCTGCCCGGCCGGGGGATCTGGGTCTCGGCCGACCGGGCGGCGATCGAGAAGGCAGCGGCGAAGGGGCTGTTCTCCCGCGCCGCCCGCCGGCAGGTCACCGCACCCGCCGATCTGGCCGATCAGGTCGAGGCGGGCTTGACCCGGCGGGTGGTCGATCTCATCTCCATGGCCAGGAAGGCGGGCGAAGCCGTGACGGGCTTCGAGAAGGTGAAGGACTGGCTGGTGGCGGGCCGCGCGGCGGTGCTGATCCAGGCCAGCGACGGATCGGCGCGCGAGGCCGCGCGCCTGCGCCCGCCGGAGGGGGAGGCCAGCTTCATCGGCTGCCTGACGGCGGGGGAAATCGGTTTGTCCTTCGGCCGCGAACGTGCCATACACGGCGCGCTCGCGGCTGGCGGACTCACTGAACGTATTGTAGAGGACGCGGCAAGGCTTGCCGGGCTGCGCGGCATGGCGCAGGGCGAGCGGTTCGGCGGCGGGTCCGCCGGGAAGGATACGAAGAACGGATGACTGATACCGACGGCAAGAAACCCCTCGGCCTTGGCGGCGCGGGCCCTCGTCCCGGACAGGTGAAGCAGAGCTTCAGCCATGGCCGGACGAAGAACGTGGTCGTCGAGACCAAACGCAAGCGGGTTGTGGTGCCGACCGCCAAGCCCGGGGTGGCCGGGCCGGCGGGTGCCGGTCCGGCGGCGACCCATCTGGGCGACCCCGCCAAGCGCCCCGCCGGCATCTCGGACGCCGAGATGGAACGGCGGCTGGCCGCGCTGCGCGCCGCCAAGGCCCGCGAGGCCGAGGACAGCGCCCGCCGCGCCGCCGACGAGAAGGCGCGGGAAGAGGAACGCCAGCGCCGCCGCGACGAGATCGAGGCCCGCGAGCGCGAGGAGCGCGAACGGGAAGAGGCCCTGCGCGCCAAGGCCGAGGAAGAGGCCCGGGCGAAGGCCGAGGCCGAGGCTCAGGCCCGCCGCGCCGAGGAGGCCAGGAATGCGCCCGCCCCCGCGGCGCGCACCGCCCCGGCCCCGGGCGAGGAACGCGCGGCGCCCAGCCGGCCCGCCCCCGGCGGCGGCCCGGGCTCGGCGCCACCCGGCCAGCGCAAGTCCGAGCGCGAGCGCGAGGATCGCGGCAGCGCCCGCAAGGGCGACGAGAGCCGGCGCACCGGCAAGCTGACGCTGACCGCCGCGCTGGACGGCGAGGGCGGGCGCACCCGCAGCCTCGCCGCGATGAAGCGCAAGCAGGAAAAGGCCCGCAACAAGGCGCTGGGCTTCGGCCAGAAGTCGGAAAAGCAGGTGCGCGACGTGCAGCTGCCCGAGGCCATCGTCGTCAGCGAACTGGCCAACCGGATGGCGGAACGCGCCGCCGACGTGGTCAAGGCGCTGATGAAGATGGGCATGATGGTCACCATGAACCAGACCATCGACGCCGACACCGCGGAACTGGTCATCGAGGAATTCGGCCACCGCGCGGTGCGCGTGTCGGATGCCGACGTGGAACAGGTGATCGACACGGTCAAGGACAAGGCCGAGGACCTGCTGCCCCGGCCGCCGGTCGTCACCATCATGGGCCATGTCGACCACGGCAAGACCTCGCTGCTGGACGCGATCCGCAAGGCCAACGTGGTCTCGGGCGAGGCCGGGGGCATCACCCAGCACATCGGGGCCTATCAGGTCAGGACGCCCAAGGGCGGGCTGGTCACCTTCCTCGACACGCCGGGCCACGCGGCCTTCACCTCGATGCGCGCCCGCGGCGCGCAGGTGACCGACATCGTGGTGCTGGTGGTGGCGGCGGACGACGCGGTGATGCCGCAGACGGTCGAGGCGATCAACCACGCCCGCGCCGCCAAGGTGCCGATGATCGTGGCGATCAACAAGATCGACAAGCCCGCGGCCAACCCGCAGAAGGTGCGCACCGACCTGCTCCAGCACGAGGTGGTGGTCGAGGCGATGTCGGGCGAGGTGCAGGATGTCGAGGTCTCGGCCAAGACCGGCCAGGGGCTGGACGACCTGCTGGAGGCGATCAACCTGCAGGCCGAGATCCTGGAGCTGAAGGCCAACCCCAACCGCGCCGCCATGGCCGCGGTGATCGAGGCCAAGCTGGACGTGGGCCGCGGCCCGGTCGCCACGGTGCTGGTGCAGAACGGCACCCTGAAGCGCGGCGACATCTTCGTGGTCGGCGAACAGTGGGGCAAGGTGCGCGCGCTGATCAACGACCAGGGCGCGCGGGTGGACCAGGCCGGTCCCTCGGTGCCGGTCGAGGTGCTGGGCCTGAACGGCGCCCCGCAGGCCGGCGACGTGCTGAACGTGGTCGAGACCGAGGCGCAGGCCCGCGAGATCGCGGATTATCGCGAGAAGGCGGCCCGCGACAAGCGCGCGGCGGCCGGGGCGGCCACCACGCTGGAACAGCTGATGGCCAAGGCCAAGGCGGACCAGAACGTGGCCGAACTGGCGGTGCTGGTGAAGGCCGACGTGCAGGGCTCGGCCGAGGCCATCGTGCAGGCGCTGGAGAAGGTCGGCAACGAGGAGGTGCGCGTGCGCATCCTGCACTCGGGCGTCGGCGCGATCACCGATTCGGACGTGATCCTGGCCGAGGCGTCGAAGGCGCCGATCATCGGCTTCAACGTGCGCGCCAATGCCTCGGCCCGCCAGTCGGCCCAGCAGAAGGGCGTGGAGATCCGCTACTATTCGATCATCTACGACCTGGTGGACGACATCAAGCAGGCGGCCTCGGGGCTGCTGAAGGCCGAGATCCGCGAGCACTTCATCGGCTATGCGCAGATCAAGGAGGTCTTCCGCATCACCGGCGTGGGCAACGTGGCGGGCTGCATCGTGACCGAGGGCGTGGCGCGCCGCTCGGCCGGCGTGCGGCTCCTGCGCGACAACGTGGTGATCCACGAGGGCACGCTGAAGACGCTGAAACGCTACAAGGACGAGGTGCGCGAGGTCGAATCCGGGCAGGAATGCGGGATGGCCTTCGAGCGGTACGACGACATCCGCCCGGGCGACGTCATCGAGATCTTCGAGCGCGAGGAGGTCGAGCGCAAGCTGGCCTGACCCTCGATCCCCGAGACAGGAGCGCCGCCGTGCTGCAAAGCCGGCGGCGTTCCACCTTTGGTCATGCCGGTGGTGGGCAGATTGCCCACCCTACCCTGCGGTGAAGCAGGTTCAGGCGTTCAGCGCAGGGCCACGCGCGGGGACGTGGGCAGCTGCGGCACCGGGTGGCCCACGAACAGCTTCTCGTCCACCCTGATCACCAGCCTTCCGTCCGGGTTCTGGCCCACGACCAGCCCCTGCACCGAGACACAACTTCCCAATGTGATTGTCCGCAGCATCCAGACAGTCTCCCCCCCAGGCGTCTGTGCGGGGGATTATCGAGGGAATGGAAACGATTCTCTACTGTGGAGTTCAGGGGCCCGCTCCTCAAGCCCGCCGGCTTTCCTCGCTGCGTCCTGCCGGCAACAGCGAGGAAGCTCGAGGAGCGGCCGCCTACAGCCAGTCGCGCAGGATCGGGATCAGCGGCAGGTCGGCGGGGGGCATGGGATAGTCGGCAAGCCGCGCGGGCTTCACCCAGGCCAGCTCCTGCCCCTCGCGCGCGGTCACGATCCCCTGCCACTTGCGGCAGGCGAAGAGCGGCATCAGCAGGTGGAACTCCGGGTAGGCGTGGCTGGCGAAGGTGAGCGGCGCCAGGCAGGAGGCGAAGGTGTCGATCCCCAGTTCCTCGTGCAGCTCGCGGATCAGCGCCGCCTCCGGCGTCTCGCCGGGCTCGACCTTGCCGCCGGGGAATTCCCACAGGCCCGCCATCGGCTTGCCCAGCGGCCGCCGGGCCAGCAGCACGCTGCCGTCGGGGTCGATCAGGGCGACGGCGGAGACGAGGATCATGCGCATGGCAGGCCGCTGGTCTGGCGGAAAGCGCCGGGGGGTTTCACACCCCCCGGACCCCCCGTGGAGTATTTCTCCAAGATGAGGATCAGGACCGATAATCGGCGTTGATGTCGATGTAGCGGTGGGTCAGGTCGCAGGTCCAGACCGTGCGCGCGGCGCGGCCGAGGCCCAGGTCCACCCCGATCACCAGTTCCCGGCCCTTCATGTAAGCCGCGCCGTCCTCCTCGCGGTAGTCGGGATGCCGCCAGCCGTCCTGCGCCACCAGGATGTCCCCCAGCCGGATGGTCAGCCGGTCGCGGTCGGCCTGGGCGCCCGACTTGCCCACCGCCATCACGATGCGGCCCCAGTTCGGGTCCTCGCCCGCCACCGCGGTCTTGACCAGCGGCGAATTGGCGATGGCCATGGCGACTTTGTGGGCATCCTCGGGCGAGGCCGCGCCGGTCACCCGCACCTCGACCAGCTTGGTCGCCCCCTCGCCGTCGCGCACCACCTGAAGCGCGAGATCCGCCATCACCCCCTTCAGCGCCCGCTCGAAGGCGGCCATCGGGCCGCGGCCCCTGACCTCGGCCCCCTGCCCGGTGGCGCAGAGCAGCAGCGTGTCGGAGGTGGAGGTGTCGCTGTCCACGGTGATGGCGTTGAAGGTGTCGCCCAGGCAGCGGTCCAGCATCTTCTGCAAGGCGGGCTGGGCCACCTTCGCATCGGTGAAGAGATAGACCAGCATCGTCGCCATGTCGGGCGCGATCATGCCCGAGCCCTTGGCGATCCCGGCGATCCTGACCTGGCCGTCCGGCAGGTCCACCGTGGCGAAGGCGCCCTTGGGGAAGGTGTCGGTGGTCATGATCGCCTGCGCGGCATCGGCGATGCCGGCCTCGGTCAGCGCCGCCACCAGGTCGGGCACCTTCGCGGTGATCCGCTCGGCCGGCAGCGGCTCGCCGATCACCCCGGTGGAGGAGGTGAAGACGCGGGCCTCCGGGATGCCCAGCGCCTCGGCCGTGGCCTGGCAGACCGCAGCCACCGCTTGATCCCCCACCTTGCCGGTGAAGGCGTTGGAATTGCCCGAGTTCACCACGATGGCCGCGCCCTGGGCGCCGTCCTTCGCGCCGAGCTTCGCCTGGCAGTCGCGCACGCAGCCCGCGCGGGTGGAGGAGCGGGTGAAGGCCCCGGCGATGGCGGTGCCCGGCGCCAGCCGCACCAGCATCACGTCGCGGCGGTTCTGGTAGCGCACGCCCGCCTCGACCGCGGCGAACTCGGCCCCGGCGATCACCGGCAGGTCGGGGAAGGCCGCGGGCGCCAGCGGCGAGACCGCCTTGGCCCGCGCCTTGACCGCGGCCGCCACGCCCGAGACCACGCCGGCCGCGGTGCCCGCCACGGTGCCGGCCGCGCCCGCCACGGCCTCGGCCGCCTGCGAGGCCGCCGGCCCGGCATCCTCCAGCGCCTTCTTCAGCTTCTTCTTCAGCGACTTCGCCTTGGCCTTCCAGTCCGTCTTGCCCATCTGCGCGGTCCCCCGGAGGATCAGTTGTCCAGCAGGGTCTGATCGCGCAGGGCGGCGGGGTCAATCCCCTCGGCGGAGCGGGTGACCTCGGCCCCTTCGGCCAGCGCGGCCAGATGCGCCTCGACCGTCGCGCGCTCGATCTCGGCGGCCAGCTCGTCGCGCACCTCGTCCAGCGTCGGCGGGGTGGCCTCGCGGGTCTCGGTCAGCTTCACGATGTGCCAGCCGAACTGCGACTGCACCGGGTCGGAGATCTGGCCGGGCTCCAGCGCCACCACCGCGTCCTCGAAGGGCTTGACCATCATGCCCAGCCCGAACCAGCCGAGCTCGCCCCCCGCCGGCCCCGAGCCCGGGTCGGTCGAATGCGCGCGGGCCAGTTCGGCGAAGTCGGCGCCGCCCTCGATCTCGGCCTTCAGCTCGGCCGCGCGTTCCTCGGTGTCGACCAGGATATGGGCGGCGTTGTATTCGGTGGCCGGGGCCGCATCCTTGAACCGCGCATCCCAGGCGGCCTGCAAGGCCTCCTCCGTCACCGCCGCGCCCACCAGCGCGCGCAGGGCCGCGCCGGCCAGGTATCCGCGCCGCTCGTTCTCCAGCGCCAGGGCGTCGCGCCGGGTCAGCGCGCCCTCGACCGACTGCTCCAGCAGCGCCTGCTGCACCAGCTGCTCCAGGATCCCGGTGAACAGGATCTCGTCGGGCAGCTGCAGGTACTGCGGCGGCAGCGAGTCCCGCAGCACGATCATGTGACCCAGAGTGATGGCCCGGCCGTTCACCGTGGCCACCACCGTCTCGGCGGTGACCGGGGCGGGCGCCGTGGCGCCGGCCTCCTGCGCGCGCGCCATGCCTGCGGGCGCGCCCGCCGCTGCCAGCGCCAGCGCCAGCGCCGCCGCCACCCGAACCGACCGATCCATCATGAGAACCCCTCTGACCGGCGGGGCCCCGGTCTGGAACCCCGCGCCACGTTGACTTGCGCGCCCCCGCCCCTTACATCGCGCAAGTCGCGTGGACGGGGCGCTGTCCTGCACCTTCCGGGACCTTCTAGGGGAAGGCCGGCACGGGGGGCAAGGCCCCCGCTCCCACACGATCACGTCAGGATCGCCTGCCGTGGACCGGAACGAGGGCCGCGCCGCCCCGGGGAGTGTCGATGCTGGGACTGGGAACGATCGCGCGCAAGGTGTTCGGCACGCCGAACGACCGCAAGGTCAAGGCGGTCCGCCCGCTGGTGGCGCAGATCAACGCGCTGGAGCCCGAGTTCCAGAAGCTCAGCGACGACGGCATCAAGGAACGCACCGAGGCGCTGAAGGCCCGCGCGCAGGGGGGCGAGAGCCTGGATGCGCTGCTGCCCGAGGCCTTCGCCAACTGCCGCGAGGCCGCGCGCCGGGCGCTGGGCCTGCGGGCCTTCGACGTGCAGCTGATGGGCGGCGTGTTCCTGCACCAGGGCAACATCGCCGAGATGAAGACGGGCGAGGGCAAGACGCTGGTCGCCACCTTCCCGGCCTATCTGAACGCGCTGGCGGGCAAGGGCGTGCATATCGTCACGGTCAACGACTATCTGGCCAAGCGCGACGCCGAATGGATGGGCAAGGTCTACAACGCGCTGGGCCTCAGCGTGGGCGTGGTCTATCCCTACCAGCCCGATGCCGAGAAGCGCGCCGCCTACCGCGCCGACATCACCTATGCCACCAACAACGAGCTGGGCTTCGACTATCTGCGCGACAACATGAAGTCCTCGGTCGAGGAGATGGCGCAGCGCGGGCATTTCTACGCCATCGTCGACGAGGTGGACTCGATCCTGATCGACGAGGCGCGCACGCCGCTGATCATCTCGGGCCCCAGCCAGGACCGCAGCGAGCTCTACCAGGGCGTGGACAGGCTGATCCCCGAACTGCTGCCCGAACACTACAAGCTGGACGAGAAGACCCGCAACGTCACCTATACCGAAGAGGGCAACGAGTTCATCGAGCGGCGGCTGCACGAGGCCGGCATCCTGCCCGAGGGCCAGTCGCTCTACGACCCGGAATCGACCACCATCGTGCACCACGTCACCCAGGGCCTGCGGGCGCACAAGCTGTTCCACCGCGACCAGCAGTACATCGTGCGCGACGGCGAGGTGATGCTGATCGACGAGTTCACCGGCCGGATGATGCGCGGCCGCCGCCTGTCCGAGGGGCTGCACCAGGCCATCGAGGCCAAGGAGGGCGTGGCGATCCAGCCCGAGAACGTGACGCTGGCCTCGGTGACCTTCCAGAACTACTTCCGCCTTTACGGCAAGCTTGCCGGGATGACCGGCACCGCGGCCACCGAGGCCGAGGAATTCGCCGAGATCTACAAGCTGGGCGTGGTCGAGATCCCCACCAACCGCCCCGTCGCGCGCGAGGACGACCACGATCAGGTCTACCGCACCGCGCGCGAGAAATACGAGGGCATCGTGGCGGCGATCCGCGAGGCGCATGACAAGGGCCAGCCGATCCTGGTCGGCACCACCTCGATCGAGAAGTCCGAGTTCCTGTCGGACCTGCTGAAGAAGGCCGGGATCGCCCACAACGTGCTGAACGCCCGCCAGCACGAGCAGGAGGCGCAGATCGTCGCCGACGCCGGCCGCTATGGCGCGGTGACCATCGCCACCAACATGGCCGGCCGCGGCACCGACATCCAGCTGGGCGGCAACGTGGAGATGAAGGTTCTGGAGGCGATCACCGCCGACCCGCACCTGAACCCCGACGAGGTGCGCGCCCGCATCGAGGCCGAGCACGCCGAGGAAAAGGCCAAGGTGCTGGCCGCCGGGGGCCTCTTCGTGCTGGGTACCGAGCGGCACGAGAGCCGGCGCATCGACAACCAGCTGCGCGGCCGTTCGGGCCGGCAGGGCGACCCGGGGCGGTCCTCGTTCTTCCTGTCGCTGGAAGACGACCTGATGCGGATCTTCGGCTCGGAACGGCTGGACCGGGTGCTGTCCTCGCTGGGGATGAAGGAGGGCGAGGCCATCGTCCATCCCTGGGTGAACAAGAGCCTGGAAAAGGCCCAGGCCAAGGTCGAGGGCCGCAACTTCGACATCCGCAAGCAGTTGCTGAAGTTCGACGACGTGATGAACGACCAGCGCAAGGTCATCTTCGGCCAGCGGCTGGAGATCATGGAGGCCGAGGATCTGTCCGAGATCGTCGGCGACATGCGCAGCCAGGTGATCGAGGATCTGGTCGATTTCCACATGCCGCCCAAGTCCTACCCCGACCAGTGGGACATGGAGGGGCTGGCCAGGGCGCTGAAGGAAAAGGTCAACCTCGACCTGCCGGTGGGCGAATGGGCGGCCGAGGAGGGGGTCGACCAGTTCGTGCTGCGCGACCGCATCACCGAGGCGGCCGACCGGATGATGGCGGAGAAGACCGAGGCCTTCGGGCCCGAGACCATGCGCTCGATCGAGAAGCAGGTGCTGTTGCAGGCCATCGACGCCCGCTGGCGCGAGCATCTCCTGCGGCTCGAGCACCTGCGCTCGGTGGTGGGCTTCCGCGGCTATGCCCAGCGCGACCCGCTGGCCGAGTACAAGACCGAGGGCTTCACGCTGTTCGAGTCGATGCTGAACGGCCTGCGCCAGGACGTGACCCAGCGCCTCGCCGTGGTCCGCCCGATGAGCGAGGAGGAAAGCCGCGCGATGATGGCCCAGTTCCTGGCCCAGCAGCGCGCCGCCGGGGCCGCCGCGCCCGCCCCCGCCCCGGCCGCCGAACCCGCGCTGGCCGGCGCCGCCCCGGCCGCGGGCTTCGTGGAGGCCGACCCCTCGACCTGGGGCAACCCGGGCCGCAACGACCCCTGCCCCTGCGGCTCGGGCGAGAAGTTCAAGCACTGCCACGGCAAGCTGACCTGACCCCAGCGAGGGGCTGCAACAGACCCTCCGCTTCTCTTTCGAGCTTCA
>JBBCJM010000186.1:0-44231 GCA_037190175.1 Paracoccaceae bacterium | reverse complement strand
CCTACGGGACCGTATGTAGGGCGGGATTCATCCCGCCACCCCGGCCGGCGCAAGGGCGGGGTTCACCCCGCCACGCCCGCCAGATGCCGCCCTGCCTCCTTTTGCGCCCAGGGCTTCAGCCCCTGCCCCGGGCCGGCGAGGAAGGCGCGGGTCCGCCCGGGGTCGTGCCTGGAGAGATCCCGCAGCCACCAGGCCACCGCCTTCTGGATGAACCAGTCGCGGTCCGGGACCAGCGCGGCGCACCAGCCCAGGATGCGGTCGCGCTGGGCCAGTTCCTCGGCCGAGGGATGGTTCTCTTTCGTCCACGGCAGGGTGAAGACCAGCGCCGCGCGGCGGGTCCACATGTGGGGCGAGGCCACCCAGCCCTCCACCTGATCCAGCCGCGCGGGGTCCGCCACCAGCCGCCGCTCGCCCGCCTTGGCGGCATGGTCGGCGATGGCCCAGGCGTCGAAGTCGGGCACCCAGCCGGCAATCGTGTCCCATACCGCGCCGTCCGGGCGGATCCGCGCCTGGGTCAGCAGCCGCGCCGCGGCGATCCGCGCCTCGTGGATGTCGGTGGCCCACAGCGCCTGCGCCAGCGCCACGCGCTGCTCCACCGTCGGCCCGGCCTCGCGCCAGCCCCGCACCAGCGCATCCACCGCCGGCATCGCCACGCCCAGATAGCGCCGCGGCGCCTTGTGATACCCCGCCATCTCGGCAGCGCGGGCGGGATCGCCCAGCGCCTCCAGCGCCGTCAGGGCCTGCGCAAGCTGCATCGCCATCCCCCGACGCCTCAGGCCCGCGCCACCGCCGGCGCCGCGCCGGCCCGGCGGGTGCCCGCAGGCCGCGCGGGCAGCACGGCGATCCCGTCGAACAGCGCATAGTCGCTCAGCTTCAGCCAGCGGTGCATCGTCCGCGACAGCACCGCGTCGCCGCTGAGGAACAGCCCGCCCTCATCGAGCTCGCGCGCGATGGTGGTGCGGCCCAGCAGGATGCCGTGCAGCGAGACCCGGTTGGTCTCGACATAGAGGTCGATGTCGTAGCCGGGGATCGAGGAGCAGGTTTCGACCGGGAAGCCGGGCCGGATGATGGCCCAATAGGTGTCGTATTCCAGCCCCGGATCGGCAAAGCGGAATTGGATCACCAGCCGCCGTTCGGGCAGGGCATCGGCGATGAAATGGTTGCGCATCTTCCACATCAGGTTCGACACCGTGGCGGTGCAAAGCGCCGTTTCGGCGTCGATGTAACATTGCGCCCATCGCGCCAGTTCGTTCAGCGCAGGCTCCAGCGCGACGGCAGCTTCGGTGCGGATATAATCGACCGAGCCCTTGGCCGGATCGCAGACCCGCTCGACAAAGCCCTTCGCTTCGAGATCCTTCAGCCGTTTGGACAGGAGCGCGGGCGAGATGTTGCCGACTTCGCGCCGCAGGTCGTTGAACCTGGTGCAGCCCGCCCAAAGCCCGACCAGGATCGGGATGGTCCAGCGCGGCTCGAGAATCTCGCAGGCGCGGGTGATGGGGCAGATCATGCCATAGGGCTTGCCGGACATCGCGGCCTCCTTTGCGGCGGGTGGGTGCAGCTTGCGCCCTTGCGGCCGCACGATCCAGTTCAGACTTTGTAGCGGCGGCGGTTCAGTTCCTGCACTCAACCCGCGGCCCGCCGCGGCGCCATCCTGCCCGCACCGGAGTTCTCCGGCACAGATGGCAGGGAGGTCGCCATGGCCCATGTTCAAGATGCAGGTTCTCACCCGACCCAGGACGCGCCGGGCACCAATCCGTTCGGCACTCAGATGCCCGCCCGCCTCGGCGCGGCCCGGCGCTGGCTCCGCCGGCTGGCGGCGCTCGGCCGCGCGGCGGTGCGGCTCGACAGCGCCGCGGGCCTGACGGAGCGCCATCTGAAGGACATCGGGGTTCCGTCGCCGGGGGCACCGCGGTCCGGGCCTCTGTCGGTCGACGTGGCGACCCGCCTGTCGATCCGCGCCAATGGCGGTTTCTGAGGGCAATCGCCGCGCCGCAAGCCGCAACGAAAGGGCGCCGCAGGGGGCGCCCCCTTCAAAGGCGGCCGGCCCTCACCCCCGCGCCAGACTTCTCAGCACATAGTGCAGCACCCCGCCGTGGCGCACGTAGTCGATCTCGATCTCGGTATCGATCCGGCACTTGATCTGGATGGTGCGCACCGTCCCGTCGCCATAGGTGATGTTGCAGGGCACCAGGCTCAGCGGCTTCAGGTCGCCCGCCAGCCCCTCGATCGCCACCACCTCGTCGCCCTTGAGGCCCAGCGACTTGCGGGTCTCGCCGCCGGTGAACTCGAAGGGGATCACCCCCATGCCGACCAGGTTGGAGCGGTGGATGCGCTCGAAGCTTTCGGCGATCACCGCCTTCACCCCCAAGAGCGCGGTGCCCTTGGCCGCCCAGTCGCGCGAGGATCCCGCGCCGTATTCGATGCCGCCAAAGATCACCAGCGGCGTCCCTTCGGCCTGATAGGCCATCGAGGCGTCGAAGATCGAGGTCTGCGCCCCGTCCGGCCCCAGGGTATAGCCGCCCTCCACCCCGTCCAGCATCTCGTTCCTGATGCGGATATTGGCGAAGGTGCCGCGCATCATCACCTCGTGGTTGCCGCGGCGCGAGCCGTAGGAGTTGAAGTCCTTCACCGCCACCTGCCGCTCGGTCAGGTATTTCCCGGCCGGGGTGGTGGCCTTGAACGATCCCGCGGGCGAGATGTGGTCGGTGGTGATCATGTCGCCCAGGATCGCCAGCACCCGCGCGCCATTGATGTCGCTGATCACCCCCGGGGTCCTGGACATGCCGCGGAAATAGGGCGGGTTCTGGATATAGGTCGAGCTCGGCGGCCAGTCGTAGGTCTCGGCCTCGGTCACCTCGACCGCCTGCCATTTCTCGTCGCCCTTGAAGACGTCGGCGTATTTCGACTGGAACGCCGCGCGGGTGACGGTCTTCTCCACCAGTTCGGCGATCTCGGCCTGGGTCGGCCAGATGTCCTTTAGGAACACCTCCCTGCCGTCCTTGGACACCCCGATGGGGTCGCGGGTCAGGTTGATGTTGAGGTCGCCGGCGATGGCATAGGCCACCACCAGCGGCGGCGAGGCCAGGAAGTTCGCCCGCACGTCGGGCGAGATGCGCCCCTCGAAGTTGCGGTTGCCCGAGAGCACCGCGGTCGCCACCAGATCGTTCTCGTGGATCGCCTTGGAGATCGCGGGGTCGCCCAGCGGGCCGGAGTTGCCGATGCAGGTGGTGCAGCCGTAGCCCACCAGGTTGAAGCCCAGCGCGTCCAGATCCTCCTGCAACCCGGCGGCCTGCAGGTATTCGCCCACCACCTGCGACCCCGGCGCCAGCGAGGTCTTGACCCAGGGCTTGCGGGTCAGCCCCAGCGCGCGGGCCTTGCGCGCCACCAGTCCGGCGCCGATCATCACATAGGGGTTGGAGGTATTGGTGCACGACGTGATGGCGGCGATCACCACCGAGCCGTCGGTGATCGTATAGTCCTTGCCCTCCACCGGCACCACCTTGCGGGCGTCCTTCGGCGGCGCGATCACGCCCCCGCCCTCGTCCACCATCTCCTGCGCGTCGGGCGACACGTCGATGCCGCGATAGCCGGCCACGACCTTGTAGAAGGCGCGGGCGGCCTCGGTCAGCGGCAGATAGTCCTGCGGCCGCTTGGGGCCCGAGATGGCGGGCACGATCTCGCCCATGTCGAGATGCAGGGTCGAGGTATAGACCGGATCGTAGTCCGGCCCCCGCCACATGCCGTTGGCCTTGGCATAGGCTTCGACCAGCGCGATGCGGGCCTCGTCGCGGCCGGTGTTGCGCAGGTAGCGCAGGGTCTCGGCGTCGATGGGGAAGAAGCCGCAGGTGGCACCGTATTCGGGGGCCATGTTGGCGATGGTGGCGCGGTCGGCCAGCGGCAGATGGTCCAGCCCCTCGCCGTAGAACTCCACGAACTTGTTCACCACCCCGTGCTTGCGCAGCATGGCCACGACCTTCAGCACCAGGTCGGTGGCGGTGGTGCCCTCGACCATCCGCCCGGTCAGCTTGAAGCCCACCACCTCGGGGATCAGCATCGAGACCGGCTGGCCCAGCATCGCCGCCTCGGCCTCGATCCCGCCCACGCCCCAGCCCAGCGCGGCCATGCCGTTGACCATGGTGGTATGGCTGTCGGTGCCGACCAGGGTGTCGGGATAGGCCACGGTCTCGCCGTTCTGGTCCTGATCGGTCCAGACCGACTGGGCCAGGTATTCCAGGTTCACCTGGTGGCAGATGCCGGTGCCCGGCGGCACCACGCGGAAGTTCTCGAACGCCTTCTGCCCCCATTTCAGGAACACGTAGCGTTCCATGTTGCGCTCGTATTCCAGGTCCACGTTCATCTGGAAGGCGCGGGGGTTGCCGAATTCGTCGATCATCACCGAGTGGTCGATCACCAGGTCGACCGGGACCAGCGGGTTGATCTTGCGCGCGTCGCCGCCCAGGCCGATGATCCCGTCGCGCATCGCGGCAAGGTCGACCACCGCCGGCACCCCGGTGAAGTCCTGCATCAGGACGCGGGCCGGGCGATAGGCGATCTCGCGCGGGTTCCGGCCGCCGTTCGCCGCCCATTCGGCGAAGGCGCGGATGTCCTCGACATGCACGGTCTTGCCGTCCTCGAAGCGCAGCATGTTCTCCAGCACCACCTTCAGGCTGGCGGGCAGGCGGTCGAAATCGCCCGCCCCCGCGGCGGTGGCCGCCGGGATCGAGTAATAGGCGGCGGTGGCGCCGGCCACGCTCAGCGTGCGGCGGGTGTTCAGGCTGTCGTGTCCGACGATCACGGTCATGGCTGGGCCTCCTGGCGAAAGGGCTCGGGCGGGGTGCTTCGCGGCCGGTATAGCAGCTATTTCTGCGGCCGCGAACATGGAGTCGCGCGTTCTGTATGCCATTGTATGCCGAAAATCTAGCCCCTCCGGCCGCGGCCTTTGCCGGGATGCAACATCCCGTCGCGGCGGCGTGACACTCGCAAAACCTTGATTGGCAGGGGCATCCCCCCCGCGCTATCCCCGATGGGCGACGGGAGAACGGGGAACCACATGCGACAGCTTGTCAGTGCCGCCTGCGGCCTGTGGACGGCTTTCGCCCTGGCGGCAGCCGCGCAGACCGCCCCCGGGGCCTCGGACGAAACCGCCAGCCCGGTGCTGGTGGAGCTTTTCACCTCGCAGGGTTGTTCCTCCTGCCCGCCGGCCGATGCGGTCTTCGCCGGGCTGGCGCAGGACCCCCGGGTGATCGCGCTGGCGCTGCATGTCGACTACTGGGACTATCTGGGCTGGGAGGACCGCTTCGCCCGGCCCGAGTTCACCAAGCGGCAGAAGGCCTATGCCAAGATGGCCGGCGCCAAGATGGTCTATACCCCGCAGGTGATCGTCGGCGGGCAGGAGGCGATGATCGGCCACAAGGCCGGGCTGATCGAGGAGGCGGTGCGCCGGCAGGCCGCCGCCGCCCGCGCCTACGACATCCGCCTGACCGTGACGCGCGAGGGCGACCGCTTCGTCATCCGCGCCGAGGCGGTGCCCCCCACCGACCGCCGCTTCCGGGTGCAGTTCGTCCGCTTCCGCCCGCAGGAGGAGGTGGCCATCGAACGGGGCGAGAACGCGGGCCAGGTGGTGACCTACCACAATATCGTGACCTCCTGGGATCCGGTGGCCGACTGGACCGCCACCACCCCCTTCTCGGCCACCCTGCCCGCCACCGGCAGCGACCCCGCGGTGGCCATCGTGCAGGAGGAAGGCCCAGGCGCCGTGGCGGCCGCGGCGATCCTGCGCTGAAGGGCGCGCCGGCAGCGATCCCGGTCGACGCGGCGGCGCCGATGGCCTAGGCTGGCGCATGGCGGGGGCTCCGCGCCCGGGGGCCGGCCGCCCTGGCCGAGGCCCCATGCGCGCTGCCTGCCTGCTTGCCCTGTCGCTCGTGCTTTCGCCCCTGCCGGCGCGGGCCTGCCGCATCGCGCTGGCGCTGGCGGTCGATGTCTCGCGCTCGATCAGCCCGGGGGACTATGCGATCCAGCGCGAGGGGATCGTGGCGGCGCTGGAGGATCCCGAGGTGCGCGCGGCCTTCTTCGCGCCCGGCGGGCCGGTGGCGCTGGGCATCTATGAATGGGCGGGGGCGGAGCATCAGCAGGTGGTCGCCGACTGGCGGCTGATCGCCGGCCCGGCCGATCTCGACGCCGTGGCCGCGCTGGTGGCGGGGCGCGAGCGGCCCACGGGCGACCTTCTGACCGCGCTGGGTGCGGCGCTGGAGTTCGGGCGGGATTTCCTGGCCCGCGCCCCGCCCTGCGACGTGCAGGTGCTGGATGTCTCGGGCGACGGGCGCAACAACGCCGGCCCGGCCCCGGCGCGGGTCTATGCCCGGGCCGACTTCGGGGCGATCACCGTGAACGGCCTGGCCATCGGCCAGCACGAGATGGGGGTGGTGGACTATTACCGCGCCGAGGTGATCCGCGGCCCCGGCGCCTTCGTCGAGGTGGCGGCGCGGCAGACCGACTTCCCGCCCGCGATCCGCCGCAAGCTGATCCGCGAGCTGACCCCGCGGATGCTGGGGCAGGTGCCGCCCCCGGGGGCTGGCCAAACCGCAGCCCGGCGTGTATGCGCCGGGGCCGCAGCAGCGGAGACCGACGAGATGCAAGGCAGCGCCAACCTGAACCTGATGATCAAGGCCGCGCGCCGCGCCGCCCGGTCGCTGGTCAAGGACTTCCGCGAGGTCGAGAACCTCCAGGTCTCGGCCAAGGGCCCGGGCGATTTCGTCTCGAAGGCCGACCGCGAGGCCGAGCGGATCATCCGCGAGGAGCTGATGGGCGGCCGCCCCACCTACGGCTGGCTGGGCGAGGAGACCGGCGAGACCCCCGGCGAGGATCCGACCCGGCGCTGGATCGTCGATCCGCTGGACGGGACCACCAACTTCCTGCACGGGCTGCCGCACTGGGCGATCTCCATCGCGCTGGAGCACAAGGGCGAGGTGGTGTCCGGCGTGATCTATGACCCGGCCAAGGACGAGATGTTCTGGGCCGAGAAGGGCACCGGCGCCTGGCTGAACGACAACCGCCGGCTGCGCGTCTCGGGCCGCACGCGGATGATCGAGGCGATCTTCGCCACCGGGGTGCCCTTCGCCGGCCGCCCGGCGCTGCCGGCGACGCTGGCCGACCTCGCCCGGCTGATGCCGGTCTGCGCCGGGGTGCGGCGCTGGGGGGCGGCGGCGCTCGACATGGCCTATGTGGCGGCGGGGCGCTACGAGGGCTATTGGGAACGCGGCATCCACGCCTGGGACATGGCGGCCGGGATGATCATCGTGCGCGAGGCCGGCGGCCTGGCCACCGGCATCAGGGAGGGCGACCGGCCGCTGGAAAAGGGCGCGGTGATCTGCGGCAACGCCGGGCTCTTCGAGGAATTCCGCGGCATCATCCGCGGCTGAAGGCGCCCTCAGCGCGCGATCACGTCCGCCCAGTCGGGGTTGCGCGCGAACTGCGCCTTCACGAAGGGGCAGAGCGGCACGATCCTGACCCCCTCGGCCCGCGCGTCGGCCACCAACCGTTCCACCAGCGCACGGCCCATGCCGGTGCCGCGGAAGGCATCGGGCACCCCGGTGTGGTCGGCGATGATCAGCCGGGGCGAGGCGATGGAATAGGTCAGCTCCGCCTCGGCCCCCTCCCTGCGCACCACATAGCGGCCCTTCGAGCCGCCATGCTCGCGTTCGATCACCGGGTCAGCCAACGATCGCGGCCTCCGTCGCCGCGCGCAGCTCGGCCTCGGTCACCCCGTCGGCCAGTTCCACGATCTTCAGGCCCCCCGGCACCACGTCCAGCACGCCAAGGTTGGTGATGATGCGGTCCACCACCCCCTTGCCGGTCAGCGGCAGGGTGCATTCCTTCAGCACCTTCGACTCGCCGTGTTTCGAGGTGTGGTCCATCACCACCACCACCCGGCCCACGCCGGCCACCAGATCCATCGCGCCCCCCATGCCCTTGACCAGCTTGCCCGGGATCATCCAGTTGGCCAGGTCGCCGGTCTCGCTGACCTCCATGCCGCCCAGGATCGCCATGGCGATCTTGCCGCCGCGGATCATGGCGAAGGAGGTGGCGCTGTCGAAATAGGCGGTCTGCGGCAGTTCGGTGATGGTCTGCTTGCCGGCGTTGATCAGGTCGGCGTCCTCCTCGCCCTCGAAAGGAAAGGGGCCCATCCCCAGCATCCCGTTCTCGGACTGCAAGGTGACCTCCACCCCCTCGGGGATGTAGTTGGCCACCAGCGTCGGGATGCCGATGCCGAGGTTGACGTACCAGCCGTCCTGCAACTCCTGCGCCGCGCGCGCGGCCATCCGGTTCCGGTCCCAGCCCATCACACCGCCTCCCGCTTGCGCACGGTCCGTTGTTCGATCCGCTTCTCGTGCGTGCCCTGCACGATGCGGTGGACATAGATCCCCGGCAGGTGGATCGCGTCGGGGTCGAGCGCGCCCAGCGGCACGATCTCCTCCACCTCCGCCACGCAGACCTTGCCGCAGGTGGCGGCGGGGACGTTGAAGTTGCGCGCGGTCTTGCGGAACACGAGGTTGCCCGAGGGGTCGGCCCTCCACGCCTTGACGATGGAAAGGTCCGCCACGATCCCGCGTTCCAGCACGTATTCCTTGCCGTCGAACACCTGGGTCTGCTTGCCCTCGGCGATCACCGTGCCCACCCCGGTCGCGGTGAAGAAGCCCGGGATGCCGGCCCCGCCCGCCCGCATCCGCTCGGCCAGCGTTCCCTGCGGGTTGAACTCCAGTTCCAGCTCGCCCGAAAGGTACTGGCGCATGAACTCGGCGTTCTCGCCGACATAGGAGGAGATCATCTTCCTGACCTGCCGGCTTTCCAGCAGCACGCCCAGCCCGAACCCGTCCACCCCCGCGTTGTTCGAGGCGACCGTCAGGTCCTTCGTGCCCGCCCGCCGGATCGCGGCGATCAGCAGTTCCGGGATGCCGCAAAGGCCGAACCCCCCGGCCGCGATCAGCATCCCGTCGGCCAGAAGCCCCTGCAGGGCGTCGTCGGCCGAGGCATAGACTTTCTTCATGCAGTCCCCCCAAGGCATCAGCGTCGCCGCCCGTCATCGCCCAAGCCGGCGCCTGCGTCAATCGCTGCGGCGCGGCGGGATCAGCCGGCGCGCTGTCCGTTGATGGAGGTCGTGGCCGGCTGGACCCAGCCCTTGGCAGGCCGGTCGGCCCAGAGGGTGATCCGCCCGTCACCGCGGATTTTCAGCCGGGCGCCGGTGGTCAGCGCCTCGTCCAGTTCCTCGGCCATGCGGCGGCCCGAGCCGGTGCAGTCGGTCAGGGCCTCGCGCCCGTCAAGCGCCAAGCGCACCCCGTCCTCGCCGCTCAACACCCGCCCCTGATAGGCAAAACAGGCCGAGCGCGCGGTGAAGGACGGCCCGTGCAATGCCAGCTCCGCCCCGATCACGACCGTTCCGTGGCCCAGCCCGTCCAGAGCATAGATCCCTCCGGGAGGATTTGCGGGCGCGCCGGCGCAGCCCTGATGCCGGCGGCCATCGGGGAACCGGACCCCCACCTGCCAGGCGAGCACGCGGCCGGTGGCGTCGTCGACGCAGGCGGCGGGAGTGGCGGCGATCTGCGGGCCGGCGGTGCGGAAGGTGATGCGGTCCAGCCTGAGGTCGCCGCCGGACAACTCGCTGCTTTCCGACAGGGTGCCCGAGGGCTGAAACAGCGCCGGCGGCTGATCCGCCTCGGCCCAGCCGATCACATCGCCATGTAGGATGAGTGTCCAGCTCGGGCCAGAGACGCGGGCAGGCCGCAGATCGGTGGGGAGGCCGGGAAGGCAGAAGGTGGCGCCTCCGTCCGCCCCTCTGACGACGAAGCCGTCAGCGTCCGGGGCCAGCCGAATCCCGCCCGCGGTCCAACCCTCGCCGGCGGGCAGCAGCGGGTGGGCCTGGCCGTCCAGCGTGGCAATTATGTCGGCGCTGCCCGGCTGCCGCTCGAGCGCGACCTCACGCACGGCAGCGTCCGGGCAGTGCAGCCGGTTGCCGATCAGCGGCAGAAGCCCGGCGGGATCGGCGATCAGGTCCAGCGGCGCGGGAGGCTCCTTCGTCTCCGGCAGCGGCGTGTGGAGAAACGGCGGCGTCTGCCACAGAACCCGGCCGTCCAGCACCAGCGCGATCTCGGTCAGCGCGACCGAACTCGCCAGAGGCAGGCGCAGGTCGATGCTGCCGTCGCGCCGTTGCTTCGGCCAGAGCAGAAACTCACGGGTCTCGCCATCCTCGCCGGCAGCCAGCACCAGGGCGCGCGTACCCTTGGCGATCTCGCCCCCGCCCGCCAGGCGCAGTTCGACATCACGGCCCGGTTCCTCGGGGTCGGCCAGAAGACCGATGACGGACAGCGCGATCAGGGCGCCCCCGACCAGCAGCACCGCCTGCGCCATCCGCCCGCCCATCGCCCGCCCTCGCCTTTTTGCCAGCGAGCAGGATCTGGCCGGACAAGCGGGCAGGAAAAGGGCGACCCGATGGCATCTTCCGCCCGCCGGCCGGTCGTCTATGCTGCCCCCGCCCGCCCGCGTGGTGGAACGGTAGACACAGGGGACTTAAACTCCCCAGGCCGCAAGGCCGTGCCGGTTCGATCCCGGCCGCGGGCACCAACCGGGGATTGTCGGTCCCCTCACCGCAGCTCCTTCACCGTCTCCATCGCCACATGGGTGGAGGTGGAGGCGACGTGTGGCAGGGCGCCGATCCTTTCGCCCAGCACGCGGCGATAGGCCTGGATGTCGGCGGTCCTCACCTTCAGCAGGTAGTCGAAGCGGCTGGCGATCATGTGGCATTCCTCGATCTCGGGCACCTGCGCCGCGGCGCGGTTGAAGGCGGTGAGCGCCGCCTCGCGGGTGTCGGACAGCTTCACCTCCACGAAGGCCACATGCGCGAGCCCCATGCGGATCGGGTCGAGCCTTGCGGAATAGCCGCGGATCACCCCGCTGCCTTCCAGCCGCTTCAGCCGCGCCTGCACCGGGGATTTCGACAGCCCGATGCGGCGGGCGAGTTCGGTGGCGCTGATCCGCCCCTCCACCGCCAGCACCCGCAGGATCGCCCGGTCGTAGGCGTCGAGTTCCGCGCGGTCCGTCTGCATCGCCAAACCCCTTCCCTTCGGGCGATCCGCCTGCAGGATGCGCCAGATCGGGCAGATCTCCCCGCCGATCCGCGCTAGGATGGGCCATTCAGGAGACCGCCGCAATGTCCGACCCCCGCCGCCTGATCGACCGCGCCGCGCTGACCCCCGAGCCGCCGCTGGTCGCGCGCCTCATCGCGGGCGTCGACCTTTCCGCCGCCGCCCGGGCCGGGATCGAGGCCAGGGCCGCCCGGCTGGTCGAGCGGATCCGCGACAGCGCCCGGCCCGGGCTGATGGAGGTCTTCCTGGCCGAATACGGGCTTTCGACCGACGAGGGCATCGCGCTGATGTGCCTGGCCGAGGCCTTGCTGCGGGTGCCCGACGCCGAGACCATGGACGCGCTGATCGAGGACAAGATCGCGCCCTCGGACTGGGGCCGGCACCTGGGCCGCTCGGCCTCCAGCCTGGTCAACGCCTCCACCTGGGCGCTGATGCTGACCGGCAAGGTGCTGGACGACCGCGGGCCGGGGGTGGCCCAACACCTGCGCGCGGCGGTCAAGCGGCTGGGCGAGCCGGTGATCCGTTCCGCCGTGGGCCGGGCGATGCGCGAGATGGGGCGGCAGTTCGTGCTGGGCGAGAGCATCGAGGCCGCCATGGCCCGGGCGAAGGAGGCCGAGGCGAAGGGGTACAGCTACAGCTACGACATGCTGGGCGAGGCGGCGCGGACGGAAGCCGACGCCCGCCGCTATCACCTGGCCTATTCCCGCGCCATCACCGCGCTGGCCGCCGCCTGCACGGGCGACATCCGCCGCAATCCGGGGATCTCGATCAAGCTTTCCGCCCTGCATCCCCGCTATGAGGTGGCGCAGAAGGGCCGGGTGATGGCGGAGCTGGTGCCGCGGGTGCGGGCGCTGGCCGGGCTGGCAAGGGCCGCCGGCATGGGGCTGAACATCGACGCCGAGGAGGCGGACCGGCTGGCGCTCTCCTGCGACGTGATCGAGGCGGTGCTGTCGGACCCCTCGCTCGCCGGCTGGGACGGGTTCGGGGTGGTGGTGCAGGCCTATGGCCGCCGGGCGGGGCCGATGATCGACTGGCTGGACGGGCTGGCCACGAGGCTCGACCGCCGGCTGATGGTGCGGCTGGTCAAGGGCGCCTACTGGGACAGCGAGGTGAAGCGGGCGCAGGTGCTGGGCCTGCCCGACTTCCCGGTCTTCACCCGCAAGCAGGCGACCGACGTGAGCTTCATCGCCCATGCCCGGCGGCTGCTTTCCTTGGACCGGCTCTATCCGCAGTTCGCCACCCACAATGCCCATACGGTGGCCTCCGTCCTGCACATGGCGGGCGAGATGGGGCGCCAGGACTTCGAGTTCCAGCGCCTGCACGGGATGGGCGAGCGGCTGCACGAGATCGTGCGGGCCGAGGAGGGCACCCGCTGCCGCATCTACGCCCCGGTGGGGGCGCATCGCGACCTGCTGGCCTATCTGGTGCGGCGGCTCTTGGAGAACGGCGCCAATTCCAGCTTCGTCAACCGGATGGTGGATACCGAGATCCCGGCCGAAAGGGTGGCGGCCTGTCCGCTGACCGCGCTGGAGCGGCTGGACGACCCGGTGAACCGCGCCCTGCCGCCGGGGCCCGCGCTCTTCGCCCCCCGGCTGAACAGCGCCGGCTGGGACCTGAGCGATGCCGGGCATCTGGAGCGGATCGAGGCCGCCCGGGCGCCGCACGAGACGGCGCTCTTCACCGCCGGGCCGGTGCTGGCCTGCGACCTGCCGGAGGGCGAGCTGTCCGAGGCGCGCAACCCCGCCACCGGCGCGCTGGTGGGCCATGTGCTGGAGGCCACTGACGCCACGGTTGCCGCGGCGCTGGACCACGCTTTGCCCTGGGACGCCCCGCCGGCCGAACGTGCTGCGATCTTGCGCCGAGCCGCGGATCTCTATGAGGAGGACTTCGGCGCGATCTTCGCCCTGCTGGCGCGCGAGGCCGGCAAGACCCTGCCCGACGCGGTGGCCGAACTGCGCGAGGCGGTGGACTTCCTGCGCTACTACGCCGAGGGCGCGGGGGGCGAGGCGCTGGGGGTGATGGCCTGCATCAGCCCCTGGAACTTCCCGCTGGCGATCTTCACCGGGCAGGTGGCGGCGGCCTTGGCCACCGGCAACGGGGTGCTGGCCAAGCCCGCGGAACAGACGCCGCTGATCGCGCACCGGGCGGTGGAGCTCCTGCACCAGGCCGGGGTGCCGCGGGCCGTGCTGCAACTGCTGCCCGGCGACGGGGCGGTGGGCGCGGCGCTGACCCGCCACGCCCGGGTGGCGGGCGTGGCCTTCACCGGCTCCACCGAGACCGCGCAGGCGATCCGCCGGGCGATGGCCGAGCACCTTGCCCCCGGCGCGCCGCTGATCGCCGAGACCGGGGGGATCAACGCGATGATCGTCGATTCCACCGCGCTGCCGGAACAGGCGGTGCGGGATATCGTGGCGTCGGCCTTCCAGTCCGCCGGGCAACGCTGCTCGGCCCTGCGCTGCCTCTATGTGCAGGAGGACATCGCCGCGGGGATGCTGGCGATGCTGCAGGGCGCGATGGACGAACTGGCGCTGGGCGACCCGTGGAGGCTTTCCACCGACATCGGCCCGCTGATCGACGCGCAGGCGGCCGAGGGGATCGCGGCGCATGTGGCGGCGGCGCGGGCGGAGGGGCGGCTGGTGAAGCAGCTTCCCGCGCCGGCGGGCGGCCATTTCCTCGGCCCCGCGGTGATCCGCGTCCCCGGCATCGCGGCCATCGGGCGCGAGGTCTTCGGCCCGGTGCTGCACGTCGCCACCTTCGCGGCCGAGGACCTGGCCCGGGTGATCGCCGAGATCAACGCCACCGGCCATGGCCTGACCTTCGGCCTGCACAGCCGCATCGACGGGCGGGTGCAGGAGGCGGTCTCGGCCATCCGGGCGGGGAACATCTACGTCAACCGCAACCAGATCGGCGCGGTGGTGGGCTCGCAGCCCGTCGGGGGCGAG
Source organism: Paracoccaceae bacterium (assembly GCA_037190175.1). Taxonomy (GTDB): domain Bacteria; phylum Pseudomonadota; class Alphaproteobacteria; order Rhodobacterales; family Rhodobacteraceae; genus JBBCJM01. The sequence continues at coordinate 30,154 of JBBCJM010000186.1, read as the reverse complement.
GGGCGGTCGGGCACCGGGCCCAAGGCCGGCGGGCCGGGCTATCTGGCCCGCTTCACCCGCCGCCCGGCCCCGGCGGTGGAGGGCGACCCCGCCGCCCCCGCCACGGCGGAAGCGGTCCGCCGGGCGCTGGCCGCCACCCCGCGGCCGCCGGAAGGCCCGGCGGAAGCCCTGCCCGGTCCCACCGGCGAATCGAACCGGCTGACCCTGCACCCCCGCGCGCCGATGCTCTGCCTCGGCCCCACGCCCGCGCAGGCGCTGGCCCAGGCGCAGGCGGTGCGCGCGCTGGGCGGGGCGGCGGTGGAGGCCCCCGGCCTGGCAGCGGAGGCGCTGACCGGGCTCGGCGGCTTCTCCGGCGCGCTGTGGTGGGGAGCCGAGGCCGGGGCCCGCAGCTATGCCCGGGCGCTGGCCGCCCGCCCCGGCCCGATCCTGCCGCTGGTCACCGGCCAGCCCGACCGCGCCCATGCCTTCCACGAACGCCACATCTGCATCGACACCACCGCCTCGGGCGGCAATGCGCAACTGCTGGCGGCCGACGGCGCGGAGTGACCTGCCACCGTGGCATCGGCGGAGAGCGCCGGGGGGCCGTCTGCCCCCCGGACCCCCCGAGAGTATTTCTGCCAAGATGAAAGCAGGAGGGGACAATCTGACTCAAATGCCCCTTTCTTTTTCTTTGGTGTCCTAAATATCCCGCGGGGTTGCCAGTGGTTTACGCCATTGGTTCGAGTGAACCACTGGCTGGGGGCGCGAAGCCCCCGGCGCTCTGCGCCCGCGCGCCGCCGGCAGTTCAGTTCGACACCGCCACCACGTTGAACACGCAAGGATCGGTCATCAGCTCCGGCGGGGTCAGGCAGAGGCCCTGCGCCACCTGCCAGGCGGCCAGCACCTTGGGCACGTAGTCGCGCGTCTCGGCATAGGGCGGCACGCCGCGGTTGGCGTCGACCGCGCCCTCGCCCGCGTTATAGGCGGCCAGCACCATCAGCGGGTCGCGGTCGAAGCGTTTCATCAGCCAATCGAGATAGGCCACGCCGCCCCTGATGTTCTGCACCGGATCGGTGGCGTCGGTCACGCCGAAGCGTTCGGCGGTGGCGGGGATCAGCTGCATCAGCCCGGTGGCGCCGGCCGAGCTGACCGCATCCGCGCGCCCCGCGCTTTCCACCGCGATCACCGCCAAGGCCAGCGCGGGCGAGACCTCGGTGCCCAGCGTCGCCTTCAGGATCGTGGTGCCGTGGGCCGAGGCCATGGTCTGCATGTGCTGCAGCCGGGGGGCGGCGACGCGGGCGCCGCCCGGCCCCTGCCCCAGCGCCGCCATGGCCTGGGGATAGCGGCCGGGCACGCCCAGGCCCGGGGGGATCAGGTCCCAGAACCAGGCATAGGTCGATTGCGGGCCGGGGGCGGGCGCGGCGCCGGCGGGGCTGGCGGGTTCGGGCGCCGGGGGCGGCTTGGGGGCCAGCGCCAGCCGGCGGGCCTGTTCCTCGGGGTCGATCTGCACCGTGATCTTCGGGCCCGGCCCCACGCCGGGCTTGATGCGGCGGAAGGTGAAATCCTCGGCCCAGGCCGGCCCGAGGCCGCAGCCGAGAATCGCCGTGCCCAGAATCGCTGCCCTGAGGCCCGGAACCCCCCGCATCGCCCGCCGTCCTGCCGCCTGCCCGTTTCTTTTGCCGGCGACTGTGGGGGAATCGCCCTGCCCCGCCAAGCGATTTCGGCCCGCGATTGTGGCGAAGCTGCCAGAATCGGCCATCCTGCCACAGGACCGATCAACGCGGGGTTGAGCCGGGGCGGTAAACTTTCCGTTCATCCGCAATGGCTTGCAAGAAATCGGCGATCTTTCGCATTTTCCCAAAAATGCCCCTTCACGTTCCAAGTCCGGCCACAGTCGGGGGGGATAACCGCAGCATACCGAGACGGGGATCGGGACGGAACAGAGGCCGGAACGAGACGAACCGAAGCGGTTGGCACGCGAACCTGACAGCTCCCAGGAAAGGGGACATCATGAAACTGCTGGACATCTTCAAGAACTTCAAGAACGACGAATCGGGCGCCGTGACGGTTGACTGGGTCGTGCTGACCGCCGCCATCGTGGGCCTGGGCCTGATCGTGATGCAGGCGATCTCGCCGGCGATCTCCGCCGCGGCCGGCAACATCGCCGCCGAGCTCGAGAAGCCGATCGGTGGCGGCTGATAGCGCCACACAGTACGGACATCACGGACGCGGCCCCTCCGGGGGCCGCGTTCCGCATTCCGGGGGTCGGGCGGAGAGGGCCGCGCAGGGGCGCGGCGGCCCGCCCGGCACAGGCCGCGGAATGATCCCATCCCTGCCCACAAGCCGCCACAATACGGGGGCAGAACGGGATTCGAGCGGGGGCTCATGCGATTGGAGCGGACGCGACGATGATGACCTTTGCGAAAGTCCTGCGCCGGAAGGGCCGGCGTTTCACCCGCGACCAGCGTGGCGCGGTCACGGTGGACTGGGTGGTGCTGACGGCCGCCCTGGTGGTGATGGCCTTCTCGGTCTTCAACATCATCACCCGGGCGATCTTCGAGGAGGCCGGCGTGCGGATGTCCGAGACCATCGTCGCCTCGAGCGAGTGGGACTGAGGCAGGACGACGGAAACGCCCGCAGGAAACGGGCCAGAACGGTTAGGTGGGGCAGATGCGGTCGATGTTCGGGTTGGTCTTCGTGGTGGGGCTCGCGCTTGCGGGCTTTGCCGTCTACATGGTGCAGCAGTATCTGGGGCAGAACCAGGTCGAGCTGACCCAGCACCGCGCCTTCCGCGCCAAGCTGGGCCCGGTGGCCGAGGTCTATGTGGCCAAGGGGCCGCTGGCCTATGGCGCGGCGCTGACCAAGGACAACGTGACCAAGGTGCTGATGCCCCGCAACAGCCTGCCCGAGGGCCACTTCGTGGAAGAGGCCGCGCTGTTCCCCGGCGACTATGCCAAGCCCCGCTACGTGCTGCGGCAGATGGAGAAGGCCGAGCCGATCCTGGCGGTCAAGGTGACCGAGCCGGGCGAGGACGTGGGCCTGACCGCGCGGCTGGCCAAGGGGATGCGCGCCTTCGCGATCAAGGTCGACGTGGCCTCGGGCGTGTCGGGCTTCGTGCGGCCTGGCGACTTCGTGGACATCTACTGGACCGGCGCCAACCGCGAGCTGGAAACCGGCGGGCGCACCCAGCTGATCGAAAGCGCGATCAAGATCATCGCCGTGGACCAGGTGGCGAATTCCGAGATCCATTCCTCGGCGCTGATCGCCCGCACCGTGACGGTCGAGGTCACGCCCCAGCAGGTGGCGCGGCTGGCGCAGGCGCAGGCCACCGGCGGGCTGGCGCTGTCGCTGGTGGGCGCGGGCGACATGGCGGTGACGGGCACGGTCGAGGTCGACAGCCGCGCGCTGCTGGGCATCGAGGTCCAGGAACAGGCGGTGGTGGTCGAGGAGCGGGTGTGCTCGGTCAAGACCCGCCGGGGCGGCGAGGTGGTGGAAATCCCCATCGCCTGCACGAATTGAAAATCGCGTGCACGAATTGAAAACGGCGCGGGCCGGGCGGCGGGGCACCAGATCGGGTGCCCCGTTTTGTCATTTATGCCACAGATTGGGTGATGTTGCAGGTTATCCACATAAAGATCCCGGCACAACCACCTGATTCTTGCAAAGAAACCCCGGATCCTTCACTCTGGTCAGGATGACGCGGGCGAAAAGACCCGGACGAGGCGTGAGTCGAGAGGCAGGTTACATGAGCATCCGATCCCTGTTGACGGCGACGGCATTGGGCCTTGCGCTCGGTATCGTGTCGTTCGCGCCGCCCTCGGGGGCGGAAACCCTGCGCGTGATGACGGGCTCGCCGTCCAGCGCGCTGAACGTGCCGATGAACCGCGCGGTGGTGGTGGAAAGCGACACGCCCTTCGCGGAGCTGTCCATCGCCAACCCGGGCATCGCCGACATCTCCACCCTGTCGGACCGCTCGATCTACGTGCTGGGCAAGACGCCGGGGCGCACCACGCTGACGCTCCTGGGCGCGGATGGCTCGCTCATCTCCAACGTGGACGTGCATGTCACCCCCGACATCGCCGAGTTCAAGGAACGGCTGCGCCAGATCCTGCCCGGCGAGAACATCGAGGTGCGCACGGCCAACGACGGGATCGTGCTGTCGGGCACCGTCAGTTCCACGGTCAAGCTGGACCGGGCGCTGGATCTCGCCAACCGCTATGCCCCCGAACGGGTCTCGAACCTGATGATGGTGGGCGGCACCCAGCAGGTGATGCTGAAGGTCCGCTTCGCCGAGATGCAGCGGTCGGTGTCGAAGAACCTGTCCTCCTCGCTGGCCATCCAGGGCGGCAACCGCTGGGGCTTCAACGGCGAGACCGGGACCTGGCTGAACCCGGGCAACTCGCTGAACGGCGGCAACTCGATCACCGCGCGCGGCAACGCCAACTCGGCGCTGGCGATCGGCTTCACCTCGGGCTCGCTGCAGTTCGCGGTGCTGCTGGAGGCGCTGGAGTCCAAGGGCGTGGTGCGCACGCTGGCGGAACCCAACCTGACCACCCTGTCCGGGCAGGAGGCCAAGTTCCTGGCGGGCGGCGAATATCCGATCCCGGTGGCCACCGACAACGGCATCGCCATCGAGTACAAGCCCTTCGGCGTCGAGATGAACTTCACCCCCGTGGTGGTGGACGGCGACATCATCAACCTGACGCTGACCGCCGCGGTCTCCTCGATCGACAACTCGATCACGCTGTCGGCCGGCGGCGTCTCGGTCAACGCCTTCAAGCGGCGCGAGACCTCGACCACGGTCGAGATGCGCGACGGCGAGAGCTTCGCCATCGCCGGCCTCTTGCAGGACGACTTCAAGAACCTGAACGGCCAGGTGCCGTGGCTGGGCGACATCCCGGTGCTGGGGGCGCTGTTCCGCTCGGCCGACTATCAGCGCAGCCAGTCGGAGCTGGTGATCATCGTGACCCCCCACCTCGTCACCCCCACCCGGGGCGAGGCGCTGGCGCTGCCCACCGACCGGGTGCGCCTGCCCACCGAGAAGGAGTTCTTCCTGTTCGGCGAGGTCGAGGGCCGGCGGGCGCGCGGCGCTGCGGGCGAGGTCGCCCGGCAGGACTTCGGCGGCTCCTACGGCTATGTGATGGAGTGAGCGACATGCGCGGAATGCTTCTGTCGGGCGTCTGCATCCTGGCGCTGGGCGCCTGCGCCCCGAACCGCGAGACGAGTTCCGAGATCAACACCGGCGACTTCGGCAACTCGACCATGAACAACGTGCTGGTGCACAGCGGGCAGCGGGACTTCGTGGTGGCGCTGCAAAGCCGGTTCAACGCCGAGGTGCCCGACACCATCACCTTCGCCTTCGACAGCGCGGTGCTGGACGCGGCGGCGATCGAGACGCTGCGCCACCAGGCCAACTGGATCAAGCAGTTCCCCGAGCTGCGGTTCAAGGTCTTCGGCCATGCCGACGCGGTGGGCTCGCACGCCTACAACTACAACCTCGGCCTGAGGCGGGCCAATGCGGTGGTGGCCTATTTCGCGAGCCAGGGCATCAGCCGCTCGCGGCTCGAGGCGCTGGTCTCCTATGGCGAGACCCGCCCCGTGGTGCAGACCCAGAACGAGGAGCGCCGCAACCGCCGCACGGTGACCGAGGTCTCGGGCTTCCTGAAGCGCCACCCCACCCTGCTGAACGGCAAATATGCCGAGGTGATCTCGCGCGAATACATCGACCTGGCGCGGCGGGTGCATCCGCCGGTCACCACCACCTTCTCGGGCGGCAGCGGCGGCGGCGCCCCGGGCTGAGCGCCGGATACGCGATTCGGGCGGGGCGGCGGGCCGGGCAGGCTGCGCCGCCCCGCCGGGTTTCGGGCCCTCCGATTGTTCCCGGATGGTGGCCTATCTGGTAAAAATCAAAGAAGGACGTTTTTTTAGCCCCAATCTCGCCACCATCCCGGGGCAGTTTTCCCCCAATGGGAACAGGTGCGCGGGGAAACCCGCGCCCGGGGCAGAACGTCCGGGCCGGGCCGCGAGGACCGTCCCGGTCCGTGCCCCGGTCAGATCGAGGGCAGCAGTGGTGATGACGAGCGTGGCCAACCTTCAGCCGGATCCGGCGCCGATCCTGGCGTGCACCATCAGCCGCGATGTGCAGAACTTCGACCTGCTCATCGACGACATGGAACTGGAGCTGGGCGAGAACTGGGGCGACCTGGGCTTCGACGACGCGCTGCTCTACCTGGAACAGCCCGAGGCCGCGACGCTGGAATTCGTGGCCATCGCCGTGGACGGCGAGGACGAGCCCGACCTGACCCGCATCGCCGACATCATCCGGCAGGCGAAGAGCCGGGGGATCAAGGTGGTGCTCATCGCCCACCAGATCAGCCCGGTGGCGCTGCACCAGCTCCTGCGCCTGGGGGCCGAGGACTTCGTGCCCTATCCGCTGCCCGAGGGCGCGCTGCACGAGGCGATCGAGCGCATCCGCCGCCCTGCCCCGCCCCCCGTGGCCGCGGTGCCCGCCGCGCCGGACGACGGCGAGGTGCGGGTGCATCCGCCCACCTTCAAGGCCAAGGGCGACCGCGACGGGGTGCTGCTGCCCGTGCACGGCATGGCCGGCGGGGTGGGGGCCACCACCTTCGCGGTGAACCTGGCCTGGGAGCTGGCCACCATCGTGAAGCAGGACGCGCCGCGGGTCTGCCTGGTCGACCTCGACCTGCAGTTCGGCGCGGTCTCGACCAGCCTCGACCTGCCGCGGCGCGACGCGGTGTTCGAGCTTCTGTCCGACACCGCCAGCCTCGACAGCGAATCCTTCCTGCGCGGGATGCTCAGCTTCAACGAGAAGCTCAGCGTCTTCACCGCGCCGCCCGACATGCTGCCCCTGGAGATGATCACGGGCGAGGACATCAGCCGCATCCTGGACATGGCGCTGGCCAATTTCGACTTCGTGGTGGTGGACATGCCGCGCACCATCGTGTCCTGGACCGAGACGGTGCTGTCGCGCGCCCATGTCTATTTCGCGCTGATGGAGCTCGACCTGCGCTCGGCGCAGAACGTGCTGCGGCTGACCCGCGCGCTGAAGGCCGAGGGGCTGCCGCACGAGAAGCTGCGCTACGTGCTGAACCGGGCGCCGAAATTCACCGACCTGGGCGCGAAGAGCCGGGTGAAGCGGATGGCCGAGAGCCTGGACATCGACATCGAGGTGCAGCTGCCCGACGGCGGGCGCGAGGTCACCCAGTCGAACGACCACGGCCTGCCGCTGGCCGAGAGCGCCGCGAAGAACGCGCTGCGGCGCGAGGTGCAGAAGCTCGCCAAATCGCTTTTCGAACTGAACAAGGCGGTCGAGGCCGGCAGGGGCTGAACCCCGGCCGCCCGCCCGCATCCGAAGGGACCGACAGATGCTGTTCTCGCGCGCCAAGAAGCCCGACCCCCTGCGCCCTGCCCCCTCGGCGGCGGTGGGCCCGGCCACGCCCTCGATCCGCCCGGCCGACGCCAACCCGAACGCCCGCCCCGTGGTCAACATGCGCCCGAACCCCGGGGCCACCGCCCCGCGCAGCCCCGCCGAGGCCGCCGCGGCCGACAAGGAGCAGAAGCGCAAGGAACGGCTGATGGAGCTGAAGGTCGAGTTGCACAAGCGGCTGCTCGAGAACCTGAACCTCGCCGCGCTGGAACATGCCTCGGAAGCCAGCCTGAAGGCCGAGATCTCGGCCATCACCTCCGAGGCGCTGGACGAGCTGTCGGTCGCGCTGAACAAGGACGACCGCACCACCCTGAACCAGGAGCTCTACGACGAGGTGATGGGCCTCGGCCCGCTGGAGCCGCTGCTGAAGGACGACACGGTCAACGACATCCTGGTGAACGGCCCGAAGCGGATCTTCGTCGAACGCGGCGGCAAGCTGGAACTGACCGACATCACCTTCAAGGACGAACGCCACCTCCTGCGGATCATCGACAAGATCGTCTCCGCCGTGGGCCGGCGGGTGGACGAATCGAACCCCTATTGCGACGCGCGGCTGGCCGACGGCTCGCGCTTCAACTGCATGGTGCCGCCGGTGGCGGTGGACGGCAGCCTGGTCTCGATCCGCAAGTTCAAGAAGGAGAAGCTGGGCATCCAGGACCTGGTGAACTTCGGCGCCTTCACCGAGGAAATGGCGCTCTACCTCCAGGCCGCGGTCTCCACCCGGCTGAACATCATCGTCTCGGGTGGCACGGGCTCGGGCAAGACCACCACGCTGAACGCGCTGTCGTCCTTCATCGACAACAAGGAACGGGTGCTGACCATCGAGGACACGGCGGAACTGCAACTGCAACAGGTGCACGTGGGCAGGATGGAAAGCCGCCCCCCGAACGTCGAGGGCAAGGGGGCGGTGACGCAGCGCGACTGTCTGCGCAACGCCCTGCGGATGCGCCCGGACCGGATCATCGTGGGCGAGACCCGGGGCGAGGAAGTCATCGACATGCTGCAGGCCATGAACACCGGCCACGACGGCTCGATGACCACGATCCACGCCAACAACCCGCGCGACGGGATCAGCCGTCTGGAAAACATGGTCGCCATGGCCGGGATCGAGATGCCGCTGAAGGCCGTGCGCAGCCAGATCGCCTCGGCCGTCAACCTGATCGTGCAGGCCAGCCGCTTGCAGGACGGCAGCCGCCGCATGGTCTCGATCACCGAACTGACCGGGATGGAGGGCGAGGTGATCTCGATGCAGGAGGTGTTCCGCTACGAACGCCTGGGCATCGCGCCCGACGGCAAGATCATCGGCCGCTTCAACGCCACCGGGGTGCGCAGCCACTATTCCGACCGCTTCCGCCAGTGGGGCTACGACCTGCCGGCCTCGATCTACGAACCGCTGCCGTAAGGGACCGCCATGCAGATCAGCGCCGCGCCCATCATCTATATCCTGATCTTCGTCGCCGTCGTGGTGCTGGTCGAGGGCCTGTACCTCACCGTCTTCGGCAAGTCGATCAGCCTCAATTCCCGGGTTTCCCGCCGTCTGGACCTGCTCGCCAAGAACGGCAACCGCGAGCAGGTGCTGGAACAGCTCCGCAAGGAGATGTCCCAGCACCTGACCGCCAACGGCATCCCGCTCTATTCGATCCTGGCCAAGAAGGCGCAGCGGGCCAACATCGCCTTCACGCCCAAGCAGCTGGTGCTGATCATGGCGGGGCTCTCGGTCTTCGCCTTCCTGGGCCTCACCGTGGGCACCGGCGCCGAACTGGCGGTCCGGGCGCTGCTGGCGGTGGGCATGGGCGTGGGCGGGGTCTATTTCTGGGTAAACAAGAAGGCCAAGACGCGGATGGCGCTGCTGGAGGAGCAATTGCCCGATGCGGTGGAGCTGATGGTGCGCTCGCTGCGCGTGGGGCACCCCTTCTCCTCGGCCATCGGCATCGTGGCCAAGGAGGTCGGCGATCCGCTGGGCACCGAGTTCGGGATCATCGCCGACGAGGCCGCCTATGGCCGCGACGTGGCCGAAAGCCTGAAGGACTTCGCCGAGCGGATGGACAACCAGGACCTGCGCTTCCTGGCCGTGGCGGTGTCGATCCAGCAGACCTCGGGCGGCAACCTGGCCGAGATCCTCGACGGGCTGGCCAAGGTGATCCGCGCGCGGTTCAAGCTGTTCCGCCGGGTGAAGGCGATCACCGCCGAGGCCAAGTGGTCGGGCATGTTCCTGTCGGCCTTCCCCATCGTCGCGCTGATCCTGATCAACGTGATCCAGCCCGACTACTACGACGACGTGAAGGAAACCTCGGCCTTCATCCCGGCGGCGCTGATCGTGGGGGTGTTCCTGGTCGTCAACGTGATCTTCATGAAGATCATGGTCAACATCAAGGTCTAGGGGGAACGCCATGGATTTCCTGAACAACATCCAGGCCTTCCTGGTCGAGAAACTCGGCCCGGCGGGACCGCTGCTGGCGGTGGGCGCGCTGGGGTTCCTGCTGGTGCTGCTGACCCTGCCGGCGATCCTGAAGGCCAAGCCCGAACCCTTCGACAAGCTGAAGAACCAGACCCGCGGCGCCACCACGCCGCAGGGCCAGACCCTGCGCAACGGCAGCAAGAAGGTCGACAAGCTGGAGAAGTTCGCGGGCTTCCTGGAACCCCAGTCGGCCGAGGAACTGTCGGCCTCGCGGCTCAAGATGCTGCGGGCGGGCTATCGGTCCAAGGACGCGGTGCGCATCTTCCACTTCGCGCAGCTGGTGCTGGGGATCGGGCTGCTGTCGGTGGGCACGATCTATGCGCTGGTCCTGTCGCATACCAGCGGCACGTCGCTGACCATGCAGCAGATGGTGATGTACACCGTCCTGCCCGGCGCCGTGGGCTATTACGGGCCGCGCTGGTGGGTCGAAAGGCGGCTGCAGGAACGCCAGACCCAGATCACCCAGGGCTTTCCCGACGCGCTGGACATGATGCTGGTCTGCGTCGAGGCCGGCCAGTCGCTGGACCAGACGATCTCGCGCGTGGCCCGCGAAAGCCGCGCCGGCTATCCCGCGCTGGCCGACGAGCTGGAGATGGTCAGCCACGAGGTCAAGGCGGGCAAGGAACGGGTGCAGGTGCTGAAGGACATGGCCGAGCGGGTGGGCCTGCCCGACGTGACCTCCTTCGTCACCACGCTGATCCAGTCGGCCACCTTCGGCACCTCGATCGCCGAGGCGCTGCGGGTCTATTCCTCGGAAATGCGTGACAAGCGCGTGATGCGCGCCGAGGAACAGGCAAACAAGTTGCCGACCAAGCTGACGCTGGGCACAATGATGTTCACCGTGCCGCCGCTGATGATCATCCTGGTCGGCCCCTCGGTCTATGGCATCGCCACCAGCATGGGCGGCGGCTAGGATCCGGGGCCCAGCGCGACGGCCGGCCGGGACCGAGGCAGGGCAAGGGCGCGCATGAGACGCCAGAGAGGGACGGCCGGCAGCCCGCGGGCAGCCGGGAACGGGCAGCGGGGCCGGGCGATCGCCGGCCCCTTGCGCATGATGGGGTGGCCGCTCTGGCCGCTGGTGGCCCTGCTGGCCGCCTGCGGCCCCGCCGATCCGCTGGCCGAGAACCGCGCCCCCGCGGTCTCCTCCCGCGCGCGGGGCGAGGACGGGCTGATCGTGGGCCACCGGCTGATGGCGGCGGGCGAGCACGAGCTGGCGCTGAGGGCCTATCTGCGCGCCGCGGGCGAGGGCGGGATCAACGCCGACGTGCTCTCGGCGCTGGGCTCGGCCAACCTGCAGCTGGGGCGTCTGGGCCAGGCCGAACAGCTGCTGCGCCGGGCGCTGGAGCTGGACCCGGCCTTCGTCCCCGCGCTCAACAACCTGGGCGTGGTGCTGATGGAGCGGGGCAGGCCCGGCGAGGCGCGGCTGGTCTTCCAGCAGGCCTATGCGCTGGACAGTGGCCGTTCGGACTCGATCCGGGAAAATCTGCGCCTCGCCATCGCGCGCACCGAGAACTCCGGCTATGATGAGCCCGAGGAGCGCCCGAACTTTGCCCTGGTGCGCCGCGAGAAGGGTCAGTTCGTCCTTCTCTCGGCGCTCTGAGAGGCCGAGACGGGCCGGAGCAGCAACAGGACGCAAAAATGCGCCACCCCATCACGCTTGCGCTGTGCCTCGGCACGGCGGCCCTGGCCGGTTGCGGCAAGGGCCCCTCGGACGCCGAGGTCAACCGGGCGATCAAGTCGGTCAACGTGATCGACGAATCGAACCTCAACGACATCATGCTGACGGTGGGCGACCCGAACGAGGCGGTGGCCTATTTCGGCAAGGCGTCCTCGGAAAACCCCGACCGGGTGGACCTGAAGCGCGGGCTGGCGAAAAGCCTGGTCCGCGCCCAGCGCCCGCAGGAGGCGGCCAAGGTCTGGGCCGAGGTCGTGGCCTCGGCCCAGGGCACGGCCGACGACCGGGTGGAACTGGCCGACGCGCTGATCCGCTCGAACGAATGGGCGGCGGCCGAGGCGGAGTTGAACAAGATCCCGCCCACGCACGAGACCTATCAGCGGTACCGGCTGGAGGCGATGGTCGCCGACAGCAGGAAGGACTGGAAGAAGGCCGACAGTTTCTACGAGATCGCCGCGGGGCTGACCACCAAGCCCGCCGGGGTCTACAACAACTGGGGCTTTTCCAAGCTGACCCGGGGCGACCATGCCGCGGCCGAGCGGCTGTTCGTCGATGCGCTGAAATACGAGCCCACGATGTTCACCGCCAAGAACAACCTGGTGCTGGCCCGCGGCGCGCAGCGCAAGTACGACCTGCCGGTGGTGGCGATGACCCAGACCGAGCGGGCGCAACTGCTCTACACGCTGGCGCTGGCGGCCATCAAGCAGGGCGACGTTTCCATCGGCAAGGGCCTGCTGAACGAGGCGGTCGACACCCATCCGCAGCATTTCGAGGAAGCCGCCCGTGCCCTGCGCGCGCTGGACGCGAATGTGACCAACTGATGTTCGGCTTCGAGATTCCCGCCACGCAGCCGCAGGATTTCCTGTGGTTCCTGCCCTTCACCCTGCCCATCGCCATCTGGGTCTCGTGGTCCGACATGGCCAGGATGCGCATCCCCAACCAGGCGGTGCTGGCCCTGGCCGCGGTCTGGCTGATCGGGCCGCTGATCCTGCCGCTGAACGTCTGGCTCTGGGGCTTCGTCTTCATGTTCCTGGTGCTGGCGGTGGGCTTCGTGGTCGCCACGCTGGGGCTGGTGGGGGCGGGGGACGCCAAGTTCGCCGCCGCCATGGCGCCCTTCTTCACCGGGGCCGACCTCAGGGCGGTGCTGGCGCTGTTCGCGGCCTGCCTCTTGGGCGCCTTCTTCGCCCATCGCATCGCGCGGATGATCCCGGCGATGCGCCGCGCCCTGCCCGACTGGAAAAGCTGGACCCACAGGAAGTTCCCCATGGGGCTGGCATTGTCCGGCACGCTGGTATTCTGGCCGCTTCTTGCCCTGATTGTGCCGTGATCGCGTGCTAGCCCCGGGCGCAACGCGCGCGAGCAGAGGGCAGCCATGAACGTCCAGGTCCCCAGTCCCCCCACCCAGACCCCCAACGTGCTGCCCCCGGTGGCGCCGCGGACCATGGCCGAGGTGGGGATCTCGATCGTCATGATGCGGGACATCCTGCTGAAGACCATGTTCCGCACCAACCTCGACCTGGTGTCGAACCTGTCCCGGGTGATCTGCCTGCCGGTGCCGGTGATCCAGGAACTGGTCGACCTCGCCCGCAGCCAGAAGATGGTCGAGGCCACCGGCACGCTGCACGCCACCTCGGGCAACGAGATGGGCTATCAGCTGACCGACAGCGGCAAGGCGCGGGCGCTGGATGCGCTGTCGCAGTCGGAATACTACGGCGCGATGCCGGTGCCGCTGGAGGCGTTCAAGCTGCAGGTCCAGCGCCAGTCGGTGCGCGACATCCGGCTCACGCGCGAGCAGCTGGTCAAGGCCATGGGTCACCTGATCCTGCCGTCCGACCTGCTGGGCAACCTCGGCCCCGCGATCACCTCGGGCCGCTCGATCCTGATGTACGGGCCGCCCGGCAACGGCAAGTCCTCGATCTCGAACGGGATACGCGACGCGATGGGCGACAAGATCTATGTCCCCCGGGCGCTGGAATATTCGGGCCAGGTCATCACCGTCTACGACCCCATCGTGCACCGCGCCGCCGAAGCGGCGGTGGACGATCCCACCAGCCTGCGCCGCACCTCGAACCGCTTCGACAACCGCTATGTCTATTGCGAGCGGCCCACGGTGATCACCGGGGGCGAGCTGACGCTGGACATGCTGGATCTGAAGTACAACCCCACCGCGCGCACCTATCAGGCGCCCCTGCAGCTGAAATCATCGGGCGGGATCTTCATCGTGGACGACCTCGGCCGCCAGCAGGAGCCGCCGCAGAAGCTGGTCAACCGCTGGATCGTGCCGCTGGAGGAGGGCAAGGACATCCTGGCCCTGCAATCGGGCGAGAAGTTCACCGTGCCCTTCGACACGCTGGTGATCTTTTCCACCAACTTCCACCCCAACGAGATCTTCGACGGCGCGGCGCTGCGCCGGATCTTCTTCAAGATCAAGGTCGACGGCCCCAGCCAGGAGAACTTCCTGAAGATCTTCGCCATGGTGGCGCGCAAGAAGAAGATGCCGCTGGACGAGGCCGCGCTGATGCACCTGATGAAGGTGCGCTTTCCCGCCATCGCCAACAACTATGCCAACTACATGCCGGTGTTCCTGATCGACCAGATGATCGCGGTCTGCGAGTTCGAGGGCATCCCCTACCAGATGACCCCCGACCTGATCGACCGCGCCTGGGGCAACATGTTCGTGCGCGACGAGAAGATCGCGAAGTAGCTCAGGGAAAGGCGGGGTTGAGCCCCGCCGTCCAGGCCAGCCAGTCGCCGAGCAGGTCGACCCCCCAGCGCACCCGGTTGACGAAGGCCGGGCCCTCGGCCTGCATCCGGCGCCAGACCTGTGCCTGCGGCAACTCGCCGGGCGCCAGTTGCAGGTCCAGCGACTGCGGATACCACCTGCCGCCGCGCTCGTGCAGCGATTGCAGGAACCGGAACGGCGCCGGCGCCCAGCGCGCGGGGTCGCGCCAGTCGGCGCGGAAATGCAGGCAGGTCGGCTCGCGCACCGCGGCCACGCCGGCGGGAAAGGCGGCCAGCATCCGTTTCCACAGCACCCAGTCGCCCGAGGCGGTCTCGTCCTCGGGCCACATCCCCACCGTATCGAAACAGGCGCGGCGGTGCATGATGGTGGTGGCGGGCAGCAGGTTGCGCCGCTGCATGAACTCGTCGCGCGCGCCGGGGTGCTGGAGGTTGGCGTAGAACGGCACGATCAGCCCGTCGTCGCCGATGAACAGCGGGCGGGAATGCGCGAACATCACCCCGGGCCGGGCGAAGGGCGCGGCCAGCCGGGCCAGATGGTCGGCGAACAGCAGGTTGTCGTGGCCCAGGAAGGCCACCAGTTCGCCCCGCGCCTCGCACAGCGCCAGGTTGCGGTTGGCATAGCCGAAGCCGGGCGCCTTGGGCAGGTCGAACCAGCGGATGCGCGCGTCGCCGAACCCCGCCACCAGCGCCCCGGTGCCGTCGGTACAGCCGTCGCCCACCACCAGCAGTTCCCAGTCCTCCCGGCCCTGCGCCAGCACCGAGCGGATCGCCGGCCCCAGCGTCTCGGGCCGGTTGTGGGTGGGCAGCAGGATCGAGAACGCCGGCCCGGCCATCGCGGTCAATAGCCCGTGCGGCCCCCGAAGTCGTAGGGGATCAGCGGGGTGTCCAGCGGCAGGCGGTACTTGTCGGGATCGGCCGGGTCAAAGCTGCGGGTCGGCATGTTCAGCAGCACCGCCTCGCGGGTGCCCAGACAGACATCGGCGTGCCAGACGAAGGCGGGGATGTTGATCAGCTTGCGGTCGCGCTCGGTCAGCGTCACGGTGAACAGCCGCCCGCAGGTGCTGCTGTCGGGCCGCACGTCGTAGAGCACCACCATCATCTCGCCCGAGACCAGGTAGTATCGGTCGTCGTGCTGCTTGTGCAGCGCCCAGCCCTTCGCGACGCCGGGGCGGATGGTGACCATGTAGACGTCGTCGAAGGGCGCGTCGTCGAACCCGTGCCGGCGCGAGAAGATCTCGGTCAGCTCGCCCCGGTCGTCGGCGTGCAGCGGCCGGCGCTGCACCTTCATCCCGTCCGGCAGCCCGGCCAGCGGGCGGCTGCCGGCATCGACCGTCGCCCCGTCCTTGGTCGCGGCGCCCAGCGTCAGCTCCAGCAGGTTCTTCTCGCCCATCGCGCGCCTCCTCGACTGCCCGCCCCTGCTTTGGCACGAAGCCCCGGGGTTACGCAACCTGAGGCTGCATCGCGGCCTGGTCACCGGCAGGATCGCGAGGCGGGGTGATCAGGGCAGGGCCGGCGCGCCTGCGCAGACGGCCCGCGCCCAGTCCGTGCCCCTAGCCCAGCGGATGGTCATGGCCCCGACGAACTCCGCCTTCTCGGCAGAGCGGAGCATACGGTCCGCCATGGCGGTCAGGTGCTCCATCGTCACCCCGGCCAGCAAGCCCCCCGCCGCGATCAGATCCCAGTCGGCCTCGGTGTTCCACCGCTGACGGGACTGGATGGTCCAGCTTGCCCAGACCGGGCCGACCGTGCGCAGCTTCCCGGCCTGACGGCAGATCGCCCCCGCCAGGGCGCGGTGGAACGGGAGGTGGCGATTGTCCATGGCCCGCGCGATCAGCTTCGTCATCAGGAAGTCCGCCTCGGCGCCCTGCCCGATCAGGAACTCCGCCAGAAGAATCTCCAGCAGCACGGTTTCCTCCGGCGCCCCGGCCGGCAAGCTGCGCGCCGGGCCGATCCTGTCCCCGGGCGCCGTCGCGTTCAGCGCGGACCGGACCATGCTGCCCAGGCCGTGGGGCAGCCCCCGGCCCTGTTCCGCACGGGGCAGCGCCAGGGCAAGCGAATGGTCCAAAACCAGCGGCCACAACTGCGGCAGCGCCTTCAGCGCCTCCGCCAGCGGTATGCTGCCGGGGGGCGCTGGATAACGCTCGCGACCCGCAACCCACCCATCCGTCGGGGTCAGGGTCAGATACCGCGCGACGGCAAAGCTCGCCTCGTCGCGCGCGGGCGCGCCGGCGGCCACCACCCGGGCCAGGGCCGCCTCGGATACGTCCTCGGGCACGGTTGGGTCAAAGGCGGGCAGCGCCAGGCCGGCGGTCAGGGCCGGCAGGGCCTGCGCGATCTCGTCCCAGCCGAACCGGGGCGGCGGCGCGCCGTGGCGGACGGTTTCGCCCAGCAGATGCCGGCTGGGCTTCAACCCGATCTCGTGGAAAGTCCATGCCTCGATCATGGCAACAGGATGGGGCCGTGTGTAGGCGAACGCGCTTTGCTGCAAAAGAACGGCACCCGTGCCGGTCTCGATGCGCACCTGCCGCAGGGCAAAGGTCTTCTCCGTGCCGGTGTCGGTCAGCCTGATGCGCAGGTCGGCCGGGCTGTCGGGACCACCCTTCGCCCGCTGCAGGCAGAAGCCATGCGCATAGAGCAGGTCGTGGATCGGGCGCATGTTCCGCCCCTCCGGCATCTTGCAACCGCGTGACCACGGCTCGGCGGTCCAGGTGGCGCGCCCGTAGTCCTCGCCCTCGGGACCCAGGCCGGTCTCCACAAAGGCGCCGATCCGGCCGGAGCCCAGCAGCCTTGCGCAGAGTTCCCGGCAGCCCAGCCGATCCCGCCCTTGGGTGACCACCTCCAGCACCCCGATCCGTTCGGAGATCGCGCCGATCACGGCCGGGCCGGTTTCGGCGGCCAGGATCACGGCCGCCCGTGCCTCGCGCTGCCAGCCGATATAGTTGGGCAAGCCGATCAGGAAGGCCGCGGCGGTCAGCGCTCCCGCCCCTTCGGCCAGCCACCGCCGCCCGGTCACACGGCTGGCCAGGAACCAGCCCCCCAGCCAACAGAAGATGGCGATGAACATCGAGGTCGCGGCGTAGTTCAGGAACCAGGCCAGCGGTATCCCAATCAGCGAGATCGCCAGCAGGACCACCGCATTCGCGCCGGTCCCAGAGTTGACCAGCACCAGCCCGGCCAGCGCGGCGACCAGCAGAAGAACACGGACCATGGCAACCAAACCCCGCACCGCGCGACTCCGGTCCCTTCCTCCACCCCCATTGTGGCGGCGCGGCGGCGGAGGCAGAGCAGAGGGATGGCCTCACTCCAGCCCGGTCAGCTCCAGCGCCGTCTGGCGGCCGTCGGGTGCGAAATGCACCACCTGGAAGGCCACGAGGATGCGCGGCTCGATCCAGGCCTCGGCCTCGCCCACCCGGGTGTCGCCGGCGAAGATCTCGCGCCGCAGCCGGTCGACGTAGTAGGTGCAGCCGCCGATCTCGCGGTACTCGCTGCCCAGCCATTCGACCACCATGCGCAGGGGTACGGGTTCGGCCGGGGCGGGGGGATGGGCCATGCCGCGCACCTCGGCCCTGCCTTGCGCCTTGATCTGCGCGATGTCGGGCACCGCGCCCTCCAGCCGGAAGCCCACCTCTCCGGCCGTGGCCAGCGTGTTCAGCGCCCAGATGCCGTGCTGGGTGCGCCAGACCGCGCCGGCCTTGCGCGCCATGTCGTCCTGGAACTCCAGAATGCCCTGCCGGCGCGAGAGATAGTCGTAGCGCGTGCCGTCCGAATAGGTGGCGCGGGCCGGCAGCCGCCCGGCCTCGGCGGAAAAGCACTCGGCGGCGGCGGGGGTCGCGGAAAGGGCGAGGATCATCAGCCAGCGCATGTCATTCGAGCCCCGTCAGTTCGTAGACCCGCTCCTGCCCGCCGGGGTGATAGAAGACCGAGCGGAAGGCGATCATCAGCTGCGGCTCCAGCCACAATTCGCCGTCCGGGGTGCGCGTGTCGCCCACCTGGATCTGGCGGTAGAGCCGTTCCAGCCGCCAGGTGCAGCCGCCCATCTCGTGATCCACGCTGCCGCGCCATTCGACCGTGATGCGCAGGGGCTGCGGCTCGGCCCCCGTGCCGGCGGGCGGCTCGGTGGCGCCGGTGACCTCGACCCGCCCGGCGGCGCGGATCGCGGCGATGTCGGGCAGCGGCCCCTCCAGCCGCAGCGGCAGATCTCCGGCGGGCGTGGGCACGTTCAATGGCCAGATCCCGGACTGCGCGCGGTAGACCATGCCGATGCTGCGCGACCCTGCATCCTCATAGCGGATCACCCCGCCCTCGCGCGACAGGAAGTCGATCGAGGATCCGTCGGCATAGCTGGCGCGGAACTGCCCGGTGTCGGAGGTGAAGCACTCGGCGGCGGCGGGGGTTGCGGTGAGGGCGAGGAAAAGGAGCCAACGCATCGTCAAATCTCCCGGGCGCAATGATCGGAGCAATCTGCGCAGATGAAACGCCGGGCGACCCGCTGCCGCAAGGCCCATCTGCGCCGCCCCGGCCAAAACCCGCTGCCGGGCTCAGAACTCCCTGCCCCGCTCGGTCACCATCATGTCCAGCCGCTGGTCGGTGGCGTCAGTGGGCACCTCGGCCACCTCCTGCGCGGCAAAGCCGAAGCCGATGGCGGTGACCTGCCCCTGCGCCCGCAGCCCCTCCAGCGTGCGGTCGTAGAAGCCGCCGCCATAGCCCAGCCGGTAGCCCCGCCGGTCCCAGGCCAAGAGCGGCACGATCAGCACCTCGGGAACCAGCGGCTCGCCCACCGCCGGGACCAGCGCGCCGAAGCGGCCCTCGACCATCGCGGCCTCCGGGGTCCAGCGGTGGAAGACCAGCGGCAGCCCCTTGCCCACCACCACCGGAACGCAGACCGGGCCATCGTGCCCCGCCATCACCGGCAGGGGGTCCAGCTCGCTCCTCATCGGCATGTAGCCCGCCAGCACCCGGCCGCCGAACCCCGCCAGCAGCGCCGACAGATGCCCGGCCGCCGCCGCCCCCTGCCCCGCGGCAAAGGCGGCCGCCCGCGCCGCCGCCACGGCCTGGCGCAGCGCGGCCTTCTCGGGAAGCGGGCTCACAGCAGCACCAGCGTGGCGAGGCCGAGGAAGGCCAGGAACCCCACCACGTCGGTCATCGTCATCACGAAGGTGCCCGAGGCCAGCGCCGGGTCGAGCTTCAGCCGGTCCAGCACCACCGGGATCAGCACGCCGGCCAGCGCCGCCACCAGCAGGTTGATCACCATCGCCACCGTCAGCACCAGCCCCAAGGCCGCCCAGCCGAACAGAAGCCCCGCCACCCCGCCCAGCACCAGCCCGAAGACCACCCCGTTCAGCAGCCCCACCACCGCCTCGCGCCGCACCACCCGCCAGGTGTTGGCCCGCGTCAGGTCGCGCGTGGCCAGCGCCCGCACGGTGACGGTCAGCGACTGGGTGCCGGCGATGCCCCCCATCGAGGCCACCATGGGCATCAGCGCCGCCAGCACCACGATCGCCGCGATCGCCCCCTCGAAGCGCGAGATCACCCAGGCCGAGATCGTGGCGGTGCCGAGGTTGGCCAGGAGCCAGGGCAGCCGGCCCTTCAGCGTCTCCCAAACCCCGTCCGAGACGCTGGCCTCGTCGGCCACGCCGGCCATGCGCAGCATGTCCTCCTCGTGCTCCTCGTCCAGCACGTTCATGGCGTCGTCGATGGTGATCACGCCCACCAGCCGGCCGTCGGCATCCACCACCGGGCAGGAGATCAGGTGATACTGGTTGAAGACGAAGGCGACCTCGGTCTCGCTCTCGGTCGCCGGCAGGGTACGGAAACTGTCCTCGGTGATCGTGCGCAGCGCCACGTCGCGGCGCGAGGACAGCAGGCGCCCCAGGGTGACATAGCCCACGGGGCGGAACCGCGGATCGACCAGGATCACGTGGTAGAACTGGTCGGGCAGGTGTTCGGCCCCGCGCAGGTGGTCGATGGCCTCGCCCACGGTCCAGTGCGGCGGCGCGGTGACCACCTCGCGCTGCATCAGGCGGCCGGCGGAATAATCCGGGTAGGACAGCGCCTGTTCCACCGCCACCCGGTCCGCGGCGTCCAGCGCGCCCAGGATCGCCTGCTGGTCCTCGATCTCCAGATCCTCGAGGATGTCCACCACGTCGTCGGTGTCGAGATCGCGCACCGCCTCGGCCACCGCCTCGGCCGGCAGGGCGTCGATCACCTCCTCGCGGATCGAATCGTCGATCTCGGACAGCACCTCGCCGTCGATGGCGGCGGGCACCAGCGCCAGCAGCGCCGCGCGCTCGGCGGGCGTCACCTGCTCGATGACGTCGGCCACGTCCGCCGGGTGCAGGGGGTCGAGGATCGCCTCCAGCCGGGCGCCGTCGTCGGCCTCCAGCGCGGCGCGCACGGCTTCGACCCGGGTGCCCTCGCGCGCGCGGTCAGCGCGGTCGTTGCGGTCGTCGTAGGATTCGCTCATGCCCGCCTCCCGCAGCCCCGTTGCCGGCGCGACCATAACCGCGCCCGCCGCGCCGCAACAGCCCCGCAGCATTTTCCGCCGCCGCCTGAAACAGTTTCACGCCCCCCGCCCCACCGCCGCGTTTCCCCTGCCCTGCCAAAGCCGCTAGCCTTCCCCGGCCCCTCATCTTGGCTGAAATACTCCGGGGTCCGGGGCAGCGCCCCGGCCCTCTCCACCTGGAGACACAGATGCCCGACCTTCTCCTCGGCCAGATCCTGACCTTCGCCGCCGATCCCTTCGCGCAGGGCGAGGCCGCGGCGCGGCACTGGAGCCATGGCGGCGTGCTGGTGGAGGAGGGGCGGATCGTGGCGGTGGGGGACGGGGCGGACCTGCGCGCCCGCCACCCGCAGGCGCGGGTGACCGACTATGGCCGGGCGCTGATCTCGGCCGGGTTCGTGGACGCGCATGTGCATTACCCGCAGACCGCGATGATCGCCTCCTGGGGCAAGCGGCTGATCGACTGGCTGAACCTCTACACCTTCCCCGAGGAGATGCGGCTGGCCGATCCCGCCTATGCGGGGGAAATCGCCGAGCGGTATCTGGATCTGGTGACCGCCCACGGCACCACCACGGTGTGCTCCTACGCCACCATCCACCCGGGCAGCGTGGACGCGATCTTCACCGCCGCGCAAGCCCGCGGGATGCGGCTCTATGCCGGCAAGACCTGCATGGACCGCAACGCGCCGGAAGGGCTGCTGGATACCGCGCAATCGGCCTATGACGACAGCAAGGCGCTCCTGGAGAAATGGCACGGGGTCGGGCGGCTGAACTACGTCATCACCCCCCGCTTCTCGCCCACCTCCACCCCCGAGCAGCTGGCGGCGCTGGGGGCGCTGTGGCGCGAATACCCGGACTGCCTGATGCAGACCCACCTGTCGGAACAGACCGACGAGATCGAATGGGTCCGCAGCCTCTACCCCCAGTCGCGCGACTACCTGGATACCTACGAGGCGCAGGGGCTGTTGCGCAAGGGCGCGGTCTATGGCCATGCCATCCACCTGACGGAACGCGAGAAGGCCCGGCTGGTGGAGGCCGGGGCCAGCCTGGTGCATTGCCCCACCTCGAACACCTTCATCGGCTCGGGCCTGTTCGACATGGGGCTGGCCACGCGCCTGCGGGTGGGGCTGGCGACCGATACCGGGGGCGGCTCCTCCTTCTCGATGCTGCGCACCATGGCCGCGGCCTATGAGGTGGCGCAGCTGCGCGGGCAGGCGCTGCATCCGGCGCAGCTCTGGTGGCTGGCCACCGCGGGCTCGGCCCGCGCGCTGCGCGCCGAGGACCGCATCGGCAGCATCGCGCCCGGGATGGAGGCCGACCTGGTGGTGATCGACCTCGCCTCCACCCCCGCCATCGAACAGGCCACCCGGAGGGCCGACACCATCTGGCAGGCGCTGTTCCCCACCATCATGATGGGCGACGACCGGGCGGTGTGCGCGGTCTGGATCGGCGGCCGGCCGCTGCCCGCCGCGCCCCGCGGCTAGGTCGGGATCATGTTCGATCCGGGACGGCGCCCCCCCTGCTGGCCCGGGCGGGGCAAGGAAACGCATTGCGTTTCCCCCGCCCGTTTCCCGCGGGTGCGGCTGAAGACCTGTCAGCGAGAGACCACGAGAGGCCGGCGCCCGCCCCGGCGGGCGAGAAGCGCCCGCCATGGGCGGGGCGGGCGCTGGCCGGGACGCCTTGGGGCGCCCCGGCCGGTCTTGCTGCACCCGTCTCGCATGGCAGAGGCGATGGCCTCTGCCACCTCATCCGCGGCGAGCCACCCGGACGGCGCGGTTCTGATGGAGGCGATCAGGCTATAGGCCCCGCGGCTAGGCCCCGCGGCGCAGCTTGCGGCGGCACCGGCGCGCGGCTAGGCTCGCCCCCGGGACCCGTCCATTTCAGGAGCTGCCGCCATGCCCGCCCCCGCCCTTCGCGCCCTTCTGTCCTCCGCCGCCTTCGCCCTCGCCGCCGGCGCCGCCCATGCCGAGCAACTGGTGATCTCGTGGTGGGGCTTCAACGGCGAAAAGCTGGAAGCCAACGTGGTCAAGCCGTTCCAGGAGATCTGCGGCTGCGAGCTGGTGTTCGAGACCGGCAACAACGGCGACCGGCTGAACAAGCTGGCCGCCCGCGGCGGGGCCGGGGTGGACGTGATCTTCCTGACCGACGCCTTCTCGCAGCAGGGGATCGCGCAGGGGCTGTTCCAGCCGGTGGACCGCGCGAAGCTGACCAACATCGACGCGCTCTACGACCTCGCCAAGGCGCCGCAGGGCGAATACGGGCCGGCCTATACCATCGGCCGCACCGGGATCGTCTATGACGGCGCCAAGGTCCAGCCCATCACCTCCTGGGCCGACCTCTGGCGCGAGGATCTGAAGGGCCAGGTCACCCTGCCCGGCATCACCACCACCGCCGGGCCCATGGTCGTGGTGCGCGCCGGCGCACAGGCCGGCACCGACGCCTTCGCCGACGACGGCCCGGCCTTCGAGGCGATCGAGGCGCTGAAGGCCAATGTGGTGAAGAACTACAACACCGGGTCGGAGATGACGAACCTCATCTCCACCGGCGAGGCCACGGTGGCCGTGGCGCAGGACTTCACAATGGCCTCGCTGAAGGCCGCGGTGCCCACCATGGTCTGGGCCGACCTGGCCGAGGGCGACATCGCCACGCTGAACACGCTGAACATCCCCACCGGGGCGGCCAACGTGGACCTCGCCCACCAGTTCATCGACTTCATGCTGTCGAAGGGCGTGCAGCAGATCGAGGGCGAGCAGGGCGTGGACGCCCCGGTGCGCCCCGACGTGGTGCTGACCCCGGAACAGGCCGCGATCTGGACCTATGGGCCCGAGGTGATCGGCTCGCTGCAACGGGTGGACTATGCCGCGATGAACGAGAAGAAGGCGGACTGGATCGACCGCTGGAACGAGATCTTCGGGATGTAGCACCTGCGGAGAGCGCCGGGGGGCTGTCTGCCCCCCGGACCCCCCGAGAGTATTTTCGCCAAGATGAGAACAGATCGGGGTGTCCTTCGCGGTGAGGGGGCGGACATGACCTTGGGTCGCGGGACAGTGGGATGACGCAGGGCAGGCTGATCGCCTGGGCGCTGGTGGTGCCGGCGACCGCGCTGGTGGTGCTGGCGCTGGGGCTGCCGGTGCTGGACACCTTCGGGACCACCTTCGGCACCGAGGCGGGGCTGTTCGCCAGCTATCAGAACTATTTCGCCTCGGCCTTCCGCCGGCAGGTGCTGTGGCGCACCTTCGAGGTGGCGGCGATCACCACCCTGGCCTCGGTGCTGATCGGCTTCGCCACCGCCTGGGTGGTGGCGCGAACGCCGGGGCGGCTGAAGAGCCTGCTGATCATCGCCGCCGTGTTTCCCCTGCTGACCGGGGTGGTGGTGCGCAGCTTCGCCTGGATGGTGATCCTGGGCCGCAACGGCATCCTGAACGGGTTCCTGCTCTGGGCCGGCCTGACCGACGAGCCCCTGACCATGCTCTACACCAAGGGGGCGGTGATCGTGGCCATGGTCTATCTCTTCGTGCCGCTGATGGTGCTGACCCTGGTCGGCGTGCTGGAGGCGATCCCGCAGGACCTGACCGAGGCCTCGGCCAGTTTGGGCGCCACGCCGGCGGCCACCTTCCGGCAGGTGGTGCTGCCCATGGCGGTGCCCGGGCTGATCGTGGGGGCGGTGCTGGTCTTCACCGGGGCCTTCACCAGTTACGCCACGCCGCAACTGCTGGGGGGCGAGCGGCAGATGATGATGGGGACCTTCCTCTACCAGCAGGCCATGGTGACCTTCGACTGGGTGCGCGCCTCGACCATCTCGGTGATCATGACGGTGGTGACGCTGGCCACCGTCTGGGCGATGTCGCGGCTGGCCCGCAGGCTCAATCCGGTGGCGGGGTAAGATGCCCAGGACCCATCCCCTGCTGACCGCCTTCGCCGTGCTGGTCTTCGCCATCCTGCTGGCGCCGCTGGTCATCATCCTGGGCGCCTCGGTCTCGGACACGAGCTACCTCGCCTTCCCGCCGCAGGGGCTGACCTTCCGCTGGTACGAGCGGCTGTTCGAGATCGGCGCCTTCCGCCGCACCATGCTGATCTCCTTCCTGCTGGCGATCTGCGGCACCGCCTTGTCGCTGCTGATCGGCATCCCGGCCGCCTATGCCCTGGCCCGCTGGCGGGGCGGGCTGCCGGGGTTCCTGCCCAATGTCTTCGTGCTGCCGGTGCTGATCCCCGAGATCGTGCTGGGGTTTTCCCTGCTGAAATCCGTGGCCTCCGGCATGGGGGTGCCGATCATCCCGGCGCTCTTGATCGGCCATGCGCTGCTGGTGCTGCCCTATTGCGTGCGGGTGGTGGGCGCCTCGCTCAACCAGTTCGATTTCTCCATCGAGGAGGCGGCGGTGTCGCTGGGCTGCCCGCGGTGGAAGGCGTTCTTCACCGTGGTCCTGCCCAATATCCGCGCCGGGGTGATCGCCGCCTTCATTCTGGCCTTCATCACCTCGATCAACGATGTCTCGGTGTCGATCTTCCTGACCGGGCCGGGGGTCTCGACCCTGCCGATCCAGATCCTCGCGCATATGGAGCAGTTCTTCGACCCCGTGATCGCCTCGGTCTCGGTGCTGCTGATGCTGGTGACCGTTGCCGTGATGGCGGTGGTCGAGTTCACCCTTGGCCTGACGTTCCTGACCAAATGACCGTATCGCTGACCCTGACGAACGTCTCCGCCCATTACGGCCAGGCCCCGGTGCTGGAGGATCTGAGCCTGCATGTGGCGGAGGGGGAGCTGGTCTCGCTCTTGGGCGCCTCGGGCTGCGGCAAGACCACCACGCTGCGGCTGGTCGCGGGTTTTCTCCAGCCGAGTGCGGGGAGCATCCGGCTGGGCGAGCGCGACCTGACCCGACTGCCGGCGCATAGCCGCAACATCGGGCTGGTGTTCCAGACCTATGCGCTGTTCCCCCACCTGACCGTGCGCGACAACGTGGGCTTCGGGCTGAAGCAGCGGGGGATGGGCGCGGCCGAGCGCAACCGCCGGGCCGAGGCGATGATCGCCACCGTGGGGCTGGAGGGTTTCGCCGACCGCCATCCCGCCAACCTCTCGGGCGGGCAGCGCCAGCGGGTGGCGCTGGCCCGGGCGCTGGTGATCGACCCGCCGCTGCTGATGTTCGACGAGCCCTTGTCCAACCTCGACGCCAAGCTGCGGGTGGACATGCGGGTGGAGATCCGCCGGCTGCAACGCGCCAACGGCACCACCGCGCTTTACGTGACGCACGATCAGGAGGAGGCGTTCTCGATCTCCGACCGGGTGGCGATCATGTCGCGCGGGCGGATCGAGCAGCTGGGCCCGCCGGAGGAGCTGTATTCCCGCCCCGCCAATGCCTTCGTGGCGAATTTCGTGGGGTTCTCCAACCTGATCCCGATGCAGGCGGTGCTGGAGGCGGGCGATGCGGTGCGGGTGCAGATGCAGGGCGGCGCCACTTTGGACCTGCCCCGCGCCCGCTTCACCATCCCCGCCCGCGAGATGATCTTCGCCGCAAGGCCCGAGGGGTTGCAGGTGGCGCGCGAGGGCGCGGGGATCCCGGCGACGCTGGGCCTGCGCACCTATCTCGGCCGCGCCTACCAGTACCGCTGCGACACCCCCGCCGGGCCGATGGTGGCGAACGGGCCGCTGTCGGAGCCCTTGGAGCCCGGCACCCCGGCCGTGCTGATCCCCGACCCCGACCATTGCGCCATCCTGAGGGCCGAATGACGCTGCTGACCAACGCCCGCATCCTGACCATGGACGCGGGGCTGACCGAATACGCCCCCGGATGGATCCGCATCGAGGGCAGCCGCATCGCCGCGCTGGGCGACGGCCCGCCGCCGGAGGGCGAGGCCATCGACTGCGGCGGCGACCTGATCCTGCCCGGCATGGTCAACGCGCATTGCCACATGACGATGAGCCTGTTCCGCGGGCTGGGCGAGGACGTGGACGACCGGCTGTTCCGCTACGTCCTGCCGCTGGAGCGCCGGGCGATCACCCCGCGCACCGTACGCATCGGCTCCGCCCTCGCCGCGCTGGAACTGATCCGCGGCGGCGTCACCACTGTGGCCGACATGTATTATTTCGAGCAGGAGGTGGGCCGGGTGATCGACCGCGCCGGGATGCGCGGCGTGGTGGGCCAGACGCTGGCCGACTTCGACCCGCCCGACGCCCGCAGCTTCGACGAGGGCTTCGCGCTGACCGAGGCTCTGGTGGACGAGTTCCGCGGCCATCCGAGGGTGACCCCCTCCATCGCCCCCCATGCGCCCTATTCGACCGACATCCCCGTCATGGCCCGGGTGGCGGAATGGTCCGCCGCCCACCCATACGCTCCCGTCCAGCTGCACATGGCCGAGATGGTCAGCGAGAACGAATGGGCCGAGCGGACCCACGGGCTGCGGCCGGTGCAGGTGGTGGACCGGGCGGGGCTGCTGAAATCGGGCCTCATCGCCGCGCATTGCCTGTTCGTCACCGACGCCGACATGGACCGGATGGCGGAAGCCGATGTGCGGGTGGCCCACAACGCGCGGTCGAACGCCAAGGCAGGCCGCGGCATCGCGCCGGTCGAGGCGATGCGGGCGCGCGGCATCCCGGTGGGCATCTGCACCGATGGCGCCATGTCGGGCAATACGCTGGACCTCTTCGCCCAGTTCGGCCCGGTCTCGATGTTCCAGAAGCTGCTGGGGCACAGCCGCAAGCCCATGCCCGCCCGCGAGGTGATCCGCATGGCCACCATCGAGGCCGCGCGGGTGCTGGGGATGGACCGCGACATCGGCTCCCTGGAGCCCGGCAAGCAGGCCGACCTGATCCGGGTTTCCCTGAGCGACCCCCGCCTGCACCCGGTCTGGGACCCCTACGCCACCCTGGTCTTCGCCGCCATGGCGCCGGACGTGCGCGACGTGATCTGCGCGGGGGAATGGCTGATGCGCGACCGGCAGGTGCTGACGCTGGAGGAGGCGCAGGTGATGGCCGACGCGCGGCAGGTGGCCACCGAGTTCGGCGCCATCGTGACCGGGATCGACCGGGGCCGGGCATGAGCCCGCTGGCCCGCGCCGAGGCCGACCTGCCCGCCGCGCTCGACCGGCTGTTCCAGCTGATCCGCATCCCTTCCGTCTCCACCGACCCCGCCCATGCCGGCGACTGCCGGGCGGCGGCGGAGTGGCTGCGGGCGGATCTGGCGGGGATGGGCGCCGAGGCTTCGCTGCGCGAGACGCAGGGGCTGCCGATGGTGGTGGCCCATCTGCCGGGGCCGGAGGGCAGCCCGCGGGTGCTGTTCTACGGCCATTACGACGTGCAGCCCGCCGGCGACCCCGCGCTCTGGGACCATCCGCCCTTCGCCCCCGTGCTGGAACCGCAGCCCGATGGCGAGACCTGGATCCGCGGCCGCGGCGCCTCGGACGACAAGGGCGCGCTGATGACCTTCGTCGAGGCGTGCCGGGTCATCCTCGCGGAGCGCGGGCAACTCCCCTGCCGTGTCTCCTTCCTCTTCGAGGGCGAGGAGGAATCGGGCTCCGCCTCGCTCGCCCCGTTCCTCGCCGAGACCGCAGGGGAGTTGCAGGCCGACGTGATCCTGGTCTGCGACAGCGACCAGTGGGACGCCGAGACCCCCGCGATCACCATCATGAACCGCGGCATCTGCGGGCAGGACATCAGGCTCACCACCGCCGACCGCGACCTGCATTCCGGCATCTACGGCAACGCCGCCCGCAATGCGGTGGAGGCGCTGGTGCAGGTGCTCGCCACCCTGAAGCGGCCGGACGGCTCCATCGCCATCGAGGGCTTCTACGACGGGGTGCAGGAGGTGCCCGAGGCGTTCCGGCAGGCCTGGGCGAGGCACCCCTTCGACGGCGGGAAATTCCTGCGCGACGTGGGACTGACCGCCCCGGCGGGGGAATGCGACCGGCCCATCACTGAGCAGCTCTGGACCCGCCCCTCAGCGGAAATCCACGGGATCGCCGGGGGTTACGCGGGGGATGGCTTCAAGGCCATCGTCCCGCGCGAGGCCACTGCCAAGCTGGCCTTCCGCCTGGTCGCCGGGCAGGATCCCATGCGCATCCGCGACCTCTTCCGCGCGCATGTGCTGAAACACCTGCCCCCGGACGCGAAGGTGGAGTTCACCGACCGCACCATGGGCCATCCCTACGCCCTGCCTGCGGATTTCCCCTACCTCGCCCCGGTGACCGGGGCGCTCAAGCAGGAATGGGGCGACGTGGCGCTGATGGGCACCGGCGGCTCGCTGCCGATCCTGCCCATGCTGACCCGGGCCACCGGGGCCGAGGCGCTGCTGGTCGGCTTCGCCTCGCTGATGAACCGCATCCACGCGCCGAACGAGAAGTTCGACCTGTCGAGCCTCCGCCGCGGGATCCGGTCGTGGATCCGCATCCTGGAGGCGCTGGGATGAGGGTGATCATCGACACCGATCCCGGGCTGGACGACGCCGTGGCGATCCTCTGGGCCCTGGCCGAGCCCGGGATGACCGTGGAGGCCATCACCACCGTGGCCGGCAACATCGGCCTTGGCCTCACCACCCGCAACGCGCTGCGCCTGACCGCGCTGGCCGGCACCCCCACCCCGGTCATCCCCGGCGCCCCCCGCCCCCTGGCGCGCGAGGGCCGCGACGAGACCCGCATCCACGGGCGCGACGGGCTGGGCGGGGTCATGCTGCCCGAACCCGCCGCCGCCCCCGAACCCGGCCCTGCCGCCGACTGGCTCGCCGCCCGCCTGCTGGCCGAGCCGCCGGGCGCCTTCGAGTTGCATTGCCTCGGGCCGCTGACCAACCTCGCCCTGCTGCTCGACCGCGCCCCGCAGGCGGCGGCGCGCCTCCACCGCGTGATCGCCATGGGCGGGGCGGTCCATGAGCCGGGCAACATGGGGCCGAAGGCCGAGTTCAACTTCGCCCACGACCCCGAGGCGCTGGACCTAGTACTGAAGGCCGGCCTCGACCTGACCCTCGTCCCCCTCGACGTGACCCGCCGGGTGCGGGCGGATGCGGCCTGGCTCGCCCGCCTCGCCCGCTCGCCCCGCCCGCGGGCGCAGGCGGTCGCCGCGCTGGTGGCGGCCTATTTCGACGCCACCCCCGGCGCCGGCCCGGAAAGCCGCCCGCTGCACGACCCCTGCGTGCCGGTGCTGGCCCGCCACCCTGGGCTGTTCGGGATCGAGACCCTACACTTGACAACCGACCTGACCACCCACCCCGGCGCCCTGATCCCCGGCTCCCATCCTGTCAAGGTGGCGATGACGGTGGACGGGTCCGCAGTCCTCGAAACCCTCGCCGCGGGCCTCGAATGACCCCCGCCCGCCCCTTCTTCTGTCCATAAATATCCCGGGGGGTCCGGGGGGCTGGCCCCCCGGCGCTTTCC
>JBBCJM010000185.1:0-7652 GCA_037190175.1 Paracoccaceae bacterium | reverse complement strand
CCGGCAGGGCGGCGAGCATCAGCACGGGCAGAAAGCGGCGCATGGCGGCCTCGGGCAGGCGGGGGCGGGCAGGGCCGCCCCCTTCGGTGCCAATCACTCGAACACGGCGTCGGGATTGTCCAGACTGTCGGAGCCCTCGATGGTCACGTCCTCGACCTTCAGCACCTCGATGGCGCGCTCGATGCCGCGGGTCTGGGTGACCAGCGCATCCACCGCCGCGGTGATGAGCCGCGCGCCCTCCTCGTTGCCCGGGGCCAGCATCTGGTCATAGGCCATCCCCCCGGCCGCCCTGGCCTGGATCGCATCCAGCGCGGCGACCGAGGCGTCGAGCTGCGCCTTCAGCGCGGTGTCGACCGCCGGGTCGGCCGCGGCCACCAGCGCGGTCAGGCCGGGGCCCGAGACGGTGGTGCCGTCGGGGCGGGTATAGCTGCCCAGATAGACGTTCCGGATCCCCAGCCCGTCATAATAGTGGCTGGCGTGGGTGTTGTCCGAGAAGCAGTCGTGCTCCTCCTCCGGGTCGTTCAGCAGCAGGCCCAGCCGCATCCGCTCGCCGGCCAACTCGCCGTAGGAGAGGCTGCCCATCCCGGTCAGGATGGCCGAAAGCCCCGCGGCCTCGTCGCCCAGCACCGTGGCGCGGGCCTCGCCGCCCTCGGCCCATTGCCCGGCCATCCAGCCCAGATCGGCGACCAGAAGCTCGGTGGCGGTGCGCAGATAGGCGGCGCGGCGGTCGCAGTTGCCGCCCGTGCAATCCGCCCCCTGGGCATAGTCGGTCCAGGGCCGGTCGCCCGCGCCCGGGCCGGTGCCGTTCAGGTCCTGCCCCCAGAGCAGGAATTCGATGGCGTGCCAGCCGATGGCCACGTTGGCCTCCACCGCGTCGGCCTCGTGCAGCACCTCGCGCAGCAGGTCCTCGGTGATCTCGCCGGCGTCGATCTCGCGGCCCGAGAGGGTGAAGACCGGGTTGGCGATGACGTTCAGGCCGGCATAGGGGTTCTCGTCGCCCCCGGCATAGCCGGCCTCCACATAGTCGATCAGCCCCTCGTCCAGCGGCCAGGCGTTCACCCGGCCCTCCCAGTCGTCGACGATGGGGTTGCCGAAGCGGAAGACCTCGGTCTGCTGGTAGGGCGCCCGGGCGGCGATCCAGGCGGCGCGGGCGGCGGCGAGCCCTTCCGCCGAGGGCGCGGCGAGGAAATTCTCGATGGCGGCCTGCAACGCCTCGGCCCCGCGCAGCGAGTCGGTATAGCCCGCCTCGGCGATGTCGGCATAGGTGGCCAGCACCTCGGCCGGGGTGGCGGCCATGAGCGGCGCGGGAAGCAGCGTGGAGGCCAGCAGGAAAGCGGCGATCGGGCGCATGTCGGGATCCTTTGCGATGATCACGCGCGGCGGGGTCCGCCCGGACCGGGCCGCGTGCCGCAATGCTGCGGGAGGCGGGACTGGCCGCAGCATGGATCCGGGGGCCGGGGCTGTCAATCCTGACATAAACACTTGGGTTTGTGGCGCGGCGTCGCAGGTGGCCTCAGGCGCCCAGCATCTTTCGCAGTTCCATCACCACCTCGACCGGCGCGATCTCGAAGGCTTCCCGCAGCGTCAGGCGTCGCTCGTCCCGATGCACGGGCCGGCCATCCTCCATCCGCACCATCGTCTGCATGACGTAACGTGACCCGGCGCTTTCCTGATGCAGATACCATGAGGAGTTCTGCCCGGCCTCGGCACAACTGTAGAGGTGAGTCGCAGACATGGACGCTCCCGAGAGTTGTCGTCTCAGGCTTATCCAATGTTAGCTGAAACAATCAACGCTAGAAAAAATCGGCCTACCAGGAGTCCATGCCGGCCCAGTAGCGCGGCAGGTCGGGATCGTGGCCGGACAGCGCCGCCATCGCGCCCGCAAGCGCCTTTCCGCCGCCCAGCCGGGCGATGGTCATGCCCGAGCGGTGCAGGCGCTGGTAGTCGGGATTGCGGGCGAGCGACACGTCGGACTTATCATCCAGCAAGGACAGTCTGACGCAGGCGTCGCTGGCCTCGCGGAAGGCAAGGAACAGGGTTTCGTAACGGGCTGTATGTTCTGAAGGCAACATGGGTATGACCGCAGACTGAGTAAGGCGCCCTTGCGTAGCTCGACAATCTGGCCTGATTGTGGCGTCCGGGCCGCAAAGGCGGAATGATGTGCCCCCTGCCGTTGCGCCGGCAGGGGGAAGGGCCGCTCAGCGGGCGTCCAGCGATTTCGCCAGCCGCATCAGGTTCACCGCCTCGATGCGATAGCCGAAGGGATCCTCGCCGCGCGAGGCGAGGGCGAGCGCGATGGCCTCGTCCCAGCCCCAGTCGCCCAGGTACTTCGCCCCGGTCAGGAGCTGCCCGAAGCCGGCGACGGCGGCGGCGAAGCGGGCCTCCTGCGGCGCGGCGGCCATGTCCGGGGTGATCGCCACCTCCATCAGTTGCGAGGCGTCCGCCCCCGGTTCCTTCCACCGCAGGCGCAGGAAGCCCAACTCCCCCTCGCCCGCCGCCGGGGCCGCGGCGGGGGCATAGCGCAGCGGATCCATGCTCAGGCCCGGACTGCCGGGCGCGGTGATCTCGTAGATCGCGGTCACCGCATGGCCGGCGCCGATCTCGCCGGCATCCACCCGGTCGTTCGAGAAGTCCTCGCGCGCCAGCGCCCGGGTCTCGTAGCCGATCAGCCGGTATTCGGCGACCTCGGCCGGGTTCCATTCGACCTGGATCTTCACGTCGTCGGCGATGGTGAAGAGCGCGCCGGTTAGCTGGTCGACCAGCACCTTGCGGGCCTCCTGCGCGGTGTCGATATAGGCCGCCATCCCGTTGCCGGCCTGGGCCAGCGCCTGCATCGTGGCGTCCTGCAAATTTCCGCGGCCGAAGCCCAGCACCGACAGATACACCCCCGTCTCGCGCTTGCGGCCGATATAGGTCTCCAGCCCCGCGGGGTCGGAGAGGCCCACGTTGAAATCGCCGTCGGTGGCCAAGAGCACCCGGCCCACCCGGCCCTCGCCCGCCATCCGCTCGGCCACCGCATAGGCGAGTTCCAGCCCCTGGCCGCCGGCGGTGGACCCGCCCGCCTCCAGCCGGTCGAGCGCGGCCAGGATCGTGGCGCTGTCGGTGGCGGGCGTGGGGGCCAGCACCTCGCCGGCCGAACCCGCATAGGCCACGATCGCCACCCGGTCCTCGGGGCGCAACTGCGGCAGCACCAGCCGCAGCGACTGCTTCAGCAGGTCCAGCCGGTCCGGCCCCTGCATCGAGCCCGAGGTGTCCACCAGGAACACCAGGTTCAGGTGCGGCCGGTCCTCGACCGCCGGCAGCCGGCCCTGCAATCCAATGGTGACCAGCCGCCGCCCCTCGTTCCAGGGCGCGGGCATCACGGTGACGCTGGCGCGGAAGGGCGCGCCCTCGGCCTCGGGCGCGGGCCAGGCATAGGGGAAATAGTTCACCATCTCCTCGATGCGCACCTGCTCCGGCGCCGGCATCCGGCCCTGGTTCAGGGTCGAGCGCACCACGGCCCAGGAGGCGGTGTCGACATCGACCGAGAAGGTCGAGACCGGATCCGTGGCGGTCAGCTTCACCGGGTTCTGGTCGGCATTGGCGAAGCTCTCGGTATCGGGCATCGGCGCGGGCAGCACGTCGACCGGGGCCGGCATTCCCGCCACCCGGTCCATCGTCCCGCCGAGGGGGGCTGCGGCGGCGGGAGGCGGGGCCATGGCGGTGCCGGGCATGGCCTGCCGCGCCATGGCGTTGGGCGCCTCGGCCTCGGCCATCTCCATCCGGCCCTCGGCCGGGGCCGGTTCGGGCGGGGCGGCGTCCGCCCGGGCCGGGGCATCGGCGGTGGCGGCTTCGCCCGCCGGGGCCTGCGCCACGGTGCGGCCGCGGGCGTCGGCCAGCGGCGCCGGGGCGGCCGGCGTGGTCTGGTCGCGCGTCGAGGCCGGCGGGGGCGCGGGCGGCGCGGGGGGCACGAGGTCCAGCGCCGGCTCCGGCCCGCGCAGCCAGGCGGGCTGGACGATCAGGACGCCCAGGAACAGCGCCGCGACCGAGGCGGTGCCGGCGAGGACGGGACGGGAGGTGAGATTGGCAAGCATCTGGCGCACTCCGCTCAGGAACCCCGCCCCATGCGGGCGGTCCTGACTGGGACGTGCCACGGCCGCTTCGGCTTGGGCGGCGCGCAGATTTTTGTCGAACCCCTCCATCGCAGCAGTCAGGGCGGCGGCGCGGGCATCCTCGGCGGCCGGGGGGGCGGCGCGCAGGGCGCTCGCGAGGCGGTCGAAATCGTCCTTGGCTTGCCTGGTCATCCCCGCGCCTCCTCGGCCGCGATGGCGCGCAGCCGCTTCTTCACCTCGGACATGCGCCAGGCCACCGTGCCCTCGGACACCCCCAGCACCCGGCCCGCCTCGGCCTGCGTCAGGTCCTCGCCCAAGACCAGCGCCACGGTCAGCCGCAGCTCCTCGGGCAGCCTGCGCATGGCCTGGGCCAGCCATTCCTGCGCCGCGCGGTCCTCGCCCATCGCCTCCTGCCGGGCCACTTCCCAGTCGCCCCAGCCCTCGGCCGCGCGGGCCCGGGTGGCGGCGCGGCGGCGGCTGTCGAGAAAGGCGTTGACCGTCACGCGGTAGAGCCAGGTGGTGAACCTCGCCTCGGCCCGGAACCCGCCCAGCCGGGCGGCAAGGCCGGCGCAGACCTCCTGCGCCAGATCCTGCGCCTCGGCCCGCTGGCCGGTCAGCCGCCAGGCCAGGGCATGGATGCGGTCGTAGTGGCGGCCGACGAGGGTCGCAAAGGCCACCCGGTCGCCCTGGGCGGCGGCGGCGGCGAGCGTCTCGTCGGGCGTGTCCATCAGCATGGTCTAACCGAGACGCATGTGGGAGGGGAGAGGCTTGGGCCGCCCCGCAGATTTTTCCGCGGGGCGGCCCGGGGGGAACCGGCGGCGGGGAGGAGGACGCCGCCGGCGGGGGGACCTCAGGTCAGCAGGCCGTTCAGCAGGCGGACCGACCCGTCGCGGCTGTCCAGCGCCCGGGCGTTGCCGGTGTCGCGGGCATAGGCCTCGATCGCCGCGCGGGTGCCGGGCCCCCACACGCCGTCGATCGCGCCGTGATAGTAGCCATAGGCCCGCAGCCGGGTCTGGATCGCGCGCTTGGAGGCGGGCGAGTATTCGGCGAAGGCCGCGGCCGCGCCGGAGTGATGCGCCGGCGGGCGGTAGTCGGGCCGGCGGTCGTCGCGCCAGCGGTCGTCGAACCGCGAGTCGCGGCGCGGCGAACGGTCGTAATAGCGGTCGTCGCGATAGCGATAGTCCGGCTCGGCCGCGTTCGACTTGCGGTTGTGATCGACGATGGCGGCGATGGCGGCGGCGGCCAGCATCCCCTTCAGGAAGTTCTGTTCGTTCTTGCCCCAGGCCAGCGCGGGGGCCGGCGCGGTGGCGGCGATGGCCAGCGCGGTGACGGCGGCGAGGGCGGTCTTGGGCGTGCGGAGGGCGGCGAGCATGGCGGTTGTCCTTTCGGTTGGCAGCGTCTGGCAGCAGGGCAGGGGCGCCTGCCTCGGGGTCAGAGATGGACCGGCGGGCCGGGATAGACAAAAACGCCGGCGTGTTATCGGATAACGCCTTGATCGGCCTTCCTGTTCCCCGGGGTGGCGCGGGGGCCACGCCGGGCGGCG
Organism: Paracoccaceae bacterium; assembly: GCA_037190175.1. Taxonomy (GTDB): domain Bacteria; phylum Pseudomonadota; class Alphaproteobacteria; order Rhodobacterales; family Rhodobacteraceae; genus JBBCJM01. The sequence goes on along the minus strand of JBBCJM010000185.1, from coordinate 2,018 downwards.
GATCGCGCCGCGGGGCTGGCGGAGGGCCGACTCATGCGGCACATTCCCCCTCGCCCGGGATGTCCCGGGGCCAGGAGCGTCGATGCCGGAGACTGCGCACCAGGGCTGAGCCCCGGGCCGACCCCGCGGGGCCGAACCGCCGGACGGGCCGATCCCGTGCGGCGCGCCCGCTGACGCATATCCGGACCACTTCCATGAACATCTCGCGGACCGAACAACGGGTCCTGCACGCGCTGGCCCTGGGCGGCGCCATCCGCCACGAACGCGAGGGGCGGCGCATCCTCGCCGTGCTCTGCGTGACGCGCGAGGGGCTGATCCTGGCCGACTGCACGCTGGCGCTCTTCGCCCGGCTGCGGCGGCGGGGGCTGATCGAATCGCGGGGCGGCGGCCCCTACCGCATCTCGCGGCGCGGGCGGCTGGCGGTCAGGGCGCAGCCCGACAACCAGGGATAGGGGGCGATTTCCGCCCCTACCCCTGATAGCCCTGCCGCGTCACCAGAACCTTGTCGATCCGCCGGTCGTCCAGGTCGATCACCTCGATGGTCAGGCGGTCGACCTGCACGTGGTCGCCCAAGGACGGCAGCCGGCCCAGCTGGTGCAGCACCAGCCCGGCCACGGTGCGGTATTCCCCGGCCAGCGCGCGCGGCAGGCCCATGCGGTCGCAGAACTCGTCGGCCGCCATCCAGCCGGCCACCAGCCAGCTGCCGTCCTCGCGCTCGACCATCGCCGGCTCCTCGCCCGGCGCGGCGGCGAACTGGCCGGCGATGGCGGCCAGCACGTCGCCGGTGGTCACGATCCCCTCGAACTCGCCGTATTCGTCATAGACCAGCGCCAGGTGGTGCTCGGTCCCGCCCAGCACCTCGATCACGTCCAGCGCATCGGCGTGTTCCGAGATCACCGGCACCTCGCGCAACAGCGCCCGCAGGTGCAGCGGCTCGCGCCGCGAGGCGGCCTGGAAGGCGTCGGCCAGCGTCACGATCCCCAGCACCTCGCCGGTCGCACGGTCGCCCACCGGCATCCGCGGCCGGGCGATGCGGCGCACCGCGGCCAGCGCCTCGGCCGGGGTCATCGCGATGTCCAGCAGCTCGATGTCGTGGCGGGGCGTCATCAGCGCGCGGGCCGAGCGGTCGGCCAGCCGCATGACGCCCGAGATCATCTCGCGCTCCTCCTCCTCCAACACCCCCTCGGCCTCGGCCTCGGAGATCAGGCTCTTCACCTCCTCCTCGGTCACCCGCGACCTGCTCGCGTCGGTCACGCCCAGCAGCCAGAGCACCGCCTTGCCCGAACGGTCCAGCACCCAGACCACCGGCGCGGCGGCCACCGCCAGCGCGGCCATGGCGGGGGCCACGCGGATCGCCACGGCCTCGGCATTGCGCAGCGCCAGCTGCTTGGGCACCAGTTCGCCGGCGATGAGCGAGAGATAGGTCAGCACCACCACCACGCCGCCCACGCCCAGGGTATGGGCAAGCTCCGACGACAGCCCCTCGGCCACCAGCCAGCCGGCCAGCCGCGCCCCCAGCGTGGCGCCGGAGAAGGCGCCCGACAGCACGCCCACCAGGGTGATGCCGATCTGCACGGTGGAGAGGAACCGCCCCGGATCCTCGGCCAGCCGCAGCGCCACCGCGGCGCCGTGCCGGGTCTGGGCCAGCGGCCGCAGCCGCGCCGGCCGGGCCGAGACGATGGCCAGTTCCGACATGGCCAGCGCGCCGTTGATGGCGATCAGCACGAGGACGATGGCGATTTCAAACAGCATGGGGATCCCGGATCGGGGCAGGCCCCGCGCGGCGGCGGAGGGCGTGGGGCGGCGGAAGGGGGAGGGGCCGGCGTCGTCGGCTACTGGCGGGCTCCGCCTCTTCGCCCGCGCCTTGGGCGGCGCAGGGGCGATGGTCGGCGGGTGCGGGCAGCGGGGCGGGCATCGGCATCGTCAGGCAGGGTCGCGTGGCCCATAGCAGGGATCGGCCGGCGCAACAATGCCGCAATCGGCCGGCCGGGCCGGAGGGGGGGGGGGGGGGGGGGGGG
>JBBCJM010000184.1:0-14328 GCA_037190175.1 Paracoccaceae bacterium | reverse complement strand
CCCCCCCACGGCTGCGATCGGAATGAAGGGGGGCCCCGCGGGGCCCCCTCTCAATGCGCCGGGGCCGCCTTGGCGGTCGCGGCCTGCGCGGGCAGGTTTTCCCAGGCCGGCAGGTCGGTGAACTGCCAGCGCACGAAGGCCGCCACCGCGGCCAGATCCGGCTCCGACAGCGTGACCGCCTCCATCCGCCGGGTGGCCGAGCCGATCGGCGGCTGGATCCCGTGCACCACGGCGTTCATCAGGTTGGTCGGCGCATGGGCGTTGACCGCATAGGTCAGGCCCAGCGACACCGGCTGGCTGTCGGCGATCCGCTCCTTGTGGCAGCGCAGGCAGCCGTCCTTGAACACCTGCGCGCCGCGGCGGATCTCGTCCGACACGTCCTGGCCGGGCAGCGCGGGGTCGAAGCTCTCGGGCAGGTCGCGCGCGGCGACCTCGGCGATCCGCGCCTCGCGCTCGGCCTCGTCCTGGGGCGGGGTGATCCGCGCCAGCCAGGCGGCGATGGCGTAGACGTCATCCTCCTCGGCCTCGTAGAGGTTGTCCACCACCGGGGTCATCGGCCCGGCGGCGATGCTGTGATACTCGCTCCAGCCGTCGAACAGATAGTCGGCGTAGTCGTCCAGATCCCAGGCCACCGGCGAGATCGAGGCCGCGCCCAGCGGCGGGATCAGCCAGCCCTCGGCCTCGCCCCCGCCCAGGTGGGCCGAGGCCCGCACCGCGCCCAGGGCGTTGCGCGGGCTGTGGCAGGCGGCGCAATGGCCCACCGTCTCGGCCAGATAGGCGCCGCGGTTCTCCTCGTCGTTGAACTCGGGGTTGGGTGCGAAGGGGGCGGGGCGGTGGAACAGGAGCTTCCACCCCGCCAGCAGCGGCCGGAGCGAGAAGGGGAAGGACAGTTCGTTGGCCACCGCCGGGGCCACCACCGGGTCCTGCACCATCAGGTATTCGTAGACCGCCAGCAGGTCCTCGTCGGTCATCCCGGCGAAATGGTCATAGGGGAAGGCGGGGTAAAGATGCGTGCCATCGCGCGCGATCCCCTCGCGCATCGCCCGTTCGAAGGCGGCATAGGACCAGGTGCCGATCCCGGTTTCCGGGTCAGGGGTGATGTTGGTCGAATAGATCGTGCCGAAGGGGGTGGGCAGCCCCACGCCCCCCTGCATCGCCCGCGACCCCCGCGGGGTGTGGCAGGTGGAGCAATCGCCGATCTTCGCAAGGTTCTCGCCCGCCTCGATCCGGTCGTCGGAAAAGCCGTCGCGATCGACCGCGGCCAGCGGCGCGATCTCCGCCGGAAAGACATTCGCGGCATAGGCCCCCGCCACGACAATGATCGCCAAGACCGAGACCCCGGCCACCAGTCGCCATCTTTTCATCGACACGTCCTCATTCGGTTAGTTTCGTTTCCGTACCTGCCTACCTGCGCACGCCCGGCGTCTCGACGGGAAGCCCCCGGCCCCGCAGGGCCAGCCAGGTTTCCAGCGCCAGATACTCGTCCGAACCGGCAGCATAGGGCTCTGCGCGGACGGCTTCCATGCACCATGTGAAGATCCGCTGGCGCGAGCCCACCTCGTCCCAGGTCAGCCGGAAGACCGGGAAGGCGTTGATGTGGCCCTGGCTGATGGTGTCGCCGCGCAGCTTCTGCCCCCAGTGGTCCTCGTGGCAGTTCGCGCAGGAGAGGTTCAGCTGCCCGCGGCGGGTCTGGTAGATCTCGCGCCCCCGGACGGCCCAGGCCTGCACACGGTCGTCCACCGCGATCTGCATCGGCAGGCCGCGGGACTGGGTGCCGACCAGGATGGTCAGCGCCAGCAGGTCCTCGGATTCCCAGGCCAGCGGCTCGCCCCCCAGCCGCCCGGCGATCTCGGCGTTCAGCCGCATCTCCAGGTTGACCATGCCCCCGCGGGCCTCGTCATAGACCGGATAGCGGGCGGCCACCCCGCGCAGGCTCTCCGGCTCGCCATGGCAGGCGCGGCAGGAGCGCGCACCCTCCGGCGCCCCGGGCCAGTCCTGCTCCCACAGCGCGAGGCCCCGCTCCATCAGCAGGAAGGCGGGGTTGAGGAAATCGTCGTCCTGCAACTGGCGGGTGGCGGGTTCCATGAACTCATAGCCCGACCGCGGCGCCTCCTGCGCGCCCGCAGCCGTGGCCAGAAGCAGGAGGATCGGCAGCACCCTCATCGCAGGGTGCCCAGAAAGGCCACCACATCCTCGACATCCTGCGCCGAATAGATGGTCGTGCCCGCCCAGCGCGCGCCGACGCGGTGGAGCCCCTCGGTCGAGTAATAGGGCGGCATGATCGTGTCGGGCGAGGCCACCCGGGCATCCATGATCCGCTGGCGCAACTCGCCCGCGTCATAGGCGGCGGCCACCCCGTCCAGCGGCGGGCCCAGCTGGCCCTGGTCGGCATCGGGCAGGCTGGCGATGCTGTGGCAGATCAGGCAGCTGGCCCGCCCCTGGTCGCGGACGATCGCCAGCCCCCGCTCGGGGTCGCCGGGCTGGCCGGTCAGCGGCGGCGGCGTCTCGGCCCCGGCCGCGGTGGCCAGCGACAGGGCGCAGAGGAATGGCGGCAGCAGACGTGACATTCCCCCAACCCGTCAGCCTAGCCGAAGACGCGCCGGGTCAGCGTGGCGTACCAGCTGCGCGCATAGCCGGCCTCGGCGCGGCGGAATTCCTCGCTGGCGCCGGCCGGGCTGTTGCCGCCCGAACCCTCCACCGAGGCCAGCCGCCCCTCGCCGTTCACCCGGTAGACCCCGGCGACCGAGATGCCGTAGTCGGGGGCAAGGAGGCTGTAGCAGGTGTTCAGCAGCACCCCCTGCACCGGGGCCTCCTCCCGCAGCAGCGCCGCGACCACATGCGCGCAGGCCGCGCCCTGCACCGAGGCGGAAAAGCCGCTTTTCGGCATGTCGCCCACGATGGCCGCATCGCCCAGCACATGCACGCCCGGCACCTCGGCGGATTCGAAGGTGGCCTGGTCGATCTGGCACCATTCGCCGCTGCCCCCCAGCCCCGAACGCAGCGCCACCTCGGCGGCCTTCTGCGGCGGGATGAAGTTCACCACGTCGCCGCGGAAGGTCTCGAAGGCGGTCTCCACCTCCAGCGTGCCCGGGTCGGCGCGCAGGATGCCGCCGTTCTCGCCGAAGGGGACATGGGTGATCATGCCGGGATAAAGCCGTTCCCACCCTTCCACGAACAGCGACTGCTTGGAGAAGCTGTCCTTGCCGTCGAGGATCACGATCTTCGCCCGCGGGTTGGTGCGGGTGAGCATATGCGCCACCAGGCTGGCGCGTTCATAGGGGCCGGGCGGACAGCGGTAGGGGTTGTTCGGCACCACCATCAGGAAGGTGCCGCCCTCGGGCAGCGCGGCCAGCTGGTCGCGCAACAGCTCGGTCTGCGGCCCGGCCTTCCAGGCATGGGGCATCCGCTCGGCCGCGGCCTGATCATAGCCCGGGACCTCGCCCCATTTCAGGTCGATCCCCGGCGAGATGATGGCGCGGTCGAAGGGAACCTCGGCGCCGTCCACCAGCCGGATCGCCCCCGCGCCGATCTCGGCCGCCCGGCCCTGCCGGATCTCCACCCCCGCCGCGGCCAGCCCGTCATAGCCGAAGGTGATCTCCTCCAGCGGCAGTTCGCCGGCGACGACCAGGTTCGAGAAGGGGCAGGTGGTGAAGCGCGCCGCCTCGGTCACCAGCGTGACCTCGATCTCGGGCGCGATCTCGCGCAGGGTCCGCGCGGCCGAGGCGCCGCCGAACCCGCCGCCCAGGATGGCCACCCGCGCGGCGCCCTGCGCCAGGGCCGGCGCGGCCAGCAGCCCGGCCGAGGCGAAGGCGGCGGAGGTGGCGAGCGCCCGGCGTCGGGTGAGCTTCATGGCGACCCTCCCTCGGAGATATGGCGGGCCAGCGCCTCGATCTCCTCCGCCGTCAGGCCGGCGGTGAAGCGGTGCATGATCGTGGCCGTGGTCCCGTCGAACCCCGCCAGCGCGGTCATCAATTCCTCGTAAGGCCGGCCCGCGATGGCCGGGATCGCGCCCTCGCCCTGCCCGTCGCCGTGGCAGGTCAGGCACGAGGCGGACAGCACCGCCTCGGCCGTTCCTTGGGCCAGCGCCGCGCCGCCTGCGCAGAGAAACAGGCACGATGTCAGGATCTTGCGCATCGCTCCCTCGTGGGTGGCCGCCCCGGGCCGGGCGCAGGCTCGCACAGAACTTCATCGCAGATACGAACTTCGGCTATTCGATAAAGCAATATCCCGGGTGCTTACATTCCGCCGATTTTTCCCCAAGATGGCGGGCAACCCCGGAGGAGAGCAGGGTGTGACGGCAAAGGGCAAAGGGGATCGGGCCGGCATCTCGCGCCGCGCCCTGTGCGCGGGCGCGGCAACGGTGGTCGCGCTGGGGCTGTCCCGGGGCGCATCCGCCGCGGCCGATGACGTGGAAAGGGCCATCGCCGAGGATTTCGGCACCAGCGACCTGCCCGAGGGCGAGGTGCTGGTCGAGATGCCCGACTTCTCGGATTCGGGGCGCTCGGTGCCGCTGACCGTGACCGTGCCCTGCACGATGCAGGGGCTGGACTATCCCGATCTGGTCGCCGTCTATGCCGCGCGCAACCCGCGGCCGCGGGTGGTGCGCGTGAACTTCACCCCGCGCTGCGCCGAGGCGACGTTCTCCACCCGGATCCGCATCGATTCCTATCAGGACATCACCACGGTGGTGCGCATGGCCTCGGGCGAGATCTTCAAGCGGGTGCGCAAGGTCGACGTGACCTATGGCGCCTGCGAGGACGCCATCGCCAACGACCAGTTCCCGCCGGGCTGGGCGCCGCGGATCAGGCTTTCGGTGCCGCAGGTGGCGGTGGCGGGCGATGCGGCCGAGATCCGCACCATCATCAGCCATCCGATGGAGAACGGCTTGCGGCACAACGCGCAGGGCCTGCTGATCCCGGTGCGGATCGCGGAACGGTTCCGCTGCTTCGCCGACGGGGCCGAGGTCTTCGCCGCCAAGCTGGAGCCCGCGATCGCCGCGAACCCCTATTTCGCCTTCAACCTGAAGGTGGAAAAGACCACGCGGCTGCGGTTCGAATGGGTCGACACGACCTCGGACGTCTATTCGGACGAGGCGACCGTCCTGGTGCTATGAGTGGTGGGTTCGGCGGGATGTCTGGGCGGACATGGCACATGGGGGCGGCTCTGGCGGCTGCGGCCGCGGCCGGGCCGGCTGCGGCCTGGGATCCGGCGGACCTCACGCGGTTCCGCGGCTCGATGTCCTGCCCCGGCTGCGACCTTTCGGGGGCCAACCTGGTGCGGTCCGACCTGCGGGCGGCCGATCTGGCCGGGGCGAACCTCAGCGGCGCCCGGCTGATCGAGGGCAGCCTGATCGGGGCGAACCTCAGCGGCGCCGATCTGGGCGGGGCGGCGATGCGGGGGGCCAACCTGCTTTATGCCGATCTCTCCGGGGCGAGCCTGGCCGGGGCCGACCTCGCCGGCGCCAATCTGGTGGGCACCCGGCTGGCCGGGGCCGACCTGACCGAGGCCGACCTGCGCGGCGCGGATCTGTTCCGCGCCGATCTGGGCGGGGCCCGGATCGCCCGCACCGATCTGGGCGGCGCCGACCTGCACGGGGCCGACCTGACGGGCGCCGTACTGGCCGAGGCGCGGCTGGACGGGGCGGTGCTGTGCGAAACGACGATGCCCGATGGCAGGATGGCCGACGATGGCTGTTGAGCGGATCCGCCTTGCCGCCCTGGCGGCGCTGTGCTGGCTGACGCTGCTGACCGCCGCCTGGCCGCAGTCGGACGGGGTGGAGGCCCCGCCGCTGCTGGAGCGGCTGACGCCCGAGGTCCTGGCCGCGGTGTTTCCCGAGGTGACGCGGGTCGAGATGGTGGAGGACGGCGGCCCGGTCGCCGCGGCCGCCTGGCGGGGCGAGGAGTTCGCGGGCTATGTCTTCTCCACCCTCGACGTGCTGCGCGCCCCGGGCTATTCCAGCACCCCCTTCGACGTGGTGGCCGGGGTGGCGCTGGACGGGCGGATCACCGGCGCGGTGGTGCTGTTCCACCGCGAGCCCTATCTGATCAACGACGCGAAACGCACCCGGCAACTGGTGACGTTCCTCGAATCGATGGCCGGGGTCGAGGCGCAGCTGGGCGCGCAGGGCGGCCGGTCGCCCGGTTTCGTCGCCGGGGCCACGATCTCGGCCCGCGCGATGCGCAACGCGGTGCTGGAGGGCGGGCGGATGGTCCTGCGGTTCCGCACCGAGGAGATCGTGGTGACCGAGCCCACCATCGACATGGTGCACTTCCGCCCGATGAGCCAGCACGACCTGGCCGCCGACGGCAGCCTGGCCCGGGCGGTGATCGGCAACGACGACCTGCTGCGCGCGAAGGAGGCGGCGGGCCTGGGCGACTATCCGCCCGAGGTCGCCCTTTCGGGCAGGCCCGACCGGATCTATGCCGACTTCGTGGTGGGCTACGCCAATCCCCCCACCATCGGGCGCAACGGCGTGGGGCTGGAGCCCTATGACCAGCTGATCAACGGCCTGCCCGAGGGGACGATGGCGATCTATGTCGCCTCGCTGGGCGGGGTCTACGACCATCGCGGCGCGCGGTTCAACAACCTCTCGACCGGGTTCCTGCTGGACCGGGTGAGCGTGGTGCAGGGCGAGAGGCGGTTCGACTTCACCAAGCCCGACATCATCCCGGCCTGGGGCAAGATCGCCGACCTGCTGGTGCTGCCGCCCGACAGCGGGTTCGACCCGATGCAGCCCTGGCAGGCCGAGCTGCGCGCCTCGGCCCGGCGGCCGGACGGGCGGCTGGAAAGCTTCGTGCTGGCGACGCTGGACTATACCCTGCCGCCGCAGCACATCCTGATGCCGCGGGTGGAGCCGCTGCCGGCCTGGGCCGAGCCCTGGGTCGAGGGCTGGCGGGACATCGCCATCCTGGGCGCGGCGCTGGTCGTGCTGACCGGCATCCTGGCGTTCCAGGCGCGGATCAGCCAGACCCGCCGCCTGCACCGCTGGCTGCGCGACGGGTTTTTGCTGTTCACGCTGGTCTGGATCGGCTGGATCGCCAGCGCGCAGCTGTCGATCGTGCATGTGGTGAACTACGTCAAGGCGCCCTTCGCCGACCTGGGCTTCGCCTTCTATCTGGCCGAGCCGCTGATCGTGATCATCTCGGTCTATACCGCGATCTCGCTGATCCTGCTGGGCCGCGGGGTGTTCTGCGGCTGGCTCTGCCCCTTCGGCGCCTTGCAGGAGCTGCTGGCCAAGGTCGCCCGCGCCCTGCGCCTGCCGGTCTGGAACCCCTCCGAGCGTTTGCAGCGCCGGATGTGGATGGGCAAGTACGTCTCGCTGGCGGTGATCCTGGTGCTGGTCTTCGTGGCGCCCGAGGCCGCGGTGGTTGCCGAGGAGGTGGAGCCCTTCAAGACCGCGATCACCGCGGCCTTCGCCCGCGGGCTGCCTTACGTGATCTATGCGCTGGTCCTGCTGACCATCGGGCTTTTCACCGAACGCGCCTTCTGCCGGTTCCTGTGCCCGCTGGGCGGCGCGCTGGCGGTGCTGGACCGGCTGCATCTGGTCGACCTGCTGAAGCGCCGGCCGGAATGCGGCAATCCCTGCCATCTCTGCGAACGCTCCTGCCCGGTGAAGGCCATCGAGCGGTCGGGCAGGATCGTCATGGCCGAATGCTTCCAGTGCCTCGACTGCCAGGTGGAATATTACGACGACAAGCGGTGCCCGCCGCTGGCGATGCTGCGCAAGCGCGGGATGCGGGCGCAGAACCCCCGCCCGGCGAAGCCGCTGCTGGAGCCCGCGGTGGCCCAGGGGGTGACGCCATGAGCCGGGGCCTGCCACGCCGCCGGGTGCTGCGGGTGCTGGCCGCGGGGCTGGCGCTGCCTTTGGGGGTGCTGGGTGCGCGGGCGCTGCGCGACGTGCCCGAGCCGGCGCGCTGGCAGGGCGAGGTGCTGGGGGCCTGGTCGGGGATGACGCTGTGGCACCCGAACCCCGGCCACGCCCGCCGCGCCATCGCCCGGATGCTGGTGGAGATCGAGCGGCTGGAGAACGTGTTCAGCCTCTACCGCCCGGACAGCGAACTCGCGCGCCTGAACCGCGATGGCAGGCTGGAGGCGCCTTCCGCCGATCTGGTCGAGGTCTTCGGGCAGAGCCAGCGGATCGCCGAGCTCAGCGGCGGGGCCTTCGACCCCACCACCCAGCCGCTGTGGCAGCTCTACGCCGCGGGCCGGGGCGGGGAGCTGGAGCGGGTGCTGCCGCTGGTGGATTACGCCGCGGTCTCGGCCGGCCGGCGCGAGGTGCGCTTCGGCAGGCCGGGCATGGCGGCCAGCCTGAACGGCATCGCGCAGGGCCACATCACCGACCGGATCACCCGGATCCTCGGCGACGAGGGGTTCGAGAACGCGATGATCGAACTGGGCGAGACCCGGGCGCTGGGCGCCGCACCCGACGGACGGCCCTTCGCCGTGGGGCTGGTCAACCCGCAGGCGCCGACCGTCCTTGACCGCGAGGTGGCGCTGGCCGGGGCGGCGCTGGCGGTCTCGGGCGGCTACGGGATGCGGTTCGCGGCGGGCGGCCACCACATCTTCGATCCCCGCACCGGGCAGAGCCCGGAGAGCCTGACCCAGGTCGCGGTGGTCTCGCCCCGCGCGGTCTGGGCCGACGCACTCTCCACCGCGATCTATGTCGCGGGCGAGGGCGCGGCGGAGGGCCTCCTGTCCGCCTATGCCGGCTCGCGCGCGATCCTGTGGCGCAGCGACGGGACGGTGCGGGAGATCTGAGGCGGGATCGCCGGCTGGACGGGCGCTTCCCCTCCCCCTGCCGGGGGGATGGGGGGCTTCGTCAGCGCCCTACAGCCAGTTGCCCATCAGCACGAAGGCCGACCAGTAGTAGGGATGGCTGGTGCCCTGCGGTCCTTCGGGTTCGTCCAGCGCCTCGGCGGTGCGCGCCGGCCCGCTGGCCATCCCTTCGCCGGTCAGCATCGCCACCTGGGCGCGGCGCAGGGCCTCGGCCTTGTCCAGCCCTTCCTCGATCAGCCCGGCGTAGAACACCCGCATCAGCTCGGGCGTCGCCGCGTCCGACACCGGCCAGAGCGAGGCCATCACTGCCGCCGCCCCGTTCAGCTGCGCGGTGGCGCCGAAGCCGTCGATCTCGGATCCGTCGCCGCCCCGCGCGGTCTGGCAGGCCGAAAGCGTCAGCAGGTCCACCCCCTGGAACCGCAAGGCCCGCGTTTCGCGGATCCGCGAGAGGGTCAGGCGCGAGCCGTCGCCCAAGAGCAGGAAACTGTCGTCCTCGCGCCCCGGTTGCAGGGAGAAATGGCTGGCGATGTGCAGGATGCCGGGGCGGCGCAGCAGGCTGCGGCGCAGGCTCGTTTCGTCGAACGCCTCGTCCAGCGCGGTCTGGCCCGTCAGCACGTCGCCGAAGATGGTGTCGAGTTCCGCCTTCACCCCGGGCAGGGGCGAGAAGCCGGCGTGCGCCTTGGTCACCCCGAAGCCCGCCGTCGCCTCGGCCGCCCGGACCCCGGCGGCGAACTGGGTGGGCACGGCGGGCGAGTAGAGCGCGAAGGCGTAATGCTCCACGAGATAGCTGTCCCCGTCGTGCAGCGCGGCGAAGGGGACGTAGCGCAGGAACCCGTCTAGGTTCAGCATCACCACCTCGACCCCCGCCTCGGCCAGATCCGCCGAGACGGGCGCGAAGAGCACCCGGTGCAGGGCCTGCAACCGCTCGGGCGCCTGCGGCGAGACCTCCTCCAGCGCGGTCAGCGCGTCGAGCACCAGCCGGGCCAGTTCGGCGCGGGGGATCGCGACCTCGCGGTGCAGGGTCAGGCCCGGCAGGGTCAGGAACAGGTGGGTGGCCTGGTCCAGCGCCGCCACCTGCAGGATCGCGGTGGGCCGGGGCAGGTCGGCCAGCACCGCCTGATAGCTTCCGGCGGCATCGAACCCCGCCCGCAGGCCGGCGCGCTGCGGCTCCGGCACCTCGGCCATGAAGGCCGCGACCGAGGCGTCGAAGGCGTCCGAGGCCGCCTGCAACGCCTCCTGCAGGGCCATGGCGCGGTCCTCGTCGGCCTCGGTCGCCTCGCCGCTGTCGAACCGGGCCATGATCTCGCGCAGCTCGCGCTCGGCGGCCACAGGGGCCTCGGCCAGCGCGGCCAAGGCCGCCTCCTGCGCCATCTCGGCGTCGGTCAAGAGCGCGCGGGTCTGGGTGATCGGGGCGGTGACGTCGCGGCGCAGGAACTGGAAGACCTCCTCCTCCTTCTCCATGTTCAGCACCGCCTGCGCCTCGCCCACCCGGCCCTGGCTCAGCAGCAGGTCGGCCAGCGACTGGTAGAGCCGCCGCCATTCCGCCTGGCTGGCCGCCACGTCATGCGCGCCGGTCACGGTATTGGTGGCCCGGATCTCCTGCTGCGCGTTGACCGCCATCTTGCCGAAGAAGATCGCCCGGTCGACCTGCCCCTTCATGGCGAAGGCGCGCGAGAGCAGCTCGAAGTTCCACCGCTGGTCCGACAGCATCTGCGTGCGGTTGGCGGCGATGAAGGGCATCACGCTGAACGACCATTCGATGGCCTCGTCGGCCTTGCCCTCCTCCAGCGCCACCAGGCCGATGTTGATGCGCAGCTTGGTGGTGGGGTCGGTGAAGCGGCCGATCTGCGGCTCCACGATGGACAGCGCGGTCTCCTGCCAGCGCCGCGCCTCGGGGTAGTTGCCCATCCTTGTATAGACCCAGCCGATGTTCGAGGCGAGGAAGCCCACGTTCAGGCTCCGGTTCCCCTCGGTGCGGGTGTGGAAGCTGAGCGCCCTGCCATAGGCGGCCAGTGCGGCGTCGAACTGCGACAGCCCCTCGTGGTTGATCCCCTCGACCCACCAGGTGGAGGCGACCAACCCCTCGTCGCCCAGGGTTTCGGCGATCCGGCGGGCGGCGGCGGCGGTGCGGTTGCTGTCCTCGTAGAGCGAGAGGTTCTGCTGGGTGGTGGCGCGTTCCACCAGCATCCAGACGCGCATCGCATCGGTCTGGGCATCGCGGGGCAGATCGTTGTAGGCCTGCTCGGCCAGCGCCGTCTGCGCCAGCGCGCCCCGATAGTCGCTGAGCCCGTTGAGCACCCGCGCCACCGTGACCGCGGTCATCGCGGCGGACCGGATCTCGCCCAGCCGGAAGAACTCGTCGCGCGCCCGCTCGAACAGGGGCAGCGCGGCGCGCAGGTTGGGCTCCTCCCAGGTCGCCGCCAGTTCGAGGGCGATCTCGTGCGCCACCCACGGATCGGTCTCGGCCAGCCGCAGCCGCTCGGGGTCCACCGAGGCCAGCGGGCCATCGGCGCGGGCCGGCAGGGCCAGAAGCAGCAGGCACAGGATCAGGACAAGGCGCATGGCGGCAACGATAGGCCACCGCCCGCGCGCGGCGCAACGGCGGCGTCGGGGGTGAAGGGATTTGTCATCATGGTCGATGTGACACGAATGGCATGAAATCGGCCATCCTTGGTGCTTTCTCTCCGGGCAAATCGAGCCTATGTTCTGCCGTGATGAGTGGCGCCCGGATGTATGGATACCGAGAGGTCAAGGCGGCCCAGGTCGCCGCATGGTTCGCCTTGAAGGCGGGCGGGCGCATCAATGTGCTCAAACTGGCCAAGCTGATGTATCTGGCGGAACGCGAGAGCATGGCGGCCTATGACGAACCAATGTTCTATGATCGGCTGGTGTCCATGGATCATGGTCCGGTCACCTCCATCTCGCTCAACTGCATCAATGGGCTGACCGAAAGCGAGGTGTGGCCCCGCTATATCGGCGGGCGCGCGGGTTATGACATCCTCTGCGCCGAGGGGGTGGGGCCCGAGGATCTCGATCACCTCAGCCGCGCAGATCTGCGTATCTTGGACGACCTTTGGCACCGTTTCGGTCATCTGCATCAGTTCGACCTGCGCGACTGGACTCATGCGAACTGCCCGGAGTGGGAGAATCCGCATGGATCCTCCACCCCCATCCCGCACGGCCGGGTGTTCAAGTTCCTCGACAAACCGAATGCCGAATATCTGGCCGAAGCGGTCCTCCAGCATCGCCTGACGGATCGGGCGTGGTCCGGGCCGGCCTGACACAGTGCCGGAGGTCGGCGACACCTTTCTCGTGCCCTCCGGCCCGGCCGAGTTCAAGCATCTCTTCGTCGTCTGCACGGGTTCGATGGAACGGCCGGACTTCCGGCTCGTGGTATCGGTCACCTCGATCCACGCGGGCATCCGGTACGATCCAGCCTGTGTGATCCTGCCGGGCGAGCATTCCTTCGTTCGTCATCCCAGCTATGTCGCCTATCGCAAGGCCGAGCGGCGCAGTGCGGCGGACATGGATCGCTTTCTGGCCGCTGGCTATTTCGTGCGGAAGGATCCAGTTTCCCAGGTTCTGCTCGACCGTATCTTGCGGGGCTTCCTCACCTCGGACTTTGCCGAGCCTTGGGCGGTCGCGATGTTGCGGAGCCACCGTTAGGGCCCCCCCTAAACCGACAGCGCCGTGGTCTTCACCACCGTGCGCAGCGCGAAGGAGGACTGCATCTGCGCCACCCCGGGCAGGCGGGTCAGCCATTGGCGGTGGATGCGGGCGAAGTCCTCGGTGTCCTGCACGGCGATCTTCAGCAGATAGTCGGCCGAACCCGCCATCAGGTGGCATTCCAGCACGTCCGGTACCCGGCCCACCGCCTTCTCGAAGGCGTCCAGCACCTCGTCGGCCTGCGATTGCAGGGTGATCTCCACGAAGACCGTGGTGGGCCGGCCCATCCGCCGGACGTCCAAGAGCGCGACATAGCCGGCGATGAACCCCTCCTCCTCCAGCCGCTGCACCCTGCGGTGGCAGGCCGAGGGCGAGAGGTTCACCCGCTCGCTCAGTTCGGCATTGGTGATCCGCCCCTCCTTCTGCAGGACGGTCAGGATGCGGCGGTCGGTGGCGTCGAGTTCGGTCATCGCGGCGGTTTCTGCCTTGCGGGGGGCGCCTTGGGATGGATTCTACGCCACGCGCGCCCGCCCGCCAGCAAATTGTGAAGAAACCGCGACGGCTGCGGCGCGATCCTTTCCCATCGCCAGGGAGATGCCCATGCTGATCGGATGCCCGAAGGAAGTGAAGCCGCAGGAGTTCCGCGTGGGCCTGACCCCCGACGCGGCGCGCGAGGCGGTGGCGCATGGCCACCGGGTGCTGGTCGAGACCGGGGCGGGCGAGGGCGCGGGGTTCCCGGACGCCGACTACCTCGCCGCCGGGGCGGGAATCGCGGCCACGGCGGCCGAGGTCTTCGCGGGGGCCGAGCTGATCGTGAAGGTGAAGGAGCCGCAGCCGGCCGAACGGGCGATGCTGCGGCAGGGGCAGGTGCTCTTCACCTATCTTCACCTCGCGCCCGACCCGGAGCAGACGCGCGACCTGATCGCCTCCGGCGCGACCTGCATCGCCTACGAGACGGTGACCGACGCCCGCGGCGGGCTGCCGCTGCTGGCCCCGATGTCCGAGGTGGCGGGGCGGCTGGCGCCGCAGGTGGGCGCCTGGGCGCTGCAGAAGGCCAACGGCGGGCGCGGCGTGCTGTTGGGGGGCGTGCCGGGGGTGCGGCCGGCGAACGTGGTGATCATCGGCGGCGGGGTGGTGGGCACCGCGGCGGCGCGGGTGGCGGTGGGGATGGGGGCGAACGTCACCGTGCTGGACCGTTCCGTGCCCCGGATGTCCTGGCTGGACGACATCTTCCAGGGCCGGCTGACCACGCAGTATTCCTCCGCCGCGGCGCTGGCCGGTCTGCTGCCCGAGGCCGATCTGGTGATCGGCGCGGTGCTGATCCCCGGCGCGGCCGCGCCCCGGCTGGTGACGCGCGCGCAGCTGCCGTCGATGCGGCCCGGCGCGGCGATCGTGGACGTGGCGATCGACCAGGGCGGCTGTTTCGAGACCTCGCGCCCCACCACCCATGCCGACCCGATCTACGAGGTGGAGGGGATCGTGCATTACTGCGTGGCCAACATGCCCGGCGCGTTGGCCCGCACCTCGACCCAGGCGCTGGGCAACGCCACGCTGCCTTTCCTGCTGGCGCTGGCCGACAAGGGCTGGCGCCGCGCCTGCGCCGAGGATCCCCATCTGCTGGCCGGTCTCAACGTCCACGCCGGGCGGCTGACCTATGCCGCGGTCGGCGCCGCGCAGGGAATCGAGACGACGCCGGCCGAGGCGGCGCTGGAGATCTGACCGGCCGTTCCCTGCATCGAGCGCCGGGGGGCTTCGCGCCCCCCGGACCCCCCCCGCGGGATATTTGTGGCTCGAAAGAGAAGCAGAAGAGGGGACAATCTGACTCAAACTGTCCCTCATCTTGGCCCAAGTACTCCACGGGGGTCCGGGGGGTGTGAAACCCCCCGG
>JBBCJM010000183.1:0-18328 GCA_037190175.1 Paracoccaceae bacterium | reverse complement strand
ATTGGGCCGAGTTCGCTGGATGCGAAACACGCAAAATACCACCCAGATGCAGCATGTGCGATCCCATCCGAAAGAAGGGAGTCTACAGGACGGGGAAGCCCTGTCAGACAATTCAGCAGATGAAGTGACTTGCCAATAAGCGTTTGCCCAACGCGGATTTGGCACATTCGGCGTTCAAACTTGCTGCCGAGCCCCACTACCCTCATGCCTTCCGGGTAGCCTTCCAGAACGACTTCGCCATCTATTAGGTTGAAGCCTTTGAGCGACATCGCGAGCACCACTGGCCACTGTTAGGTAAGCTTAACGTGCGCAGCCTGACCACTCTACGGCTTTTTCGGAGGGCACCAGAAAATCTATTGCCGCTCCCTCACTTCGCCGCCATCCGCTCCCCTGCCGCCACCGGATAGATGAATCCGCTCACAGGGTTCACCCGTCCCGGCACGCCGGGGTCGCCTTCCACCCGCACCGCCGTCCAGTCACCCTTTTTCGACACGTCGTGAACCACCATGCCCAGCGAGACCTGGTTGCGCTTCCAGTTGGCGTGGTCGATCAGGATGGTGCGGTCGTCCACCAGGCCGGACACCACCGCGACATGGCCCATCGGCATCGCGCGGCTGCCGGCGAAGACCATGACCGCCCCCACCTGCGGCTCGTGCCCGCGGGCATAGCGGCCGGCGGCCTGCGCCCACCAGGTCTTGGCGTTGCCCTTGATCTCGACCCCGCTGGCGGTGCGGGCGAAGGGCACGCACCAGACCCGCTCGCCGCGCGCCCGCTTCTGCCGCGCCTCGGCCACGGCGGCCTCCAGCGTCACCGCGACCGCGGGTGGCCGGGCAAGGGCCTGCTGTCCCGTCGCCGCCAGCAGGGCCGCACAGAGCAACAGGCGCCAGGCTGCGCCGATGGATCGCCGGATCATGCAAGTCCCGTCGTCTTGTCGCGGGCCGCCTTGTGCCGGCGGCCTGCCGCCATCTGGACCGGCGGACCGTCCCCGCACAACCCCGGCCCGCCGGAGCCGGCGGGAATCTGCCGCCGGGGCGTTGCCGCGGCGGCGGCAGGGCTCTATGGGCAGGGACGCCGCCGCGGGACCGCCATGCTCTCCTACCAGCACGCCTATCACGCCGGGAACCTGGCCGATGTGCACAAGCACGCGGCGCTGGCCTGGGTGCTGGAGTACCTGACGCGCAAGGACAAGCCGCTGAGCTATATCGAGACCCATGCCGGGCGGGGGCTCTACGACCTGGGCTCGGCTGAGGCGCTGAAGACCGGCGAGGCGGCGGGCGGGATCGGGCGGATGGAGGGGTTCCTGCCGGCGGGCCATCCCTACCTGCGGCTGCTGGCGCAGGCCCGGGCGCGGTTCGGGCCGCGCAGCTATCCGGGCTCGCCGCTGCTCGCCGCCATGGCGCTGCGCGAGATCGACAGCATCCATCTGGCCGAACTGCATCCGCAGGAACTCGCGGCGCTCAAGGCCACCATGGCGCCCTGGGGCGCGCATGTCCACCACCGCGACGGGATGGAGACCGCGCTGGCCCTGACCCCGCCCACCCCGCGGCGGGGGGTGATGCTGATCGACCCGGCCTGGGAGGTAAAGACGGAATATGCCAGCATCCCCAAGGCGATGCTGGAGGTTCTTCGCAAGTGGAACGTCGGGATCCTGATGCTGTGGTATCCGCTGCTCGACTCGAACATTCACGCGCAGATGATTGATGCCTTGGAGAAAATCCCCAACGGCCTGCGCCACGAGATCCGCTTTCCCCCAGCCAGGCCCGGGCACCGGATGCTGGGCTCGGGACTTTTCGTGGTCAACCCGCCCTGGGGGCTCGACGCCGCCCTGGCGGACATCGCGCAGGCCATCGCAAAGGCTACCTGACCCGCAGCCAGAACCGCAGCATCAGCAGCACCGCCGCCAGCGTCAGCCCCGCCGCCAGCCCCAGCCACAGGCCCGGGCCGCCGAAGCCCATGGGAAAGGCCAGCACATAGCTGGTGGGCACGCCGACCACCCAGTAGCTGAAGGCGGCGATCCACATCGGCACCTTCGTGTCCTGCACCCCCTGCAGCATCCCCAGCCCCATCGCCTGGGTGGCGTCCGCCAGCTGGAACAGCGCCGCCGCCGCCAGCAGCAGCGAGCCGAAGGCCACGATCCGCCCGGCCTCGGGGTTGTCGTCGCTGAGGAACAGCCGGATCAGCGTCTCGGGGAAGGCGAGGTAGACCGCCACGGTGACCAGCGCGAAGACCAGCGACACCGCGATCCCCGTGCGCGCCGCCGCCCGCACGCCCGCCACGTCGCCCGCCCCGTGGAACCGCCCGGCCCGCACGGTGACGGCGTTGGAGAGCCCCACATGCACCATGAAGCAGACCGCGGTGATCTCCAGCGCGATGCCATGGGCGGCCAGTTCCATGGTGCCGATCCAGCCCATCATCAGCGCCGAGGCCTCGAAGAGCCCGCCCTCGGCCAGCCCGGTCAGCCCTATGGGCCAGCCCAGCCGGAACACCCGGCCCATCGCCGGCCAGTCGGGCCGCCAGAACCGCTGGAACAGCTGGAACCGCCGCAGCTCGGGCAAGGCGGCGGCGTAGAGCGCGAGGATGACCAGCGACAGGATCTGCACGGTGACGGTCACGATCGCCGCGCCCCGCACCCCCAGCTCGGGCCAGCCCCAGTTGCCGAAGATCAGCCCCCAGTTCAGCACCGCGTTCACCGCCACGGCGGCCACCGTGACCCAGAGCACCACCTGCGTGCGCCCTAGCGCGGCGAGATAGCTGCGCAGCACCATGACCAGCAGCGCGGGCACCATCCCCAGCCCGGCGATGCGCAGATAATCGGCCGAGAGCGCCGAGACCTCGGTCCCCTGCCCGAGGCCGAGCAGGATGGGCTCGGACCACAGGAACAAGGGATAGATCGCCGCCCCGAAGAGGGTCGAGAGCCAGAGCCCCATCCGCGTGTCGCGCCGCACCTGCGCCTCGTCCCCCTGCCCCAGCGCGGCGGCGACCAGCGGCAGCACCGCCTTGGCGATGCCCGAGCCCAGGATGAAGACGATGAAGAAGGTCGAGGCCCCCAGCACCCCGGCGGCCAGCGGCAGCACCCCGTACCAGCCCAGCATCACCGTGTTGGTCACATGCAGCGCGAACTGCGCCAGATGGCTGCCGACCAGCGGCAGGCCGATCACCAGCGTGGCGCGCAGATGGCCCGGCGCAGGGCGCGCGGGAGGGTTGATCGCGGGGGCGGACATGGCGCCCATGCCTATCCTTGCGGCGAGTGGCGCGCAAGCAGGCGCTCCCGATCCCCACCGCTTGCGTCCTGAGCCGGCCGCCGGGGGGCCAGCCCCCCGGACCCCCCGGGATATTTGGAGCACCAAAGAAAGCAGGAAGAAGGACAATTTGATTCAAACTGTCCCTCACCTTGGTTCAATTACTCCACGGGGGTCCGGGGGTGTGAAGCCCCCCGGCGCTCTCCGCCCGCGCGACGCTCAGATGCTCTTGCCGAACAGCACCAGCGACAGCGCGGCGATGGCCAGCCCGGCGGCGAGTTCCAGCACCGGCAGCGCGCGGGCCAGGCGGCCGGAGGCGAGTGCGGCCAGCGCGCCCTCGCGCGACCAGACCGCCAGCACCGCCACCGCCACGGTGATCGCGGCGGTGCCCAGCCCCATGGCATAGGCGCCGGCGATCCCGGCCGCGGGGATGCCCATCTGCCAGGTCAGCACCAGCAGGAACAGCGCCCCGGTGCAGGGCCGCGCCGCCACCCCGGCGATCAGCGCCAGCCCCTCGCGCCAGGTGGTGAGCCCCGAGACCTCTTCCAGCGTGGGGCCATGGCGGTGCCCGCAATGTTCGTCGTGGTGGTGATGGTGGTCCCGGGCCGCGAGGCTGCGCCGCAGGCCGCGGAAGCCGCGCCAGGCCAGCCAGCCGCCGATCGCCGCCACCATCAGGTGGCTCACGGGCAGCATCACCCCCTCGGCCACGCCCACCAGATGCTCGCGCGTCCAGCCCAGCAGCAGGATCCCGGCATAGACCAGCGCCACCGCGGTAGTGGCCTGCGCGAGGCTGGAAGCCAGCGCCAGCCCCGCGAGCCGCCAGAGCGGCACCCGGCGCGCGAGGCCATAGCCGCCGATCAGCACCTTGCCGTGCCCCGGCCCCGCGGCGTGGAACACCCCATAGGCGAAGGCCACGCCCATCAGCGCCAGGAAGGCCCCGGCCTCTCCCGCGCGCAGGCCCCGCAGCGATCCGGCCAGCGAGTTCTGCGACTGCCGCTGCCCCTCGGCGGCCCAGCGCGCCAGCGCGTCGATCCCGCCGGTGGTCCACAGCACCAGGAGCGGCAGCGCCGCCAGCAGCCCCGCCCAGAGCAGCGCCCGGCCCAGCCGCCCGCCAGTGCCCGCCGTCAGCTCCCCGTGCATTCGACCCGCACCTCCTCGGCATAGGCCGAGCCCACGGCCGGAAAGTCGCCCTCCAGCGCGCCCGAGCCCGACATCTCCTCGATCGCCGCCTGCAGGATCGCATCGGCCGCGGCGCGGTCGGGCTCCCACACCGTGGCGGTGCAGCCGGCGCCGGCCCCGCTCAGCAGCGGCGCGAAGGCGATGGTATAGGCGGTGTAATAGCCCGGGTCGTAGACCTGCACCGTGACCGGCGCGCCCAGGGCCACCTCGGCCTCGAAGCGGCGCAGGTGGGTGGTGACGATGCGGCCGTTTTCATAGCTGGCGGTCCAGTCCAGCGGGCGCGACAGCGGCACCTCGAACTCGCCGGCGATCACATAGGTGTCGCCGGCGAAATCCGGGTCCCAGTCCATGTCGAAGCCGGAAAGGGACGCGGTCTCCTCGGCGGTCAGCACCCCGTCGTGGTCGGGGTCGAGCCCCAGATCCTCGATCATGATCATGGAATAGAAGTCGTCATAGCTCCAGGTCACCCGCACCGCGACCGGGCGCCCGCCCTCGAAGACCAGCTCCACCCCGCCGTCGATGAAGATATGCGGATGGGCCGGCGCCGGGGCGGGCAGCAGCAGCAGGAGGAGGGCGAGGCGCAGCATGGCGGGATGTTAGCCCGGCGCACCGCCCGGCGCCACCACGGGCGCGCGCAGGGCCACGTCGACCAGCGCGGAACGGCCGACATGGCGCTGCCCCTCGGCCAGCACCGCCTCGTGGTCGCGCAGGATCATGGGCTCCCAGCCCGGGAAATGCGCGGCGACGGCGGCGGCGGGCAGCAGCATCGCCGGGTCGCGCGGCCCGCCGGTGCCGAGGCCGATCTGGTCGGGGTGATAGCCGTGGTAGAGGAAGAGGCCCCCGGGCCCGACCCCCCGCTGCACCGCGCGGGCGAGCATCGGCCATTCCGGCGGGAAGAAATGCACGAAGACCGCCAGCACCGCATCCCAGGGCCCATCCGATCCGTCCCAGTCCAGCACGTCGCCCTGCTGCAGGTCGACCTCCACCCCCCGGGCGGCGGCGAGCCGCGCGGCCTTGGCCAGCCCCACGCCCGACTGGTCGATCCCGGTCACCCGGTGCCCCTGCCCGGCCAGCCAGACGGAATTGCGCCCCTCGCCCTCGGCCAGGCTCAGCACCCTTGCGGCAGGGGGCAGCAGGGCGGCGGCGGCGCGCACGAAATCCGCCGGCTCGGTGCCGAAGATGTAGTCCCCGGTCGCATAGCGTTCGTCCCACATCGCCCGGCCCTCCCGCTATCGGGGTAGCCTCCCGGGCCCCCCGGCGCAAGCGCGACGGCCCTTCCCGCCGCGCCCGCCGCCCACTAGGGTCGCGCGGTCCACAGGAGGAGTCCCCATGCCCACGCTCTACGGCGTCGCCCGTTCCCGCGCCTCGCGCCCGCTCTGGCTGCTGATCGAGGCCGGGGTGCCCTTCGACCAGGTGCCGGTGGTGCAGCACTATCGCCTGCCCGATCCCGCGCCGCCCGGCGCCCTGCACACCCGCTCGCCCGAGTTCCTGAAGGTGAACCCGCAGGGCCAGGTTCCGGCCTGGGAGGAGGACGGGCTGGTGCTGACCGAGTCGCTGGCGATCTGCCTGCATATCGCCCGGCGGCATGGTGGCGAACTCGGCCCCCGCGACTGGAAGGAGGACGCCGAGGCGCTGAACTGGGCCCTGGTCGCCGCCACGGGGGTGGAGCCCGGGGCCTACGAGATCCTCGCGGTGGCCATGGCCGGGCAGAAGGACACGCCCGAGGGCCAGGCGCGGATGCAGGCGGGGGCCGGGACGCTCGCCCGCACCTTCGCCCGGCTGGAGGCGCATCTGGCCGCGAACGACTGGCTGATGGGCGGGCGCTTCACCGTGGCCGACATCATGGTCGCGGAATGCGTGCGCTACGCCCAGCCCTACCCGCCGGCGCTGGAACCCTATCCCGCGCTGTCGGCCTGGCTGGCCCGCTGCCAGGCCCGGCCGGGGTTCAAGGCGATGCTGGAACGCCGCAACGCCGAACCCGCCTGACGCCCCTTGAAACAACGTGCATCATGATGCATATTGCGATGCACATTTCAAGGGGAACCGCCATGGCCAGCCTGCTGACCCGCCAGATCGCCACCATCACCGAGTTGCGCGAACCGCAGAAGGTGCTCGACCGCGCCGGCGGCAAGCCGGTGGCGATCCTGAAGAACAGCCAGCCGGTGGGGTATTTCGTGCCGATGGACGCGATTCCCGCCCCCGGCACCCACCGGGCGATGACGATGGACGAGCTGCGCGCCCATCTGGCCGAGACCCGCGCCGAGGTGCAGCCGGTTCTGGACTACCTGAAGGACAAATAGGGGCCCGATGTGCTGACGCTCACTCCCGAAATCGTCGTGGCGATCCACGACGAGGTGCTGAACGATGGCGAACTGCCCGGCCTGGCCCGTGACAAGTCGCTGGAAGGGGCGCTCGGTCGCGTGGACAACCGCCTCGCCTTCGGGCTGGTCGAGGATGTCTTCGACCTGGCGGCGGCCTATTGCATGGTGATCGCGCAGGGCCATTGCTTCAACGACGCCAACAAGCGCACCGCCTTCCGGGCGATGAACGCGGTGCTGGCCGCCAACGGGGTCCGCATCGGCTGGACCGCCGAGGAGGTCGGGCCGCTGATCATCCGCATCGCCCAGGGCCAGCTGGAAGAAGCCGCCCTGTCGGATTGGCTGCGCGACCGGGGCTGACCCCACATCTTGCCCCTGCCGCCCCGGCCTGCCACAATCGGCGCACCCACCAAGGAGGGCCCATGGCCAACGACCTGCTGAGCGGCGCCGAGATCTATGACGCCTCCTCGATCGAGGTGCTGGAGGGGCTGGAACCCGTCCGCAAGCGCCCCGGCATGTATATCGGCGGCACCGACGAACGCGCGCTGCACCATCTGGCGGCCGAGATCCTCGACAACGCGATGGACGAGGCGGTGGCGGGCCATGCCACCCGCATCGAGGTCGAGATGCACGCCGACCGCTCGGTCACCATCCGCGACAACGGCCGCGGGATGCCGGTCGATCCGCATCCGAAGTTCCCCGGCAAGTCGGCGCTGGAGGTCATCCTCTGCATCCTGCACTCGGGCGGCAAGTTCGGCGGCAAGGCCTATGCCACCTCGGGGGGGCTGCACGGGGTGGGGGCCAGCGTGGTCAACGCGCTGTCCGACCGGATGCGGGTGGAGGTCGCCCGCAACCGCGAGCTTTTCGCGCAGGAGTTCAGCCGCGGCATCCCGCTCGGGCCCGTGCAGAAGGTCGGCCCCACCGCCAACCGCCGCGGCACCTCGGTCACCTTCCATCCCGACCCCGAGATCTTCGGCCATCAGGAGCTGAAGCCCCACCGCCTGCTGAAGATGGCCCGGTCCAAGGCCTATCTGTTCTCCGGCGTGGAGATCCGCTGGCGCTCGGCGGTGCCCGACGGCGACACGCCGATGGAGGCGGTGTTCCACTTCCCCGGCGGCCTGTCGGACTACCTGGCCGACCAGTTGCAGAAGACCACGACCTACGCCGACCGCCCCTTCGCCGGCAAGGTGGAGTTCCAGGACAAGTTCGGCGTGCCCGGCAGCGTGGAATGGGCGATCAACTGGACCCCCGCGCGCGACGGCTTCATCCAGAGCTATTGCAACACCGTGCCCACCCCCGAGGGCGGCACCCACGAGAACGGCTTCTGGCTCGCCGTGCTGAAGGGCATCCGGGCGCATGGCGAGCTGAGCCGCAACCGCAAGGTCGACCTGATCACCCGCGAGGATCTGCAGGCGGGGGGCTGCGCGCTGCTCTCGGTGTTCATCCGCGAGCCGCAGTTCGTGGGCCAGACCAAGGACCGGCTGGCCAGCGAGGAGGCCGGCCGCTGGGTCGAGGGCGCGGTGCGCGACCATTTCGACAACTGGCTGGCCAAGGACCCGAAATCCGCCGGCGCCATCCTCGACTTCCTGGTGCTGCGGGCCGAGGAACGCCTGCGCCGCAAGCAGGAAAAGGAAACCGCCCGGAAAAGCGCCACCAAGCGGCTGCGCCTGCCCGGCAAGCTGACCGACTGTTCCGCCAAGTCCCGCGAGGGGACGGAAATCTTCATCGTGGAGGGCGACAGCGCCGGCGGCAGCGCCAAGGGCGCGCGCGACCGCGAGTTCCAGGCCCTGCTGCCCCTGCGCGGCAAGGTGCTGAACGTGCTGGGCGCGGCCTCGGGCAAGCTGAACGACAACGCCGAGATCCGGGACATCTGCGAGGCCCTGGGCGTGCAGATGGGCTCGAAGTTCAACCTCGACGATTTGCGCTACGAGAAGGTCATCATCATGACCGACGCCGACGTGGACGGCGCGCATATCGCCTCGCTGCTGATGACCTTCTTCTTCACCCAGATGCGGCCCCTGATCGATAAGGGGCACCTCTACCTCGCCTGCCCGCCCTTGTATCGCCTGACCCAGGGGCCGAAGCGGATGTACGTGGCCGACGACGCCGAGAAGGAACTGTGGCTGGCGCGCGGCCTGGGCGGCAAGGGCAAGATCGACGTGCAACGCTTCAAGGGCCTGGGCGAGATGGACGCCAAGGATCTGAAGGACACCACGATGAACCCCGCCACCCGCAAGCTGATCCGGGTGGCCATCGACGAGGATGAACCCGGCGAGACCGGCGACCTGGTGGAACGCCTGATGGGCAAGAAGCCCGAGCTGCGGTTCCAGTACATCACCGAGAATGCGCGGTTCGTGGAGGAGCTGGATGTGTGATATGCGCCATTGACATATAAGCCAGTGGCGCATAGATGCTGGTGACGGTGGTGGAACTGCCCGAGTTCGTGCGCCGCGCCAAGGATCTGATGACCGAGGCCGAGCGGACGGCCTTGATCGACATGCTGGCGGCCGATCCCGAAGCGGGCGTGTCGTTGGGCGGCGGGTTGCGGAAGGCGCGCTTCGCCCGGGCCGGTGCGGGCAAGAGCGGGGGGTTCCGTACCGTCCATTTCTATCGCGCCGGGGCCGGGCCGGTGTTCCTGCTGACGATGTTCGCCAAGAACGAGAAGGCGAACCTGTCGGCGGGCGAACTGGCGGCACTGGTGAAACTCGGCGACGAACTCGCCGCATGCTACGGGAGACGGACATGAGCAGCGAGGCGTTCCGGCGGATCGAGCAGGGGCTGAAGGAGGCGCTGGCCTTCGCGCGGGGCGAAGGCGAGGGGGTGGTGCACGAGATCGAGGTGCCCGCGCCGGACGTGCGCGCCATCCGCGCCCGCACCGGGCTCAGCCAGGCCGAATTCGCCCGCTCCATCGGGGTGAAGAAGGCCACGCTGCTCAACTGGGAACAGGGCCGCCGCACCCCGGACGGCCCGGCCCGCGTGCTGCTGGCGCTGATCGAGCGGGAGCCGGGGATCGTGCAGCGGGTGCTGTCGTGACCGGCCCTGTGCCCCGGAAAGCCCATGTGTGACGCCTGTTCCCCCGGGGTCGTCCATCTGACCGGGCGCCTCGTCTGCGCCGACGCGGCCGAGGCGGCGGTGGTTGCGGCCCATCTGCCCGAACACGCCCGCCTGACCCGGGCCGAGCCGGGGTGCCTTTCCTTCGAGGTCACGCCCACCGCCGACCCGCTGGTCTGGCGGGTGGAGGAACGCTTTGCCGGGCGGGAGGCGTTCGAGATGCACCAGGCCCGCACCCATGCGTCCGACTGGTTCCGGGCGACCAGGGGTGTCAAACGCGATTACCGGATCGACGGCTGGGGGTGAGGGGCCGCTCATCGAGCCTGTCGGCTCTCTTCGCTGGGGCCGGCCATCCTGCCGCCACCGCGCCCGTGGAAGGCGCCGGGGGTTTCACACCCCCGGACCCCCGTGGGATATTTATGGACAGAAGAAGGGGCATTTTGATTCAGATTGTTCCCCCTCCTGCTTTCTTTGGTGTTCCAAATATCCCCCCCGGGGGGAGTCCGGGGGGCTGGCCCCCGGCGGTCGGCGCCGCGCGCGCCCTTCCCGGATCGGCGCCGCAGCGAGGAGAGCCGGCAGGCTCGAGGAGCGGCTCAGAGGTCGATCTCTCCCGGCGCCGGGGTCTCGCCCGGCAGGGGCGGGGGCGTCGGGGCGTCGGGTTTGCGGCGGATCAGGATGTCGCCGTTCGGCAGCCGTTCCGGCGCCTCGTAATGGCGCACGTCGCCCATCAGCTCGACCAGCTGCCCCAGCGCCGGGCCCATCTCGCGCAAGGAAGGCTCCAGCTCGCGCAGGGCGCGGTCCATCTCGTCCAGCGCCGGCTCCATCTCCTGCAGAAGCCCGCGCAGCAGGAGCTTCGCGCCTTCCTCCATCAGGCTGAACCCCCCGGACTCGGAAGGCGGCGGGGTCTGGGCGGCGGCGGGAACGGCTAGGGCCAAGGCCAGGATCAGGGCGCGCGGGGACATGGGGGCCTCCCTCTGGGTCACGGGGCGGATATGGGGATGTCGAGCGTCACCGGGAAGTGGTCCGAGGCCGCCAGCAGCGCCTCGCGCAGTTCCGGGACCGCGGCGATGGCGGGATCGTCGAAGGGATGCCAGATCCGCCAGTCGCAGCCCCGCGCGGCCAGCCCGGGCGAGACCATGACGAAATCCAGCAGCGCCCCGAAATAGCGGTGGTGCGTGCGGTCCCAGAAGCGGGCGGAGGTGGGACCGGCGGCGACGCGGCTTTGCAGCGCCATGGCGGCGTGGGGGTCGGTCAGCCGCAGCTCGGGCGGCCCCTCGGCGCCCAGCACGATCTCGACCCCGGAGCGGCCGAACAGCCGCTCGAACTCGTCAAGCCCGGGGCCGTCGTTGAAGTCGCCCGCCACCACCAGCGCCTCGCCCGCGGCCAGATGGCCCTCCACCCGGCGGCGCAGCCAGAGGCATTGCGCCAGCTGCTTGCGGCGGTTGTCGATGGCGATGCGCAGGGTCTGGGCGGGGTCGCGGCCGCCGTAGGGGGCCTTGGACTTGGCGTGGACCCCGATCAGCCGCAGCGAGAGCCCGCCCGCCTCCAGAGCCACCTCCAGGGGCGGCTTGTTCCAGCGGATCGTCTCGGGGTCGGCGTCGGCGTCGAGGTCATAGCGGAAGGCGCCGTCGAACCGCCCGGTCCCGTCGCGCGCGCCCGCCGCGCCTTGCGGATCGTGGCGGGCGGTCAGCCGGGCGGGATCCCAGAGGAAGGCGATCTCCTGCTCGCTGTCCGAGGGATAGCCGAGGATCGCGCGGCTCTGCCGCAGCCCGGCATGGGCAGCGAAGCTTTCCAGCGCCTTGACGGTGGAGCGGCGGCCGTTGGTGTCGGGCGCCTCGATGACCAGCACCCCGTCGGCGTCGAGCGCGGTCAGCACGATGGCGATGGCGGCCAGCTGCTCGCCCCGGGTGACCTGGTGGCGGGCCGAGGGTTCGGCATCCTCGCGCGGCGAGCCGTCGTCGTTGAAGAGCCCGTTCATCCATTCGACGTTCCAGGTCGCCAGCCGCAGCCGGGCCGGCAGCTCAGGCGGCGCGGCGGGCATTGATCTCGTCCCAGGCGGCGTTGATGGCGATCAGCCGGCCCTCGGCCAGCCGCACCGCCTCGGCCGGCACGCCGCGGGCGATCAGCCGGTCGGGATGGCTGTCGCGCACCGCCTGCCGCCAGGCCGCCCGCACCTGGTCGAGCGGCGCCTCGGGCGGCACCCCCAGCACGTCATAGGGATCGCGCGGCGCACCCTCCACGAACCGTGCGCGCAGGGCGCGGAAGCAGCGGTCGCCCATCCCGAAGCGGCGGGCGACCTCGGCCAGGAAGGCGTCCTCGGCCGGGTGATAGTCGCCGTCCGCCACCGCCACGGCGAACAGCCCCTCCAGCACGTCGACCAGGGTCTGGCGGTCGTCGCCGGCAAACAGCGCGGAGATCTTCTCGGCATAGACCTCGAACCCCGCCACGTCCTGCCGGGCGAGGTTGAAGACGCGGGCGGCATGGGCCTCGTCCTCGGGCGCCACGTGGAAGATGCGGCGGAAGGCCATCACCTCGTCGCGCGAGACCTGCCCGTCGGCCTTGGCCATCTTGGCCCCCAGGGCGATCACCGCGATGGTGAAGGCGACCGAACGTTCCGGCGTGGCCGGCCGCACCCCCCGCAGCCGGTCGAACACCGCGGCAAGCCCGTCGCCGCGGCCCAGAGCGGCCAGCGCCTCGGCGATGCGGGTCCAGATCGACATGGGGAGGAGGGCCTTTCGTTACGGCGGCATGATAGCGGCCGCCCCGCGGTCAGGACAGGAATTTCTGCATCAGCACCAGATCGAACCAGCGGCCGAATTTCCAGCCCACGCGGGGGATGACGGCGATCTCGGCATAGCCGATGGCGGCGTGGAAGGCGCGGGCGGCGGGGTTCTCGGCCGAGATGCCGGCGATCATCGTGCCGGCGCCCCCGGCGCGGGCGTGATCCTCCACCGCCGCCATCAGCGCGCGGCCGAGGCCCCTGCCCCGCGCGCCCTCGCCCAGGATCACCGTGTGCTCCATGGCGCGGGCATAGCCGTTGCCGCCGCGGAACTGGTCGTAGCTGGCGAAGCCCAGCACCTGCCCCGGCGCGCCGGCCACCAGGAATTCCCGCCCCTCGGCGCGGCGGGCGGCGATCATCCGGGCCAGCTCGGCAGGCGACTTCTCGGCGGCGTTGAAGGTGACGGCGGTGCCGCGGATCAGCGGGTTCCAGATGGCGAGGATGGCCTCCAGGTCGGCCTCGGCCACGGGACGGATCATTCCAGCACCCGCCGGCCGTGGGGGGTGTCGAACTCGGCCGCCAGACCCGGGGCGCCGGAGACCACCGTCACCCGCTCGTCCTCCACCGGCGCCAGCGCCCGGCGCAGCGCCGCGGCCTCGGGGTGGGTGACGACCAGCCGGCGCAGGCGCAGGCCGCTGTCGGGCAGCGCCCGGGCCGGATGCGCCGCGCCCTGCCATTCGATCAGCGCCGGGAAGGCGTCGCCGAAGGGCAGCCGGCCGTCCGGCGGGATGCCGATGCGCCAGCGGAACTCGCCGCGCGTCAGCGCCGTGGCCACCCCCGCTCCCGGAGGTGCCGCGGAAAGCGCGGCGTCGAGGTCGGCACAGGCGGCGATCCAGTTGGTCAGCCGGGGCGGGCCGCGGCGTTCGTCCATGCGGAACCAGCGGGGGTGCTCGGGCGTGGCCTGGGCGGGGTCGGGGGCGATCACCTCCAGATACACGTCGCCCAGCCTCAGCAGGCGGTTGTGGGTCGCCATCAGCGGATGCACGCCGCCGGGCGCCAGCCGCACGCCCAGCGCGGCCTCCACCGCGGCCACGCCTTCCTCCAGATCCCGCGCGGTCACCGCCAGATGGTCAAGCCGCCACATCGCCGCCCACCTGCCTGACCTTCGTCGTCGCCCGCAGGGCCAGCGCCAGCGACTGGAACCGCGCCTGCGCCACCTCGCCGAACAGCCCCTGCCCCAGCGGCGTCAGCGCCAGCTCCAGCTCGCGCTTCTTCGGCCGCCAGACCAGCCGCCCCGCCGCCGCGGGATCGGCGGTCGAGAACATGGCGCCGAAGCGCATGGCCTTGCCCAGCACCTCGGCCTCCTGGATCCCCTCGTCGGAGACCAGGTGGAAGATCGGCTCCAGCCGGGTGCCGGCGCGGCTGTTCTTGTAGCGGTGCAGGAGCGCGAGGCCCAGGAACACCCGCCCCGGATGGTCGAGCCCGCCGAGGTTCGCCCGCGTGGCGTTGTCGAAACAGACCTCGGCGCGATAGTCGGGATGCGCGCGCCAGGTGGTGTCATGGAGCAGGCAGGCGGCCTTGATCAGCCGCAGCCGCGGCGCGCTCACCCCGCGGAACAGCGGCTCGAGGAAGGCGAAGAGCTTCTTGCCGAACCCCGGCATCCGCGCCTGCGCGATCTCGGCCGCCCGCGCCGCCTCGATCAGCGGGTCGCGGGCGCGCAGGCGCTCGGGCATGGCCTCGTAGAGCAGCCCCTCGCGGATGCCGTAGGCGGAGATGTCGATCTCCTTCGGCTTGAAGATCGAGACCAGCTCGCGCAGCACCTCGGCGGCCAGCGGGATCAGCTCCATCCGCTCGGCCCCGGTGCCGGTGCGGCCGCGCAGCACGTTCAGGTCGCTGGCCGCGATCCAGTCCAGCGTCTCGGTCACCGAACGCGGGGTCATGCGGTATTCGTGCAGCACGGTCAGCGGATAGCTGCGCCGCTCCATGTCCAGCCGGGCGATCACCCGCCAGGAGCCGCCGACCAGATAGATCCGCTCGCCCTTCGACTGGAAGTCCTCGCGCAGCCGCTTCAGCGTGGCGCGGATATGGGCGCGCCGGGCGGTGGCCCCGCCCGCGACCTGCTGCAGCCGGAACGGGCCGAGGGCCGAGGTCGCCCGCCGCCCCACCCGGCCGCCGCCCACCCGGGCCAGCTCCATCGAGTTGCCGCCGATGTCGCAGACGATGCCCTCGGCGTCGGGCCAGCCCAGCAGCACCCCCTGCGCGGAAAGCCGCGCCTCCTCGTCGCCCGAGACCACGCGCAGGGAAAGCCCGGTCTCGGCCTCGACCTCGGCCTGGAAGGCGGGGCCGTCCTCGGCCTCGCGCACCGCGGCGGTGGCCACGCAGGTCAGCGGATCGACCTCCATCCCCCTGGCCAGCAGCGCGAATCGCCGCAAGGCGGAGAGCGCGCGCTCGCGGCCGCGGGGGTTGAGCCGGCCGGTCTCGGCCAGCCCCTGCCCGAGGCCGGCCATGATCTTCTCGTTGTAGAAATAGGCGGGGCTGCGGGCGGCGCCGTCGAAGACCACCAGGCGCACGGAGTTCGAGCCCACGTCCACCACCCCCACCCGGCGCAGCGCGCGCACCGAGGGGTCGTCGAACAGCGGCCGGCCCCCGAACCGGCCATGCTCGGCGCCCTCGTCATCGGACTGCCTGACCGCCTTGTCCATGCCGAAAGCCCCGGTTGCCGATGTCGGGCGGAACATGCCGCCCTGCAGCGTCGCGGTCAACCCGGGAGCGGAGGCCTCCCGCCCCCCTCGGCCTGGCGGCCTGCGGGCGTTGGGCCGGGCAAGGGGGGCTGCCGCCCCCCTTGGACCCCCCGCGCGCTCCTACTTTGGCGTTGCTTTGGTGGAACCCCCGGGGCGCTGCCCCGGACCCCGGGATATTTAAGACACCAAAGAAAGCAGGAGGGGGGACAGTCTGACTGAAACCGTCCTTCGTTCCGGCTCGCGCTTTCCGCAGGTCACTCCGCCGCCGGGGCCTCGTCGCGGGCCTGGGCCAGGCGGGGGGCGTCGCGGGCGCCGGCGCGGCCGCGGCCGGAGAGCGAGGGGTTCTCCATGAAGAAGCGGTGGCAGTTGAAGAGCTTGCCGTCCGGGGGCGCCGGGGGCCGGGCATAGGTGCCGTCGGCGGAGAGCACCCAGCTCTGCGCCTCGTCGGCCAGGTTCGCCGCCATGATCTGGCTGATGATCTGCGCCTTGACCGTGAAGTTGTGCGCCTCGACCAGCGTCTCCACCCGGCGGCCCAGGTTGCGGCCCATCCAGTCGGCCGAGGACAAAAACACCCGCGCCCGGCGCGAGGGCAGGCCGTGGCCGTTGCCGAAGCAGACGATGCGGGAATGTTCCAGGAACCGGCCCACCACCGACTTCACCCGGATGTTCTCGGACAGCCCCTTCACCCCCGGCCGCACCCCGCAGATCCCGCGCACCACGCAGGAGATCCGCACCCCGGCCTGCGAGGCTGCGTAGAGCGCGTCGATCACCTCGGGCGCGATCAGGCTGTTGACCTTGACCCAGATCTCGGCCGGCCGCCCGGCGCGGGCGTGCTCGGCCTCGGCCGCGATCAGTTCCAGGAGCCGCGGCTTCAGCGTGAGGGGCGAGATCGCCAGGTTCTCCAGCCCCTCGGGCTGGGCATAGCCGGAGAGATAGTTGAACACCTTGGTCGCGTCCCGCCCCAGCGCCGCGTCGCAGGTGAAGAAGCTGAGGTCGGTGTAGATCCGCGCGGTGATCGGGTGGTAGTTGCCGGTGCCGTAATGGGTATAGGTGACCAGCCCCTCGCCCTCGCGCCGCACCACGGTGGAGATCTTCGCATGGGTCTTGAGGTGCATGAAGCCGTAGACCACATGCGCCCCGGCCCGTTCCAGCCGGCGGCTCTGGCGGATGTTCGCCGCCTCGTCGAAGCGCGCCTTCAGCTCCACCAGCGCGGTGACCGACTTGCCGGCCTCGGCGGCCTCGCACAGCGCCGAGACCACCGGGCTGTCCCATGAGGTGCGGTACAAGGTCTGCTTGATCGCCAGCACGTTCGGATCCCGCGCCGCCTGTTCCAGGAAGCGGATCACCATGTCGAAGGTCTCGTAGGGGTGATGCAGCAGCATGTCCTTCTGCCGGATCGCGGCGAACAGGTCGCCATCGTGGTCCTGCACCCGCTCGGGCACCCGGGGCGTGAAGGGCGGCCACAGCAGGTCCTTGCGCGAGGGCAGCACCAGTTCCCTGAGGTCGGCGATGCCCAGGAGCCCCCGCACCTCGACCATCTTGGCGCCCGACACGCCCAGTTCGTCCATGATCAGCGCGCGCAGCCCTTCGGGCGCGCCGGCCGAGAGCTTCAGCCGGATCACCTCGCCCCGGCGGCGGCGCTTCAGCGCGGTCTCGAATTCGCGCACCAGATCCTCGGCCTCGTCCTCCACCTCCAGGTCGCTGTCGCGCAGCACGCGGAAGGCGCAGTGGCCGCGGTCGACATAGCCGGGGAAGAGCGTGCCGATGTGCAGGAGCAGCAGTTCCTCCAGCGGCAGGAAGCGGTGCTCGCCGGCCTTCGCGGGCAGCGGCACGAAGCGCGCGATCTGCTGCGGCACGGGCAGCAGCGCCTTCAGCCCCCGGCGGTCGGCGCTGCGCTCCAGCTCCAGCGCCAGGCAGAAGCCGGCGTTGGGGATGAAGGGGAAGGGGTGCGCCGGGTCGATGGCCAGCGGCGACAGCACCGGGAAGACGTTGTGCAGGAAATGCGCCTCCAGGTGCTTCAAGTCGCGATTGGTCAGCTTCGAGCGGGTGAGGATGGTGATCCCGGCCGCCTCCATCTCCTTCTTCAGCCGGTTGAACACGCTCTGCTGGGTGCCCATCAGCCGGCGCGCCTGTTCGTTGATGAGGTCGAGCTGCTCGGCCGGGGTGCGGCCGTCCTCGGACAGGCTGGGCGAATTGGTGCGCACCAGCGCCATCAGCCCGGCCACCCGCACGGTGTAGAATTCGTCCAGGTTGGTGGCGCTGATCGACAGGAAGCGCAGGCGTTCCAGCAGGGGGACGGCCGGGTTGGCGGCCTCGTCCAGCACCCGCCAGTTGAAGGCCAGCCAGCTCAACTCTCGGTTGAAGAAGCGGCGGGGTCCGGCGGTCTCGGCGGGGTCCAGCGTCA
Source organism: Paracoccaceae bacterium (assembly GCA_037190175.1). GTDB lineage: Bacteria > Pseudomonadota > Alphaproteobacteria > Rhodobacterales > Rhodobacteraceae > JBBCJM01. The sequence continues at coordinate 677 of JBBCJM010000183.1, read as the reverse complement.
CCGGGTCGGGAAAGGGCGAGTTCAGGAAATCGGCACGGGTCATGATCGCACTGAGGACGGTTTCTCAGCCATCCTCGCCCGGCCGCCCCGCACTGTCCAGCATCTCGGCGGCCAGCGCGCGGGTCACCGGGCCGCCGCGGGCCAGGGCGGCGGCGTCCAGCCGGGCGGCGAGGTCGGCGGCGGCGGCGAAGCTGCGCTCCATCCGCGGCACCAGCCAGCCGATCACAGTGGGCGAGACGGAGAGCTGCCGGTCGGCGAAATGCTTGACCAGAACGGCGGCCAGCAGCGCCTCGTCGGGCGGGTCGATCCGGGCCACGGCGGTGGCCAGCAGCCGGCTGGAAAGGTCGGGCAGCCGCAGGCCCCAGTTGCGCACCGGGGCGCGGGCGGTCAGCAAGAGCCGGCCGTCCTGCGCCGCCAGCAGGTTGATCAGGTGGAAGAGCGCGGTTTCGGCCGGGGTGCCCGCCACGCCCTCGGCCGCCTCCACCACCACCGCGCCGCCCAGCCCCGGCACCTGATCGACGGTCAGCCCGGCGCCCTGGACCAGCGCGGCGCCCGTCTCGGCCCGCCAGACCTCGGCCAGATGGCTTTTCCCCGCGCCGGCGGGGCCCAGCAGCAAGAGCCGCCCGGCCGGCCAGCCGCGCCAGCCGTCCACGGCGGCCAGGGCGGCGGCATTGGGC
>JBBCJM010000182.1:0-45521 GCA_037190175.1 Paracoccaceae bacterium | reverse complement strand
CGCCGCACGTGCTGCGCCACGCCTTCGCCACCCATCTGCTGGCCGGCGGGGCCGACCTGCGCTCGATCCAGACCCTGCTGGGCCACGCCGACCTCGGCACCACCGAGATCTATACCCATGTGCTGGACGAGCACCTGACCCGGCTGGTGCTGGAACACCATCCACTGGCGCGGGACTGAGGCCATAGGCGAACCCCCGCCGATGCCCGCGACATCATGGCAAAACCTTGACAAATGGTTGAAGCGTTTGCCGCGGCCTCTATATTTCGCGTCAGCGCCGCGCGCGAGACGACGAAATACGGTGTTCCTTTTCCAAGCCATGCACCGGACGCATGGCTGCCATGTGGATCACGGGATACCGAATCTTGATCAAATCGCCATATTGCGCGGACGCCCAAAGCGCAAGAGCAAGAACAGGACGACGACGATGGTCGATTTCGTGGACGGTACCGCCTTCAACTTCGAACAGGGGCAGCGCGCGCGCAAGCTTTTTGCCGCCGTTGTGCTGGCGGCGCTGGACGATGCGATCGCCGATGACAAGAAATACGGCAACGGCCCCGACCAGATCGCCCGCTGGGCCCGTTCGAAGGACGGGCGCGAGGTGCTGAGCTGCGCCGGCATCGACCCCAACGAGCGGGTGGTGAAGGGGCTGATGGACTTCGTGGCCAAGGGCGTGCGCACCTCGGTGGCGCTGAGCCGCGAGGAAAGCGAACGCCGCCACGCGCTGGAACAGGCCGAGGCGGCCTGATCCGCCCTCATGGCATCGCAGGAACGCGCCCCTCGCCGGGCGCGTTTTCGTTTGTGAACGATGATTCAGGTGAAGAGCGGAGTTTTCGAAAACTCCGGCCCGGAGCCTTCGAAGGCTCCGCCTCGATTTCTTCAAAGAAATCGGCGCCTCGCAGCAGCCGTCACTCGTAATCGCGCAGGGTCAGCGAGCGGTGGACCTCGGCGCGCACCAGCTTGCGGATGTTGCGGGTGATGCGCTCGCCCAGGTGGCCCTGCAATTCCTCGCGCAGCACCTCGCGCACGATCTCGCGCAGCACCGCCTCGTCCAGCACCTCGTCGGTGGTGGCGATCAGCGCGGGCTCTTCGGCGCGGGTCTCGGGGGGGCGGGTCTCGGGCACCGAGGGGCGGTGCACGAAGGGCATCGCCCGCGCCTCCTCTTCCTCCCGCCGCTCGGCCACCTCGATCCAGGACAGGCGGGTCAGCGGGGGATCGCCGGTCTCCGCCTCCCAGGCGGTGTCGCGGCGGGCCATGCGGGCGCCGATGCTGGCCACGCGGGGGTCCAGCACCGGAGGGGGCTCGAACTCGGGCTCGGGGTCCGGCTCGCCCTCCCAGGCCTCGACCTCGGGTTCGGGGAAGGCGGTCTCCACCACCTCCAGCCGCAGCGGGGGGGCGGGTTCGGGCGCCGCCTCGGCGATCTCTTCGGCCGGGGTCTCCTCCACGGCCTCTTCCGGCTCCGCCTCGGCGATCTCCTGCGGCTGCGGCACCGGCTCGGGCGGCGGCACCACGCGCAGGGCGGGGGTCAGCAGCAGCTTCGGGGGCAGCACGGGGGCGGCGGGCGCGGGCCCGGAGGCCGCCGGAAAGGCCGGGCGTGCGGTCGAGCGCAGATCCTCGGAGACGAGGCGGCGTATGGAGGACAGCACGTCCTCGATCTCGCCCGACGACATCGGTTCCGACATGCTGCCCGTTGCCCCCTTGGCTCGGCCGCGTTCCCCGGCCCGATACCCTTGCTGCCGGCGTTTCCGCCTGATCGTTGCCCGCAGTCTAGTCCCGCAGCCCCCGCGATACAAGCGCGGGGTGCCCAAAGCCTTAACGCAGCGGAGGAAATGCGCCCAGGCCTCAGCGGGTCTTGCCGATGGCCTCCAGCACCCGGTCCAGCCGCTTGCCCTGGGTGGAGGTCGCCGGCGCGCCCTTGACCGCGTTGTAATAGGCGGCCGGGTCGTAGGTCGGGATGCCGAGGTCGAGGTGGTCCACGGTCAGGAGCCCCATGGCCGCCAGCAGGGTATAGGCCTGCACCACCTGCGTGGCCTCGGCCGAAAGCCGGCTGGTGCGGGCGGCCAGCAGCTCCTGCTCGGCGTCCAGCACGTCGAGCGTGGTGCGCGCGCCCAGCCGGGCTTCCTCGCGCACCGACTCGAAGGCGGTCTGCGCGGCGCGGATCTGGCGGTCGGCGGCCTCGATGGTGGCGCGGGCGACCGAGAGGTTGGCCCAGGCCTCGCCCACCCCCAGCGAGACCTCGGCCACCGTCTGGTGCAGCCCGGCCCGGGCCCGGTCGCGCCCGGCCAGCGCCTGGCGGTAGAGCGAGGAGAGCCGCCCCCCGGCATAGAGCGTCTGGTTGAAGCTGAGCCCGATGCTGTCGCCCGGGTTGCCGCCGCCGTCGGACCAGGACCGGCCCGCGGTGATCGAGAGCGTGGGCCGGGTATTGGCCTGCGCGCGCGAGACGCTGAGGTCGGCGATGGTGACCTGGTGCTGGGCCTGGCGCACCAGCGGATGGCCCTGCTGGCCGATGCGCCGCGCCTCTTCCAGCGTGGCGGGAATGCGCGGCAGCCGCACCACCCCGGTCAGCGCCCCGGGCGGGCGGCCCACGGCCAGTTGGAAGGTCTCGCGCGCGATGGCCAGATCGCCCTGCGCCGCCACCAGGTCGGAGCGCGAGGCCGCCAGCCGCGCCTCGGCCAGCGCCACGTCGGTGCGGGTGATCTCGCCCACCTCGAAACGGTCCTCGGCGGCGCGCAGTTCCTGGGTGATCAGCCGCAGGTTGGCCTCGCGCAGCGCCACGATGTCCAGGTTCAGCCGCACCCCGATATAGGCGCGCACCGCGTTCAGCAGCACCTGCTGCTCGGCATTGACCAGCGACCAGCGGGTGGCCATCACGCTTTCCTTGGCCGCCTCGATGGCCAGCGCGTTGCGGCCGAAGTCCAGGAGCGTCATCTGCGCCTGCAAGGACAGCGAAGCGGACAGTTCATCGAGCCGCTGGTTGGAATAGGAAAGCCCGCCGGACAGCGTCAGCGTCGGCCGCAGGGTGGAAACCGCCTGCGCCACGTCCTCGTCCGCCGCGCGCAGCACGGCGCGGTTCATCTCCAGCAGGTTGGAGTTGCGATAGGCCGCGATCAGCGTATCGGCCAGCGTGTCGGCCCGCGCGGGCGCCGCCACCGTCACGGCCAGCGCCATCGCCGCCCCCAGGATCGCCCCGATCGTCTGCCGCATCCGCCCTGCCCCTTTTTCTTCCGCTCTCAGAGCGAGAACGCCCGCGCCCGTTCGAAGCCCGGGATCACCGGCGCCGCGGCGTTGAACGCCTGCCGCCAGGTGACGGCGCCGCCCTGTTTCAGCCCGATACGCATGGTGCCGAGGTTTCCGTCGATGAAGAGCGCGCCGATCCGCCCGCCCTCGCGCAACTGGTCGAGGATCGCCTCGGGCACCTGTTCGACGCCGCCCTGGATGGTGATCACGTCATAGGGCGCATGTTTCGGCGCGCCTGCGGCCAAGGGCCCCGCGATCACCGCCGCGCTGTCCACCCCCTCGGCCGAGAGCCGGCGCTGCGCCTCGGCGGCCAGCGCCTCGCCCTCCTCCACCGCCACCACGGCCTCGGCCAGCCGGGCGATCACCGCCGCGGAATAGCCATGGCCGCAGCCGAGGTCGAGCACGAGGTCGCCGGGGCGGATGTCCAGCGCGTCCAGCATCTTGGCCAGGGTGCGCGGCTCCAGCAGCACCCGGCCGGGGCCAAGGCTCAGGTTCTCGCCCACATAGGCCGCCTCGCGCAGCGCGTCGGGCACGTAGACCTCGCGCGGGACGGCCAGCATCGCCTCGATGATGGGGAACTTCGTCACGTCCGAGGGACGCACCTGCGTGTCCACCATCATCATGCGGCGTCGCGCGAAATCGGCCATGACTGAACCCGTCGGTCTGGATTTTCCGAGGTTCGTCTTGCCACAGATACCCCGGCCCCGCAACACGGGCCGCGCTTGCCCGCGGCGCGGTGCCGCGGCAGTCTCGGGGCCTGGACCGCGAGGGGAAGGCAATGCGCTGGGGCGAGGTGTCCTTCTGGTACGCCGACATCGGGATGCCGGGGCGGCGGGCGCCGCTGGCGGGCGATACCCGGGCGGACGTCTGCATCGTGGGGGCGGGCTATACCGGGCTCTGGGCGGCCTGGTATCTGAAGGCCGCCCGGCCCGAGTTCGACGTGCTGGTGGTGGAGCGGGAATTCGCCGGCTTCGGCGCCTCGGGGCGCAACGGCGGCTGGCTGAGCGGCGGCTTCGCCTGGAACCATGAGAGGTATGCCCGCGACGCCGGCGAGGCCGGGGTGCGCGCGATGGTGGCGGCCATGGGCGGCACGGTGGACGAGGTGATTCGAGTGGCCGGGGCCGAGGGGATCGAGGCCGACATCCGCCGCACCGACGAACTGATGGTGGCGGTGAACCCGGCGCAACTGGCGCGGCTGCGGGCCGAGGTGGCGCATCGCCGCGGCTGGGGCGAGGAACGGGTGCGCGAGATCGGGGCGGAGGACCTGGCCCGCCGCATCCGCATCCCCGGCGCGCTGGGCGCGATGGTGGTGGGCGGCGTGGCGCGGGTGCAGCCGGCCAAGCTGGCGCGCGGGCTGGCGGCGGCGGTGGAACGGCGGGGGGTGCGGATCGCCGAGGGCACCGCCGTGCTGGGCCTGCGCCCAGGCCGGGTGGAGACCGACCGCGGCACCGTCAGCGCGCCGGCGATCCTGCGGGCGACCGAGGGCTTCACCGCCGGCCTGCCGGGTTTGCGGCGGGAATGGCTGCCGCTCAACTCGGCCCAGATCGTCACCGCACCGCTGCCGGCGGAGATCTGGGAGAAGATCGGCTGGCAGGGCGAGGAAATCCTTGGCGATTTCGCCAATGCCTATTGCTATTGCCAGCGCACGCGCGAGGGGCGGATCGCCGTCGGCGGGCGGGGGGTGCCCTATCGCTGGGGCTCAGGGCTGGACCGGGACGGCCGGCCGGATGCCGAGACGGTGCGGCGGCTGACCGCCATCCTGCGCCGGCACTTCCCGGCGGCGGCGGAGGTGCCGGTGGACCATGCCTGGTGCGGGGTACTGGGGGTGCCGCGCGACTGGTGCGCCACGGTGGGCTTCGACCCGACGACCGGGATCGGCTGGGCGGGCGGCTATGTGGGCGTGGGCGTCTCCACCGCCAACCTCGCCGGTCGCACCCTGGCCGATCTGGTGACCGGGGCCGAGACGCCGCTGACCAAGCTCCCCTGGGTCAACCGCAAGGTGCGGGCCTGGGAGCCGGAGCCCCTCCGCTGGCTGGGGGTGCGGGGGATGTATGCGCTGCTGAATGCCGCCGACCGGGCCGAGGCGAAGGGCGGCCCGCCCTCGCGGCTGGCGGGTTTCGGCAACTGGCTGTCGGGGCGGTGATGCAGGCGCTGCTGATCGCCCATGGCCAGCCCTCCGACCCCGCCCCGCAGGAGGCGGCGATGGCGGATCTGGCCGCCCGGGTGCAGGCGCTGCTGCCGGGTTGGAAGATCAGGGGCGCCACGCTGGCGGCCCCCGGGGCGCTGGAGGCGGCGCTGGCCCGGCTCGACCGGCCGCTGATCTTTCCCTTCTTCATGGCCGAGGGCTGGTTCACCCGCACCCTGCTGCCCCGCCGGCTGGCCGAGGCCGGGGCCGGGCACCTCACCCCCCTGCCCGCCTTCGGCGCCACCCCCGAACTGCCCGCGCTCACCGCCCGCGCCGCGCTGGAGGGGGCGAAGGCCGCGGGGCTCGATCCGGCCAGCACCACCCTGCTGCTGGCCGCCCACGGCAGCCGGGTGGCCCGCGCCTCGGCGGAGGGGGCGGAGGCCATGGCGGACCATCTACGGCGGACCACCCCCTTCACCGTCGCCACCGGCTTCATCGAGGAAGCGCCCTTCCTGCAGGACGCCGCCCGTGGCCTGGACCCCGCGCTCTGCCTGCCCTTCTTCGCCCTGCGCGCCAGCCATGTGGCCGAGGACATTCCCCGGGCCCTGGCCACGGCGGGTTTCGCCGGCCCCCTGCTGCCCCCGCTGGGCGAGCACCCGGAGGTCCCTGCCCTGATCGCCGCCGCGCTGCGCCGGGGCTGATCCGGCTGCGCCCTTGCACATTCCGCCGCGTTTTCCCAATCTGCCGGCTCCTGCCTGGTGACTAGTGAAAGGATGCCCGATGGAACGACCCGTGACCCCCCTCATCCTCTGCGGCGGTTCGGGCACCCGGCTCTGGCCGCTGTCGCGCAAGGGATATCCCAAGCAGTTCACCGAACTGGCCGGGGGGGCCAGCCTGTTCCAGCAGGCGGCGGCGCGGCTCTCGGGCCCCGGCTACGCGCCCCCGGTGGTGGTGACGGGCGCCGATTTCCGCTTCGTGGTGGGCGAGCAGCTGGCCGGGGCCGGCATCCGCCCCGGCGCGATCCTGATCGAGCCCGCGGCGCGCAACACCGCCCCGGCGATCCTGGCCGCGGTGCTGCACCTGCACGCGCAGGACCCCGACGCGCCGGTGCTGGTCGCGCCCTCGGACCACCTGATCCCCGATGCCGCGGGCTTCCGCGCCGCGGTGGCGGCCGGGGTGCCGGCGGCGCTGGCGGGGCGGATCGTCACCTTCGGGATCCGGCCCAACCGCCCCGAGACCGGCTATGGCTGGCTGGAACTGGCCGACCCCGCCGCCGCGGCCGGCAGCACGGCGGTGCCGCTGACCCGCTTCGTCGAGAAGCCCGACGCGGCCCGGGCGCAGGCCATGCTGGCCGAGGGGCGCTATCTGTGGAACGCGGGGCTCTTCCTCTTCACCCCCCGCGCCTTCCTGGCCGCGGTCGAGGCCCATGCGCCCGACCTGCTGCCCCCGGTGCGCGCCGCGGTCGAGGGGGCGCGGGCGGATCTGGACTTCCTGCGGCTGGAGGAGACGGCCTGGGCGGATGCCCCCGAGATCTCGGTCGACTATGCGGTGATGGAGCGGGCGGGCAACCTGGACGTGGTGCCCTATTCCGGCCAGTGGTCCGACCTCGGCGACTGGGATGCGGTCTGGCGCGAGGCGCCGCCGGATGCGGACGGGCTGGCCACCGCCGGCCGGGTGACCCCCATCGACTGCCGCGACAGCCTTTTGCGCTCCGAGGCCGAGGGGCTGGAACTGGTGGGCATCGGGCTGCGCGGCATCGTGGCCATCGCCATGCCCGACGCGGTGCTGGTGGCCGACCGCGCCCGGGCGCAGGAGGTGCGGCTGGCGGTGTCCTCGCTGAAGGCGCGGGGGGCCGAGCAGGCCGAGAACTTCGCCCGCGACCACCGCCCCTGGGGCTGGTTCGAGACCTTGGCCCGCGGCCCGCGGTTCCAGGTCAAGCGCATCGTGGTGCATCCGGGCCGCGCGCTCAGCCTGCAATCCCATGTCCACCGCTCCGAACACTGGGTGGTGGTGCAGGGCACCGCGCGGGTGACGGTGGACGAGGAGGTGCGGCTGCTGGCCGAGAACCAGTCGGTCTACATCCCCCTGGGCGTCCGCCACCGGCTGGAGAACCCCGGCCGGCTCGACCTGGTGCTGATCGAGGTGCAGACCGGATCCTACCTGGGCGAGGACGACATCACCCGCTACGAGGATGTCTATGCCCGCGGGCAGGGCGCGCGGGGCTGAGCCTGCAACCGGCGCGTGCGGCCCGGGGCGCATCCGCCCGCCGGACAGCGCATCGGGCCGGGCCCGCGAAGTTTTTTTGACCGGGCGGTTTGTCACCTGATTGTCACAAACCACTGCCAGTTGCTAGGTTCGGTTCCAGGCCGGTCGCCCGAGCGCGCCCGTCCCAGCCAACAAAGCGCGGCATGGCCGCACACCTCACAGGGGGAAGACATGACGATTCGGATGAAACTGGCGGCGACGGCCAGCCTGACGGCGATGCTGGCGGCCAGCCTCGCGCAGGCCCAGTCTCTGGCTGAGCTGGAGGCCGCCGCCAAGGCCGAGGGGATGCTGACCACCATCGCCCTGCCTCATTCCTGGTGCGGCTATGGCGACGTGATCGCCGGCTTCAAGGCGAAGTACCCCGAGATCACCATCAACGAACTGAACCCCGACGCCGGTTCGGCGGACGAACTGGAGGCGATCCGCGCCAACAAGGACAACATGGGTCCGCAGGCGCCCGACGTGGTGGACATCGGCCTTGCCTTCGGCCCGGCGGCGCAGGCCGAGGGGCTCTTGGCGCCCTACAAGGTCTCGACCTGGGATTCGATCCCCGACGACGCCAAGGACGCCGATGGCCACTGGTACGGCGACTACTACGGCGTGATGGCCTTCATGGTGAACACCGACCTGGTGGATCCGGTGCCGACCTCCTTCGCCGACCTGCTGAAGCCCGAATACGCCGGCCAGGTCTCGCTCACCGGCGACCCGCGCACCTCGAACCAGGCGATCCTGGCGGTGATGGCGGCCGGCATGGCGCGCGGCGCCGAGCCGGGGGCGGCGGCGGCCGAGGCGGGGCTGCAGTTCTTCAAGGAACTGAACGAGGCGGGCAACTTCGTCCCCGTCACCGGGCGTTCGGGCACGCTGGCGCAGGGCACCACGCCGATCCTGATCACCTGGGACTACAACGCGCTGAACTGGCGCGACAGCCTGGCCGGCAACCCGCCGGCCGAGGTGGTGGTGCCCACGGACGCCGTGCTGGCCGGGGTCTATGTGCAGGGGATCAGCGCCTATGCGCCGCACCCGAACGCCGCCAAGCTGTGGATGGAATACCTCTACAGCGACGAGGGCGGGCAGCTGGGCTGGCTGGCCGGCTATTGCCACCCGATCCGCTTCAACGACATGGCCGCGCGCGGCGTGATCCCGCAGGATCTGATGGACGCCCTGCCCCCGGCCGAAGCCTATGAGGCCGCCGCGTTCCCGACCATCGAACAGGTGAACGCGAACCGCGAGGTCGTGGTCGGTGGCTGGGACGCCACCGTCGGCGCCAACGTGGTCGACTGACCGGGCCAGGGCCCGGGCCTGCCTCGGCAGGCCCGGGCCGCCGTTCCTCCCCATGAGCACCCCCGGCTCCCCGTCCCGCACCCTGTCGCTGCGCTGGCTGGGCGTTGCGCCCTTCCTGACCTTTGCCGCGCTGTTTCTGCTTTTGCCCACGGCCTATATCGTGGTCGGCGCCTTCCGCGGGGCGGACGGCGGATTCACCTGGGAAAACATCCGCGGCCTGGATGCGGCGAACATCCGCAACGCCTACTGGGTCTCGGTCCGCATCAGCTTCTGGTCGGCGCTCCTGGGCTGCACCATCGGGCTGGCGATCGCCGGCGCGGTGGTGCATGGCGGCCTGCCGCGGCAGGTGCGCTCGCCGCTGCTGACCTTTTCCGGCGTGGCCTCGAACTTCGCCGGCGTGCCGCTGGCCTTCGCCTTCATCGCCACGCTGGGGCCGGCGGGGCTGGTCACGCTGTGGCTGCGCAGCGAATTCGGCATCAACCTGCGGGCCTATGGCTTCAACCTCCTGTCCACCACCGGGCTGATCGTCACCTATCTGTTCTTCCAGATCCCGCTGATGATCCTGATCATCACCCCGGCGCTGGACGGGCTGCGCCGCGAATGGCGCGAGGCCGCCTCGATCCTGGGGGCCTCGGGGCTGCAATACTGGCGGATGGTGGCGCTGCCGATCCTGTTCCCCTCGGTGCTGGGCTGCTTCGCGCTTCTCTTCGCCAATGCCTTCGGCGCGGTGGCGACCGCGATGGCGCTGACCGGATCGACGCTGAACATCGCGCCCATCCTGCTCTTCGCCCAGATCCGCGGCGACGTGCTGGGCAGCCCCGGCCTGGGCTATGCGCTGGCCCTGGGGATGATCGTGATCGCGGGGGTGGCCAATGCGCTGTCGATCTGGTTGCGCACCCGGTCGGAGAGGTGGCTGAAATGACCCGCGTCTTCGCCTGGTTCGCGCTGGCCTTCGGCATCTTCTACTTCGCCCTGCCGCTGGTCGGGATGACCGAGTTCTCGCTGCGCATGCTGCGCGGGGTCTATTCCTTCGAGGCCTACCGCGTGGTGCTGGGCGACCCGCAGTTCCAGGCCACCTTCGGCTATTCGGTGATGATGGCGCTGATCACCATCGTGATGGGGGTGCTGCTGGTGGTGCCCACGGCCTATTGGGTGCGGCTCTACCTGCCCGGGCTGCGGCCCTATATCGAGTTCATCACCCTCTTGCCCCTGGTCATCCCGCCCATCGTCATCGTCTTCGGCTATATCCGGCTCTACAACACCTCGTCCTGGCTGCCGCTGACGGGCTCGAACTCGGGCACCAACTTCCTGCTGCTCTGCGGCTATTCGGTGCTGGCGCTGCCCTACATGTACCGCGCGGTCGACACCGGGCTGCGCACCATCGACGTGCGCACCCTGACCGAATCCGCGCAGTCGCTGGGTGCGGGCTGGGTCACGATCATGGCGCGGGTCATCCTGCCCAACGTGCTGGTGGCGGTGCTGTCGGGGGCCTTCCTGACCTTCGCCATCGTGCTGGGCGAATTCGTCATGGCGGCGCTGCTGAACCGCCCCGCCTTCGGCCCCTACCTGCAGCTGACCGGCGTCAACAAGGCTTATGAGCCCGCGGCGCTGGCCGTGATCGCCTTCAGCATCACCTGGGCCTGCATCGGCCTCATGCAGCTGGTCACCCGGCTGCAGAAACATACGAGAGCACAACGCTGATGGCCTATCTCGACATCTCGCATCTGGAAAAGTCCTTCGGCAGCCTGCGGGTGGTGAAGGACTTCAGCCTGGGGATCGACCAAGGCGAGTTCGTGTCGCTGCTGGGCCCCTCCGGCTGCGGCAAGACCACGGTCCTGCGCATGGTCGCGGGGTTCGAGGCCCCCTCGGCCGGCCGTATCGCCATCGGCGGGCAGGACGTGACGCGCCTGCGCCCCAACCAGCGCAAGATCGGCATGGTGTTCCAGGCCTATGCGCTGTTCCCGAACCTGACCGTGGCCGACAACGTGGGCTTCGGCCTGAAGGTCGCCGGGATGCCGGCGGCCGAGCGTGCGGCGCGGGTGGCCGAGATGCTGGCGCTGATCGGCCTGCCCGACAAGGGGACGGCCTTTCCCTTCCAGCTCTCCGGTGGGCAGCAGCAGCGGGTGGCGCTGGCCCGCGCGCTGGCGCCCAAGCCGCGGGTGCTGCTGCTGGACGAGCCGCTCTCGGCGCTGGACGCCAAGGTGCGGGTTTCCCTGCGCACCGAGATCCGCCAGATCCAGCGCGACCTGGGCATCACCACCATCTTCGTGACCCACGACCAGGCAGAGGCGATGTCGATCTCGGACCGCATCGTGGTGATGAACGGCGGCATCGCCGAACAGGTGGGCGAGCCCTTCGCGATCTACAACCGCCCGGCCACCCGCTTCGTGGCGAATTTCGTGGGCACGCTCAATACCTTCGAAGGCGTCGTTGAAGTGCCTTCGACCGGGATCGTGACGCTGGCCGGCCAGCCGGTGAAGCTGGGCCAGCCGCTCGACCGCCCGCGCGGCGAGACGGTGACGCTGGCGCTGCGCCCCGAGGCGCTGCACCTCGGCCCCGCCGACGGGCCCGGCGTGGTGCTGGAGGGCACGGTGCGCGAGGTGCAGTTCATGGGCTCGGTCATCCGGGTGACCGCGGATGTGGCGGGCACCCATGTCTCGCTCGACACCTTCAACCGGCCCGACACGCCCCCGCCGCAGGTGGGCGCCACCACGCCCATCGGGCTCAACCCGCGCGACTTCATCCTGCTGGACTGAGCCGCTCATCGGGCCTTGCGGCTCTCTTCGCTGGGGTCAACGGCAGCGAAGAAAGCCGTCAGGCTCGATGAGCGCGCCTGCCGCCCCCGCACCCTGCCCCGTCGCAACCGGACCTTGCCCCCGCCGCCGCCCGGCGTAGAACGGGCGCAAGGCGCAGGAGGCGGGCATGTCGGACGCATTGGTGATCTTCACCCCATCGGGCAAGCGCGGCCGCTTCGCCCCCGGCACCCCAGTACTGACCGCCGCGCGGCAACTGGGCGTCGATCTCGACTCTGTCTGCGGCGGCCGCGGCATCTGCTCGCGCTGCCAGATCACCCCCGGCTTCGGCGAGTTTCCCAAGCACGGGGTCACCGTCGCCCCCGATGCGCTGTCCGAATGGAACGCGGTGGAGGAGCGTTACAAGCGCGTCCGCGGGTTGACCTCCGGCCGCCGGCTGGGCTGCCAGGCCCGCATCCAGGGCGACGTGGTGATCGACGTGCCGCCGGAAAGCCAGGTGCACAAGCAGGTCATCCGCAAGTCCGCCACCGACCGGCCCATGGTGATGGACCCGGCCACCCGCGCGCTTTACGTCGAGGTGGCGGAGCCGGACATGCACGAACCCTCGGGCGATTTCGAGCGGTTGCAGGCGGCGCTGGCGGCGCAATGGGGGATCGAGGCGGTCGAGGCCCCGCTTTCCGTCCTGCAACGCCTGCAACCCGTGCTGCGCAAGGGGGAGTGGAAGGTCACCTGCATCCTGACCAAGGGCAACCACGACAGCCACCCGCGGCTGATCGACATCCGCCCCGGCTTCCGCGACGGCGATCTCTACGGCCTGGCCATCGACCTCGGCTCCACCACCATCGCCGCGCATCTGGTCGACCTGGCCGACGGGCGGGTGCTGGCGTCCTCGGGCCTGATGAACCCGCAGATCCGCTTCGGCGAGGATCTGATGAGCCGGGTCTCCTATGCGATGATGAACCCCGGTGGGGACAGGGAGATGACGGCCGCCGTGCGGCAGGGGATCGACGGGCTGATCGGATCGCTGGCCGCCGAGGCGGGGATCGCAGGGGCCGACATCTTCGAGATCGTGGTGGTCTGCAACCCGGTGATGCACCACCTGCTGCTGGGCATCGACCCGGTGGAGCTGGGCCAGGCGCCCTTTGCCCTCGCCCTGGGCAGCAGCCTGTCGCTGGACGCCCGCGACCTGGGCCTCGCCGCCGCCCCCGCCGCCCGCGCCTATCTCCTGCCCTGCATCGCCGGGCATGTGGGGGCCGACGCCGCCGCGGTGGCGCTGTCCGAGGCGCCGGACCGCTCGGAGGATCTGGTGCTGATCGTGGACGTGGGCACCAACGCCGAGATCCTGCTGGGCAACAAGGACAGGGTGCTGGCCTGTTCCTCGCCCACCGGCCCGGCCTTCGAAGGGGCGCAGATCTCCTCCGGTCAGCGCGCTGCCCCCGGCGCCATCGAGCGGGTGGAGATCGACCCGGCGACCAAGGAGCCCCGCTTCCGCATCATCGGCTGCGAGCTGTGGTCAGACGACCCGGGCTTCGCCGAGGCGACGAAAGCCACCGGCGTGACCGGCATCTGCGGCTCGGGCATCATCGAGGCGGTGGCCGGGATGCGGATGGCCGGGATCCTCGACCCCGGCGGGCTGATCGGCTCGGCCGAGCAGGTGGGCAGCCCCCGCATGATCCCGCAGGGCCGCACCCACGCCTATCTGGTGCATGACGCCAGCGCCGAGGGCGGGCCGGCGATCAGCGTCACGCAAGGAGACATCCGGGCGATCCAGCTGGCGAAATCAGCCCTCTACGCCGGGGCGCGGCTGCTGATGGACGAGCTGGGGGTGGAACGCGTGGACCGCATCGTGCTGGCCGGGGCCTTCGGCGCCCATATCAGCCCGCGCCACGCCATGGTGCTGGGGATGATCCCCGACGCGCCGCTGGAGAAGGTGACCAGCGCCGGCAACGCCGCCGGCACCGGCGCGCGGATGGCTTTGTGCAACCTGGGCCTGCGCGACGCCATCGAGGCCACCGTGCGCCGCATCCACAAGGTGGAGACCGCCATCGAGCCGCGGTTCCAGGAGCATTTCGTGGCCGCCAACGCCATTCCCCACGCCAGCGACCCCTTCCCCGAGCTGGCGAAGATCGTCACCCTGCCCGAGGTCTCCTTCAACGCCGCCGCCGGGGAGGGTCGGCGGCGGCGACGACAGGAGCCTCAGCCGTAGCGGTAGGGCCGGCCGGCCTTGGCCATCACGTCGTTGTACTGCTTGAAGATCTCCACCACGCGGGCCTTCACCTCGGATTCCGCCGCGATCTCGTCCCAGAACTCGCGGGCCTTGTCTTCCACCGTGGCCCATTCGGCATCGGGGATCGAGGTCAGTTCCAGCAGCGGTCCGTTCACCCGCAGGTCGGCCTCGCCGCCCCAGTACCACCACTGGCGATAGTAGTGCGACTGCTCGAAACAGACCTGCATCAGCAGCTTCAGGTTGTCGGGCACCGCGTCCCATTTCGCCTTGTTGGCGAAGAAATGCCCGATCCGGGCGCCCGAGATGTTGTTGGTCAGGAAGTACCGCGTCACGTCGGCCCAGCCCACGGTATAGTCCTCGGTGATCCCGCACCAGGCGATGCCGTCCAGCTCGCCCGTCTGCAAGGCGACCTGGATGTCCTCCCACGGCAGCTGCACCGGCACCACGCCGAACTGCGCCAGGAACCGGCCGGCGGTGGGGAAGGTGAACACCCGCTTGCCCTCCAGATCGGCCAGCGAGCGGATCGGATCCTTGGTGGCGAAATGGCAGGGGTCCCAGGCGCCGGCCGAGATGTGCTGCACGCCGACCTTGCCGTATTCCTCTTCCCAGATCTGCTTCAGCCCGTACTGGTTGAACAGCACTGGCACGTCGAGGCTATAGCGGCTGGCGAAGGGGAAGTAGCCGCCGAAGACGGTGACCTCGGTCGGCGACTGCATCGAATCGTCGTCGGACTGCACCGCGTCGATGGTGCCGGTCTGCATCGCCCGGAACAGCTCGGAGGTCGGGACCAGCTGGTCGGCGTAGTAAAGCTCGATCTCCATCTGCCCGGCGGCGATCTGGTTGAACATGTCGATGGCGGGCTTGCAGACATGCTCGCCCAGCGCGGCACCGGCATAGGTCTGCATCCGCCACTTGATCGGCGCGGCCTGGGCATGGACCGCAGGCGCGGCCAGCGCCGCCGCGCCGCCCAGCGCGCCGGTGGTCAGGAACTTCCGTCTGGTCGTGGTCATGTCGTCCTCCGTCGGGTTGGCGGGGGCGGTTCTCCCGCCCCTCGGGGGGTTGTCAGCGTCCGTAGACCTGCTGGGGCAGCCACAGCGCGATCTGCGGGAAGATCATGATGATGACGAGCGTGAGCAGCATCAGCGCCACGATGGGCACGATGGAGCGATAGATATCGGCCAGCGAGACATGGTCGGGCGCCATGGCCCGCATCAGGAACAGGTTATAGCCGAAGGGGGGCGTGATATAGGCCACCTGGCAGGTGATGGTGTAGAGCACGCCGTACCAGATCAGGTCGAACCCCAGCTCCCGCACCAAGGGGATGTAGAGCGGCGCCACGATCACCAGCATCGCGGTGTCGTCCAGGAACATTCCCATCAGCAGGAACGACACCTGCATCAGGATCATCACCCCCCACGGCCCCAGCCCCAGATCCTCCAGGAACAGCGCCTCGATGGCCTTGACCGCGCCCAGCCCGTCGAACACCGCGCCGAAGGCCAGCGCCGCCAGCAGGATCCACATGAACATGCAGGAGACGCCGAGGGTATTGACCATACAGGTCTCGAAGATCTTCCGCGTCAGCCGCCGGCGGGCCAGCGCCACCAGCGTGGCGATCAGCGCGCCCACGACCGAGCTTTCCACCAGGCTGAAATAGCCCGCGACGAAGGGCCCCATCATCGAGGCGAAGATCCCCACCGGCAGGATGCCGGCGCTCAGCAGGCGCAGCTTCTCGCCCCGGGTGATGGTGGCCAGTTCCTCCTTCGGCAGCACCGGGCCCAGCCTGGGGTTCAGCCCGCAGCGGATCACCACATAGACCAGGAACAGCCCCGCCATCAGCAGCCCGGGAAACACCCCGGCCAGCCACAGCTGCCCCACCGGCTGGCGGGCGATCATGGCATAGAGCACCAGCACGATGGAGGGCGGCACCAGGATGCCCAGCGAGGATCCGCCCTGGATGATGCCGGTGACCATCCGCTTGTCGTAGCCGCGCTTCAGCAGTTCCGGCAGCGCGATGGTGGCGCCGATGGCCAGCCCCGCCACCGACAACCCGTTCATGGCGGAAACCAGCACCATCAGCAGGATGGTCCCGATGGCCAGCCCGCCGGGGATCGGCCCGAACCAGACATGGAACATCCGGTAGAGGTCGTCCGCCATGCGGGTTTCCGACATGACATAGCCCATCCAGACGAACATCGGCAGGGTCAGCATCGGATACCAGTTCATCAGCTTGATGGCGCTGGTGAAGGCGATGTTCGACCCGCCGTCGCCCCAGAGCGCCAGCGCCGCCACCACGGCGACGAAGCCGATCCCGGCGAAGACCCGCTGCCCGGTCAGCAGCAGGAGCATCATGCCGGCGAACATCGTCAGCGCGATCATCTCATAGGACATCAGATGCGCTCCCCGCGCAGGGTGGCGATGTCGCGGATCAGGAAGGCGAAGGACTGCAGCAGCATCAGGATCACCCCGATGCAGATCACGATCTTGATCGGCGCCATGTAGGGCCGCCAGACGGTACGCGAGCGTTCCCCCACCTCCAGCGCATAGATCGTGCTGTCGATCCCGCCCCAGAGCAGCACCGCCAGGAAAACGATCAGCGCGAAGACGGTCACGCAATCCGCCGCCGCGCGCCGCCGCACCGACCAGCGGCCGTAGAGCAGGTCCATCCGCACATTCGCGCCCAGGATCAGCGAATAGGCCCCGCCCAGGACGAAATAGCCCACCATGGTGAACTGCGCCATCTCCTGGGTCCAGAGCGCGGGGCGGAAGAACGCCTTGGCGACCACCGACCACAGCAGCACGCCCGCCAGCACGAACAGCAGATACATCGCCATCCGCCCGACGCGATAGTTCACCGCCTCGACGATGCGCACGTAAAGCACGAGGGCGCGGGGCATTCCGGCCTGTTCCATCCCTGAAGCCCGACGGGTTGGCCCCGTTCGGGGGCCGGCCTGGGCTGGGCCGCGGCCGGCGATTTCGATGGCGGCCAGATTGGACAAGCCCCGGCCCCAAGGCAACCCCCCGCGGCCCCTCATCGGTCTCGCAGCCGCTTCGGTCTTACACCGAAGGGCGCGGCGCAGCCGGGCGACGAGCCGGGCCGGTCAGCAGGGAGAGAGGATTGGAGCGGGTGAAGCTTGCGCTAGCAGTCGATCTGGATCTTGTCCTTGCCGATCCTGACCCGCACCGGCTGGCCGGCGGCGCGGGCAAAGACGAACTCGATCACATCGAAGACCACCAGCAGGCGGGTGGCGCCCTGCGGCTCGGGGCACGAAAAGCCGATGCGATTTAGCCTTGCGAAGCGTTCCTGCATGAATCTCTGGTGGCCGAAATCGCGGTCCCACGAGACCAGGATGCGGCCGGCATTGATAGCGGCCATCGCCACGACCTGATCGGGCGAGTTGACAGGCATTTCGTCGCGGACCCGCGAGACGAGATGCCCGCGGTCCGAAAGGCACCTGACGACATCCTCGGGGACGTTCTGGTCTGTCAGAAATCCGAGCGCGCCGGCCGGTGCCATTATGCGGCGCGCGCGCCGCTCTGGTAGGCCCGGGCCGCCTCGACATCTGCCGCTGTCAGGTCGGGGAAGGCCCGGATGATCGCCTGGGCATCATAGCCGGCCTCAAGATAGCGCAGGACGGTGGCGACCGGGATGCGGGTTCCTTCGAAAACGGGATCGCCCTGCATCACAAACCGTTGCTGGACGACATGCCCGGCCTCGGCCGCGCCCCGCTGGTTCAATTTGGCGATGGCCTGGCGGGTGTCGGAGATCGCGACGTGCAGCGGAATATCGAATACGCGCTGCCCGCTGACCACTTCCTTGCGCATCTGGTCCCCAGGATCGGTGAACACGACCTTGCGGCCAAGGACATAGAGGGTGCAAGTCGACCATTTGGCATCGCCCATCTCGTGCAGCTTGTCAGAGACCTTGCGCAGATGTTGCAAGGGTACCTTGTGCGTGTTCCGAAGCTGACCGAGGACGCGCAGGGAAACGATGTCCCGGAAGGAATAGACCCGGCTGAACGGCAGCCTGCGGTTCTCTTCGGCCAGAGACGGCTTGAAAAAGCCGGTCCGGTCCCAGGCCCGTATCTGGTGCTGGGACAGGCCGCTCAGGCGCGCAGCGTCATACTCGCTGAACGCGCCGATGATTTCCGCTTCTGCCATCGCTTCGCCTTCAACAGCCGCCACTGGCGGGAAAACGTCCCCGCCGCCGAACAGCTCCCTCCGCTTCGCGGAATAGTGCCACCGCGTCGGAAATTTTCCCATACCATTTCAGCAGGGTGAGGTTAGGTCGCCAAGGTCTGGCGCCCGGTCCCGTCCGGCAAGATCACCGTGTCGATCTGGGTTCTCCGAGCGGCCGGCCCATCTGTCGGCGGATAGAGCAACGCCGGGCAGGGAAATCATGCGCATATGCGGATGATTGGAGCGGGTGAAGGGAATCGAACCCTCGTCGTAAGCTTGGGAAGCTTCTGCTCTGCCATTGAGCTACACCCGCGCGGCTTCCGACCTAAGCCAAGCGCGGGTGGTCGTCAAGCGGGCCGATCGCGCCAGACCCGGTGGCGGGCGCGGTTCGCCGCCGGGCGGCTGCGGGCGGGGGGCGGGGCCATCCGTTCCTGCAGCAGCGCCGCGCGCATCGCGGTGGAGCCCGGCGCGGGTCCGGGGCCGGGGCGCGCCTGCAGCCGCAGATGCGCCGCCCGGAGCGCCGCCTCCTCGTCCGTCGGCGCGGGGCGCTGCAAGAGCACGGCCAGGCCAAGGGCAAGGACCGCTGCCGACAGGATGAACAGGATGACCATGGCTTTGTCCTCACCTTGTCCCGGACATGACATTTGTCAATTCGCAACCATAAGTTGTTTTGCGCCGATGTCCACCCCCGACTTCGCCCGCTCCGCCCTTTCCTTGGCCCGCCCGGGCGGCTAGCAAGGCCGGGCAACCAACGGGAGTTCCCCATGAACGACGACATCCGCCGCATCGGCACCGGCCGCCGCATGTCCGAGGCCGTGTGCTACAACGGCATCTGCTGGCTGGCGGGCCAGGTCGGCACCCCGGGCGCCAGCGTGGCCGAGCAGACCCGCGCCTGCCTGGCCGAGGTGGACCGCATCCTCGCCGCGGCCGGCACCGACAAGACCCGCATCCTCTCGGCCCAGATCTGGCTGGCCGACATCGCCGACTTCGCCGAGATGAACGGCGTCTGGGACGCCTGGGTGCCGCAGGGCCATACCCCCGCCCGCGCCACCGGCGAGGCGAAGCTGGCCGCGCCCGAGTACAAGGTCGAGGTCATCGTCACCGCCGCGCTGACGTGAGATGATCCGGCGCCGCCCGCGCATCCTTCTGGCGAACGAGGCCGGCGGCGGCCGCGGCCATGTGGTGAGCCTGCGCGAGATGGCCCGCGCCTTCGGTCCCGGCGCCGACTATCTGGCGGTGCTGGGGCAGGTGCGGCACGCCGAGGAACTGGCGGAGGTGGGCGCCAAGGTGGTCCGCGGCCCCTACCTGGGCTTCCGCCCCGACCGGGTGCGGGGGCGCAGCGCGGGAAGCTTTGGCCAGTTCCTGGGCGAGGTGGGCTTCGACGACGAGGCGCTGCTGGCGCGCCACCTGCTCTGGTGGCAGGGCACCCTGCTGGGCAACGGCATCGGCCTGGTGATCGCCGACTATGCGCCGCTGGTGCTGGTGGCGGTGCAGGCGTTGCAGGCCAAGGGGGTGCCGATCCGCTCGGTTTCCACCGGCAATGCCTTCATCCTGCCGCACTGGCGGCACCCCGTCTTCCCCACGCTGGTCGAGGGCGCGGCGCGGCCGCATGACGAGGCCGTGCTGCTGGGCAACCTCAACCGCGCCGGCGCCGGCATCGGCCTGCCGCCGCTGCGCGCCCTGCCCGCCCTCTATCGCGCCGACCTGACGCTGGTGCGCTCGCTGCCCGGGCTGGACCCCGAGGAACACCTGCGCGAGGGGCCGCCGATCTGCACCCTGTCCTCGCTGCTGCCGGTGGGCGGGGGCGGGGAGGAGGTCTTCGTCTATTTCTCCTCGCCCCCGCCGCCGGCGGCGGTCGAGGCGCTCTGCGCCCTGCCCCTGCCCCGGCGCGGCTACCTGCCCGGGGTGGGGGCCGAGACGCGGGCGCGGCTCGCCGCCTCCGGCATGGTGGTGGAGCCGCGGGCGCTGCCGCCGGAGGCGATCGCGCAGCGGTCGCGGATGCTGCTGTCCTTCGGGCAATACGGCACGCTGACCAGGGGCATGGTGCTGGGCCTGCCGCAGGTGGTGCTGCCGATGCATCTGGAACACCGCACGCTGGGCCGGGTGCTGGAGGGGCTGGGCACCGGCGTGGCGTTGCCCCCGGCGGGGCGGCTGACGGCCGGGGCAGTGCTGGATGCCTGCCATGCCGTCCACGCCGACACCGCCATGGCCGCGCGGGCCGAGGCCCATGCCCGCACCCTGCGCCCCCTGCTGGCGCCCGATCCGCGGGCGGCGCTGCGGGCAAGGGTGCGGCCGCTGGCTCAGGCGCTGGGGCTCATCATATAGGCGACGAGCCCGGCGGTGGAGCCGTCCTTGCCGTCGGTTCCCTGCCGCCCCTCCAGCACCGGCTCCAGCGCCAGCGCCAGTTCCTTGCCCAGCTCCACCCCCCACTGGTCGAAGGAATTGATGCCCAGCATCACCCCCTCCACGAACACCCGATGTTCGTAAAGCGCCACGATCTGGCCCAGCACATGCGGGGTCAGCCGCCGGTAGGCCAGCGTGGTGGAGGGCCGGTTGCCCGGGAACACCCGGTGCCGCGCCTGCCGGTCCAGCTCCGCCCCGGTCAGGCCCTTGGCCGCCATGATCGCCCGCGCCTCCTCCAGCGACCGGCCGCGCAGCAGCGCCTCGGACTGCGCCAGGCAGTTGGCCACCAGCAGCCGGTGCTGATGGGCCAGATGCGGCTCGTGCCCCTCGCGGCCCACCATGAACTCGCAAGGGATGATCCGGGTGCCCTGGTGGATCAGCTGGTAGAAGGCGTGCTGGCCGTTGGTGCCGGGCTCGCCCCAGACCACGGGGCCGGAGTGGATGGTCAGGTCGGAGCCGTCCATCGCCACCCTTTTGCCGTTCGATTCCATCTCCAGTTGTTGCAGATACGCCGGCAGCCGCAGCAGGCGCTGTTCATAGGGCAGCACGGCGCGGGTGGCATGGCCGCAGATCTGGTTGTGCCAGATCCCGGTGAGCGCCAGCAGCAGCGGCAGGTTATCCTGCGCCGGCGCCTCTCGGAAATGCCGGTCCATATGCGCGGCGCCGTCCAGGAACTGCTCGAAACGGTCCGGCCCGATGGCCAGCATGAGGCTCAGCCCCACCGGCCCCCACATCGAATAGCGCCCGCCGATGAAGTCGCCGAAGCCGAAGACCCGGCTTTCCGGGATGCCCCATTCCGCCGCCTTCCCGCCCGCCGAGGACACCGCCACCATCTGCGCCGCCGGATTGGCGACCCCGGCGGCCAGCCAGTCGCGCACCGTGGCGGCGTTGGTCATGGTCTCGATGGTGGTGAAGGTCTTCGAGGCGATCAGCACCAGCGTGGTGGCGGGATCGAGCCCCCGCAGGATGTCCTCCGCATGGGCGCCGTCGACGTTCGACAGGAAATGCGTGCGCGGCCCGTCGTGATAGGGCGCCAGCGCCAGCGTCGCCATGGCGGGGCCGAGGTCCGAGCCGCCGATGCCGATATTGACCACATCGGTGAAGGCGCCGCCCGGGCCGGCATAGGCGCCGCTGCGTACCTGTTCCGAGAAAACCTGCATCCGCGCCCGGGTCTCCTGCTGATCCCGGTCCCAGTCCGGCCGCACCCCCGGATGCTCGGTGCCGCGCAACAGGGTATGCAGCACCGCGCGGCCCTCGGTCTCGTTGATCGGCTCGCCGTGGAACATCGCCTCGCGCCGGGCCGACAGCCCGCTGGCCTGGGCCAGATCCAGCAGCAGCCCCAGCCCCTCGGCATCCAGATTGGTCTTGGAGAAGTCGAAGAGCAGCGCGCCCTCGTCATGGTCCAGCCTGCGGGAAAAGGCGGCGAACCGGCCGGGGTCGTTGAACAGCGACAGGATGGCGCGCCCCTCGACCCGCGCGTGATAAGAACGCAGCGCAGCCCATTGATCCTGCATCGCAATCCCCTATTCGGCCCAATGGACGGTGGCGCGGTCCAGCACCAGCCGGATCGGCGCCTGCGCCACCGGCAGCCCGGCCGCGCGTTCCAGCGCCGCGCGCTTCTCCGCCCCGGTGATCAGCACATGGGTGCGGATCGCGCCCGACAGCACCGGGGCGGTCAGCGTCACCCGCGGCTCGCCCGCGGCCTCGGCCCGCAGCGCCATCAGCACCGGCGCGTCGGGGGCCAGCGCCTCGGCCAGCCGGTCGGCGCCGGGGAACAGGCTCGCGGTATGCATGTCCTCCCCCATCCCCAGCAGCAGGACCGACAGCGGCAGGTGCGGCGCGATGGCCTCGGACAGCGCGGGCAGCGCCTCCTCCGGCGTCTGGGTCGGCGCGTAGAGCGGCAGGAACCGCGCCGCCGCCGCCCGGCCCGTCAGCAGCCGCTCGCGCAGCAGCCGGGTGTTCGAGCGCGGGCTGTCCTCGGCCACCCAGCGTTCGTCGTTCAGCACCACGGCGACCCGGGCCCAGTCCAGATCCACGCCCGAGAGGATGTCGAACACCGGCCCCGGCGTGGTGCCCCCCGGCACAGAGAGCGAGGCGCGGTCCTCGCGCCGCAGGGTGTCGGCCAGTTCCCCGGCCAGCGCATTGGCCAAGGCCAGGAACAGCAGGTCGCGGTCGGGATATTCCTGAACGTCCATTCGCCTATCCTCCGCGATTCCAGAGCAGTTATTCGCGTATCTCGCGCCAGCGGCGCCCGTCGCGATGCATCAGCATCAGCGCATCCTCGGGCCCCGAGGAACCCGCGTCATAGCCCCGCGGCCGGTCGCCGCGCGCCTCCCAGCCCTGGATGATGGGGTCGGTCCAGGCCCAGGCGGCCTCCACCTCGTCGCCGCGCATGAACAGCGTCTGGTTGCCGCGGATCACGTCCATGATCAGCCGCTCGTAGGCATCCGGGATATCCGCCCCCTCGTCGCCCAGCGCGGTGGCGAAGGACATGTCCAGCGGCACCGAGGTCAGCCGCATCCCGCCCGGCCCGGGCTCCTTGATCATCACCGACAGGTTCATCCCCTCGTTGGGTTGCAGGCGGATCACCAGCTGGTTCTCCTTCCACCCCCGCGCATCGTCGAAGATCGAATGCGGCGGTTCCTTGAACACCACCGCGATCTCCGAGGTGCGCGCCCTGAGCCGCTTGCCGGTGCGCAGGTAGAAGGGCGTGCCCTTCCAGCGCCAGTTCGACAGATGCACCTTCAGCGCGATATAGCTCTCGGTCGGGCTGGCGGGGTTCCCGGCGTGGTCCGCATAGCCCTGCCCCGCGCCGCCCAGATACTGGCCGCGCACGATATCCGACGGTTCCACCGGGTCCAGCGCGCGGATCACCTTCAGCTTCTCGTCGCGCACCGCGTCGGGGTCGAAGTGATAGGGCGGCTCCATCGCGATCAGGCAGAGAAGCTGCATCAGGTGGTTCTGGATCATGTCGCGCATCGCGCCCGACTTGTCGTAATAGGCCCCGCGCCCCTCGACCCCCACGGTCTCGGCCACGGTGATCTGCACGTGGTCGATGTATTCCGCCTTCCAGATCGGCTCGAACAGGATGTTGGCGAAGCGTACCGCCATCAGGTTCTGCACCGTCTCCTTGCCCAGGTAATGGTCGATCCGGTAGATCTGGCTTTCCGCGAAATGCTCGGCCAGCGTGGCGTTCAGCGCCCGGGCCGAGGCAAGGTCGCGGCCGAAGGGCTTTTCCACCACGATCCGCGCCCCGGGCCCGGCGATGCCCAGCGCGTGCAGCCGCTCGGCCAGGGCGCCGAACAGCGTGGGCGCGACCGAGAAATAGAAGGCCTGCACCGCCTCGGGCCGCACCTCGGCCTTCAGCTGCGCCCAGCCGCCCTCGCCGGTGGCGTCGATGGCCACGTAGGAGACCCGTTCCAGAAAGGCCGCGATCCGGCCCTCGTCCTTCTTGCCGTTGACCACGAAGGTCTCGATCGCCTCGCGCGCCAGGGCGCGATAGTCCTCGGCCGTCATCTCCGACCGCGCGGCGCCGATGATGCGGGCCTCCTCGGGCACCTGCCCGGCCCAGAAGCGGCGATAGAGCCCGGGCAGGATCTTGCGCCGCGCGAGGTCTCCCGTGCCGCCGAAGATCACCAGGTCGAAGGGCTCGACCGGAATGACGCGCGAGACCATGGCGAGGCTCCCAGGGACTGTTACCGCTAACGGCGCCCTTCTAGCGCCTGGCCGCTCGCCAGTCTAGCACCCTCTTCCCGCGGCCTTCAAACCGATTAGCCGTCCTCGACCGGCTGCCAGGACACCCGGCCCAGCCCCGGCTCGGCGGCGATCCGCGCCATGGCCTGCTCGAAGGCATGGTCGGTCAGCCCCTCGCCCGAGACGGTGGCGGTCAGCTCCACCCGCCCCTCGGGCAGGGACCGCGCGGCGACCTCGCTCAGGTGCAGCCCGCCGATCGCCACGTTGCGCAGCACCAGCGCGCGCATCGCCGCCTCGTCCTCGGGCGCGACCTCCAGCGACAGGCGGAAGGCGCGCGACAGCGGCACGCCGGCGCGGGTGTGCTTCTTCAGGAACTTGACCAGCGGCCGCAGCCCGAGGTTCACGAAGACCACGAAGCCGGTCAGCATCACCGCGAAGACCAGCGCCCCCGCGCCCGCCATCATGCCGACGGCGGCCGAGCACCAGAGCGTGGCGGCGGTGTTCAGCCCGTGCACGTTGAACCCGTCGCGGAAGATGATCCCGGCGCCCAGGAAGCCGATACCGGAAACCACCTGCGCCGCCACCCGGGTGGGGCTGACCTCGCCGGGAAACAGCGCGGCGAAGACCACGAAGCTCGCCGCCCCCAGCGCCACCAGCGCATTGGTGCGCAGCCCCGCCATCCGCTGGCGCACCTGGCGTTCCGACCCGATCAGCGCCCCGCAGGCCATCGCGGTGCCCAGGTTCATCGCCGCCGTCTCGATCGCCACCACCATGCGCCCCTCCGCCGTCGCGGCGACGCTATCGCGGCGCCCGGGGAATGTGAAGGTTTTGTAACGGTTTTACGACAGCGCCGGCTGCTGGCCCCCGATCTCTTGCAGGTCATAGGGCGTGGTCTGGTAGATCTCGTTGATCCAGTTGCCGTAAAGCAGATGCGCGTGCGACCGCCAGCGGTTCAGCGGCGGGCGCGAGGGGTCGTCGTCGGGATAGTAGTTCATCGGCACGTTGATCGGCGTGCCGTTGGCCACGTCGCGGTCGTATTCCTGTTTCAGCGTGTCGCTGTCGTATTCGAAGTGGTTGAAGATGTAGAGCGCGCGATGCCCCTCGTCCTCGACCAGGCAGGGGCCGACCTCCTCCGACCCCAGCAGGATCCGCAGGCGCCCCGCCGCCTCGATCTCGGCCGTGCGCATCTCGGTCCAGCGGCTGACCGGGATCACGAAATCGTCCGAGAAGCCGCGCAGATAGGGGCTGGCGGGGGCCAGGTTCTGGTGGCGGAAACAGCCGAAGGCTTTCGCGGGCAGCATGTGCTTCGGCACCCCGTGGAAATGGTTGATCATCGCCATCCCCCCCCAGCAGACGCCGAAGGTCGAATGCACGTGGCTCTGCGTCCAGTCCATCACCTGGCGGAGCTCGTCCCAATAGGTGACCGACTGGAAGGGCAGGTGCTCGATGGGCGCGCCGGTGATGATGAAGCCGTCGAACTTCTCTCCGCTCGCGATCACCTCGGAGAAGGGGCGATAGAAGGTCTCCATGTGTTCGGCCGCGGTGTTGCGGGTCTGGTGCTCGCTCATGCGGATCAGCGACAGGTCGATCTGCAGCGGGGTGGCGCCGATCAGCCGGGCGAACTGGGTCTCGGTCTGGATCTTCTTGGGCATCAGGTTCAGCAGCCCGATGCGCAGGGGCCGGATGTCCTGCCGTGCCGCGCGCTCGGGCGACATCACCATCACGCCCTCGCGGCTCAGCACGTCGAAGGCGGGCAGCGTTTCGGGCAGGGTGATGGGCATGGCGGAACCTGTGGGGCTTGAGCCGGCGTTAGGTAGAACCTTCGCCGCAGGGCTGCAAGGGCGAGCGGGCGGCCGCTCATCGAGCCTGCTGGCTCTCTTCGCTACCTCAACCGGGAAGCGAAGAGAGCCGTCAGGCTCGATGAGCGATCCGTCACGCCGGCAGGGTGCCGAGCCGCAACGCCTGTTCCACCCCCGCGCCGATGTGGTGGCGCAGCATGGCGGTGGCGGCGGGGATGTCGCGCGCCAGCGCCGCGTCGCGCAGCGCCCGGTGCTCGGGGCGCGAGGCGGCGGGGCGGAAGGCCAGCGCGATCATCTGGTAGCGCAGGTATTTGTCGAAGACCTCGGCATGGGTCTGCATCAGCACGCGCGAGCCGCAGGCGGCGATCAGGCTCTGGTGGAAGGCCCAGTCGCTGCGCCGCCAGGCGGTGATGTCCGAGGTATCGCCGCCCTCCAGCCGTTCCTCGTGCTCGGCGAGCTTGTGATGCGCGGCGATCACCGCCGCCTCCCAGTCCAGCGTGCCGGCCTGGAAGGAACGGGCCAGCGCGTGTTCCTCCAGCAGCAGCCGCAGCGCGGCGATCTCGTGCAGCCCGGCGACCGAGATCGGGGCGACCTCGAACCCGCGCTGCCCCTCGGCCAGCACGAAACCGTCGGCCACCAGCCGGCTCAGCGCCTCGCGCAGGCTGCTGGCCCCGGCCTGATAGCGGTCCTTCAGCGCGTCCAGCCGCAGCTTGGCGCCGGGCCGCAGCGCGCCCATGATGATGTCGCCGCGCAGCGCCTGATAGACGGTCTGGCCTACCGCCTCGCTCATGCCCCCTCCAGCAGCCCGTGCTGCACCGTATAGTCGATGCAGGCGCCGATATGGGCGCGCAGCAGGTCCTGCGCCCGAGCGGCGTCGCGCTCCAAGGCGCAGTCGAGCAGCGCCTGATGTTCCTCGCGCGCCACCTGGCCGCGGAACATCACCAGCAGCACCTGATAGCGGGTGAAGCGGTCGAAGATCCGGTCATGCGCGGCCAGCAGTTCGCCCGAGCCGCAGGCGGCGATCAGCGCCACGTGGAAGGCGCGGTCGTACTGCTTCCACGGCACCGAGACGCTGCGGTCGCCCGCCAGCATCCGCGCCTCCATCCGCGACAGCTTGTGATGCGCGGCGACCACCCCCGCCTCCCAGTCCAGATCGCCGGCGGCGAAGGAGGCCTCCACCGCGTGGCACTCCAGCAGGATCCGCATCTCGGCGATCTCGCGCAGGTCGGCGGCCGAGACGGGGGCGACCTCGAACCCCTTCTGCGCCTCGAAGACCAGCAGGCCCTCGGCCACCAGCCGGCCCAGGGTCTCCCTCAGCGTGGTGATCGACACGTCATAGTCGTCGCGCAGCCGTTCCAGCCGCAGCTTCCGCCCCGGGGCCAGCCGGCCGAACACGATGTCGCCCCGCAGCCGGCGATAGGTCGATTCGCCGACGCTCTCGGGGAAATGCGGGTCCGCGGTCATCGCCTCCTCCTGTCGCGGGGCATATCAGCCGAAGGCCATCCTGCCCGCAAGTGCGTCTGCGCAATCCAAAATCATCTGGTGAATATCAGTATATCATATGAAATTCGAATCCGGTGTTGATTCACGTAGCGGCAGATGACATTCTGCCGCACGAGGCAGCCGGTGAGGGCCGCGCTGCCGCCAAGGGAGGACATCATGGACACACGACTGACCCGGCGAACCTTCGCCGCGCTGGGCGCGGCTGCGCTGGCCACGCCTTTCCTGTCGCGCCTGGCCGCGGCGCAGGACACCGCCCGCATCCGCTTTTCCGCCGTGTTCTCGGAACAGGACATCCGCGCCGGGATGATGAACCGCTTCGTCGAGGGGATCGGCCCGGGCTTCGCCTATGAGGGCTTCTACGGCGGCACGCTGTTCAAGCAGGGGACCGAACTGGTCGCCCTGCAACGCGGCAACCTGGAAATGTCGAACATCGCCCCGCAGGACGTGTCGAACCAGCTGCCGGCCTGGTCGGTGCTGACCTCGGGCTACCTGTTCCGCGACACCGCGCACTTGGCCGCCTTCTTCGCCAGCGACGTGGGCACCGAGATGAAGGCGATGGCCGAAGAGGCGCTGGACATCAAGATCCTCGGCCCCACCTACTACGGCACCCGCCAGGTCGGCCTGCGCGGCACCAAGGAGATCAGGACCCCCGCCGACATGGCCGGGATCAAGCTGCGGATGCCGGGCGGCGAGGCGTGGCAGTTCCTGGGCCAGGCGCTGGGCGCCAACCCCACACCCATGGCCTATGCCGAGGTCTATACCGGCCTGCAGACCGGGGCCATCGACGGGCAGGACAACCCGCTGCCCAACGTCGAGAACATGAAGTTCTACGAGGTGATGAACCAGATCGTGCTGACCTCGCACCTGGTGGCCTTCGACCTGCTGACCCTGTCGAAGTCGTTCTGGGACGGGCTCTCGGCCGAGCAGCAGGCCACCCTGCAGGCCGCCGCCGACGCCGCCATCGCCTGGAGCACCGAGGAACACGTGCGGCAGGAGGCCGAACTGGCCAAGGGCTTCGCCGACCGCGGGCTGAAGGTCTACGAGCCCGACCAGGACGCCTTCCGCGCCCATGTGCAGAAGGCCTACCTGGAATCCGACCTCGCCAGGGACTGGCCCGAGGGCATCGTCGAGCGCATCTCGGCGCTGTGACCCCTCCGGGGCGGTCCGTCAGGGCCGCCCCTTCCCCCATCATCCTGACGAGGGCCTGCGATGCGAAAGATCCTCGCATGGCTGCGCGCGCGCGCCGAGAACCTGCTCGCCGCGATGCTGCTGGCCATGTTCCTGGCGTTCCTGGTGCAGATCGTGGCGCGCTACGTGCTGAACCTGCCCACCGGCTGGACGCATGAGCTGAGCGTGGTGCTGTGGATCTGGCTGGTGCTGTTCGGCGCCGCCTTCGTGATCCGCGATGCCGAGGAAATGCGCTTCGACCTGATCTACGGCACGGTGGGCGAGCGCACCCGCCGGATGATGGCGCTGGCGACCGCCGTGGTCACCGTGGCGCTCTTCGCCTGGTCGCTGCCTGCGACCTGGGACTACGTGACCTTCATGCGGCGCGAACGCTCCGCCTACATGCACATCCGCTTCGACTGGCTCTACTCGATCTATGTCGCCTTCGCGGTGGCGATCATCCTGCGGCACCTCTGGGTGGGGTTCCGGGCGATCTACGGCCGCGGGCCAGAAGCCTATGACCCCACCAAGGCGAGTTCCGGCGTATGAACCTGACCAGCCCCTTTTCGCTGACCATCTTCGGCATCACCGCGCTGGCGCTGCTGGGCCTGCCCATCGGGCTGTCGATGATGGTGGGATCGGTGTTCTACCTGTGGATGCAGGGCATGGACATGGGCACCGTGGCCGAGCAGTTCCTGAACGGGATGTATTCCAACTACATCATCCTGGCCGTGCCCTTGTTCATCTTCGCGGCCGAGATCATGAATTCGGGCTCGATGACCGAGCGTCTGCTGCGGTTCTGCAACGTACTGGTCGGGCACATGCGGGGCGGGCTGGCGCAGATCAACGTGGTGCAAAGCCTGATCTTCGCCGGCATGTCCGGCTCCGCCATCGCCGATGCCGCCGGCTCGGGCCGGATGATGCAGGCGATGATGACGCGCGAGGGCCGCTATACGCCCTCCTATGCCGCGGCGCTGACCGCGGTGACCGCGGTGATCGGGCCGATCCTGCCGCCCTCGATCCCGCTGGTGATCTATGCGCTCGTCTCCGACGCCTCGATCGGCTACCTGTTCCTGGCCGGCGTGGTGCCGGGGCTGATCATGACCGCGATGCAGATGGCGCAGGTCGCCTGGGACGCGCGGCGCGGCAACTTCCCCGTCGAGGAAAAGGTGCCGCTGCGCGAGATCCCCGGGGTGACCTGGCGCGCCTTCCCCACCCTGCTGATGCCGGTGATCCTGCTGGGCTGCATCTATTCCGGCGTCACCACCCCCACCGAGGCCGCAGCCCTTGCCGCCGCCTATGCCGTGCTGGTCTCGACCGTGATCTACCGCAGCCTGTCCTGGCGCGAGGGCTATGACGCCTGCCTGATCAGCGCCAAGACCTCGGCCTCCATCGGGATGATGATCGGCGGGGCGCTGGTCTTCAACTACGTGGTGACGGTCGAGAACATCCCCCAGACCCTGCGGATGGTGCTGCAGGGGTGGGAGCTGACGCCGCTGCAATTCCTGCTGCTGGTCAACGCCATCCTGCTGATCCTCGGCTGCGTGCTGGAGGGCACGGCGGTGCTGCTGATCATCGTGCCGGTGTTCATCCCCACCGCGCAGGCGCTGGGGATCGACCTGGTGCATTTCGGGGTGGTGGTGGTGGTGAACATCATGCTGGGGCTGGTGACGCCGCCCTATGGGCTCCTGCTCTTCATCATGACCAACATCTCCGGCTCGCCGATGAAGGACATCATCCGCGACGCCCTGCCCTTCCTGGCCTGGATGGTGCTGTGCCTGGCGCTGATCACCGTCTTCCCCGAGCTTGTCCTGTGGCTGCCCCGCCTTGCCGGCTATGGCGCCTGATCCTGCGAGAATGCGATGACCCTCTACGTCCTGAACGGCCCCAACCTGAACCGCCTGGGCAAGCGCGAGCCCGAAATCTATGGCCACACCACCCTGGCCGAGGTGGAGGCCATGGTGCGCGAGGCCGCCGGCGCCCATCCGGTGGAGTTCCGCCAGACCAATGCGGAAGCCCAGCTGATCGACTGGATCCACGAGGCCATCGACGCCCCCGCCGCCGGGATCATCATCAACCCCGCCGGGCTGACCTTCACCTCGGTCCCGGTGATGGACGCGCTGAAGATGTTCCCCGGGCCGATCATCGAGCTCCACATCTCCAACATCCACCGGCGCGAGGCGGTCTATCACAAGTCGCTGATGTCGGGGGTGGCCACCGCGGTGATCGCCGGGCTGGGGCCGCGGGGCTATGTCCATGCGGTGCGCGCGGTGCTGGAGATGGCGGGCTGATGTCATGATCCGCGAACGCATCCGCCTGGGCCTGATCGGCGCCGACATCCAGCGGTCGAAATCGCCAATGCTTCATGTGGCCGAGGGCCGGGCGCAGGGGCTGGACCTCAGCTACGACCTGATCGACCTGACCGAACGCGGCCTGACCCCCGACGCCCTGCCCGCGCTGCTGGCCGAGGCCGAGGCGGCGGGCTTCGCGGGCCTCAACATCACCCATCCCTGCAAGCAGCGGGTGATCCCGCTGCTGCACGAGTTGTCCGAGGACGCCCGGGCGCTGGGGGCGGTGAACACGGTGGTGCTGAGGGGCGGCCGCCGCATCGGGCACAACACCGACTGGTCGGGGTTCATGGAGGGCTTCCGGCGCGGGTTGCCCGGTGCGGCTTTGGGCACCGTGTTGCAGATGGGCGCCGGCGGCGCCGGGGCGGCGGTGGCCCATGCGGCGTTGAAGCTGGGGATCGGGCGGCTGTGGCTCAACGACATGGACCCCGCCCGGGCGCAGGCGCTGGCCGGGGCGCTGAATGCGCGGGCGGGGCGCGAGGTGGCGGTGGCCACCGCGGATGGGGCCGGCGCCTTGGCGCAGGCCGACGGGCTGATCAACACCACGCCGATGGGGATGGACGCCCATCCCGGCCTGCCGCTGGACCCCCGGCTGATCCAGCCCCGCCACTGGGTGGCCGAGATCGTGTATTTCCCGCTGGAAACCGCGCTGCTTTCCGCCGCCCGTGCCAAAGGCTGCCGGGTGGCGGACGGCGGCGGCATGGCGGTGTTCCAGGCCGTCCACGCCTTCCGCCTGTTCACCGGGCGCGAGCCGGATGCCGAGCGGATGCTGGAAAGCTTCGGCCGCCTGGTGGGCCGGGCGGCTTGACCGAGAGGAACCGCAGGCCCGGGTCAGGGGGCCTTGCGCCGGTGCTCGTCCAGCTTGTCGGCCAGCCACATCTTGATCAGCGCCTGCCGCGTGACCCCGCGCCGCTGCGCCTCGGCGTCAAGCTCCTTCACCATCAGCGGCGGAAAGTCCACGTTCACCCGGCGGATCCTCGGGGGATCGGGCTGCAACGTGGACCAGTCGACGAACTGGTCGATCTCGTCGCTGCCGGAATCGAAGATGCGATCGAATTCTTCGACCGTGATCGTGCGCTTTCCGTCAAGGCTGGTGATCGTGTTCGCCTTGGTCTCGTTCAGCGTCTTCATGCGATCTCACCTCGTCCTTTCTGGCCCGCCGGACCGAGATAAGCCGTATCCGGCCTTCCCGGGACGTGAACACCGCAGACCAATAGCGATTGCCCAATCTGGCGACGCGCAGCCATCTGTCTTCGCCAGGAAACGGCAGGGGCCCGGCAACGCCAAACACCTCCCACAACTCCTGCGCCTGCACGAAGTCGATGCCGTGCTTGTCGCGGTTGGCGGCGCTCTTGGCGGGGTCGAACTCGAAGTCCATTATGGGGGCGAAACTATACCGTTTCAACCCTCACACCAGCACCGCCCCGGTATTCCCGATCACCCCCTGCGTGTCGGCCTCGCCCAGCAGCATCTCGTTGTGCGGCTTGCCGGAGGGGATCATGGGGAAGCAGTTCTCGTGCTTCTCCACCAGGCAGTCGAAGATCACCGGGCCGTCGTAGCGGATCATCTCCAGGATCGCGTCGTCCAGGTCCTTCGGATCGCTCACCTTCAGCCCCTTGCAGCCGAAGGCCTCGGCCAGCTTCACGAAGTCGGGCAGCGCCTCGCTCCACGAATGCGAATAGCGTTCGCCGTGCAGGAGTTCCTGCCACTGGCGCACCATCCCCAGCCGCTCGTTGTTCAGGATGAACTGCTTGACCGGGGCGCGGAACTGCACCGCGGTGCCCATCTCCTGCATGTTCATCAGCCAGGACGCCTCGCCCGCCACGTTGATGACCAGCGCATCCGGGTGGGCGATCTGCACGCCGATGCTGGCCGGCAGGCCGTAGCCCATGGTGCCGAGCCCGCCGGAGGTCATCCAGCGGTTGGGCTGGTCGAAGCGCAGGAACTGCGCGGCCCACATCTGATGCTGGCCGACCTCGGTGGCGATGTAGCGTTTGGGGTGGTCGGCGGTCAGCGCCTGCAACCGTTCCAGCGCGTATTGCGGTTTGATCGACTTCTCGGAGGGCCGATAGGACAGGCAGTTGACCGCCCGCCATTCGCCGATCCTGGTCCACCACTGCGCCAAGGCCGGCTTGTTCACCTTGCGCCCGCGGGATTTCCACACCCGCAGCAGGTCCTCCAGCACATGCGCCACGTCGCCCAGGATCGGCACGTCGACCCGGATCACCTTGTTGATGGACGAGGGGTCGATGTCGATATGCGCCTTCTTCGACCTGGGGCTGAAGTCGGCGATCCGTCCGGTGATGCGGTCGTCGAACCGGGCGCCGATGTTGATCATCAGGTCGCAGCCGTGCATCGCCAGGTTGGCCTCGTAGAGCCCGTGCATCCCCAGCATCCCGATCCACTGCTTGCCCGAGGCGGGATAGGCCCCCAGTCCCATCAGGGTGGAGGTCACCGGAAAGCCGGTGGCATCGGCCAGCTCGCGCAGGAGCTGGCTGGCCGCGGGGCCGGAGTTCACCACCCCGCCGCCGGTGTAGAGGATGGGACGCTCGGCGGTCTCCATCATCTCGACCAGGCGGGTGATCGCCTCCATGTCGCCCTTGACGCGGGGCTGGTAGTGCGAGGTGCGCGCCTTTTCCCGCGGGGTGTAGTCGGCGGTGGCGAACTGCACGTCCTTGGGGATGTCGACCAGCACCGGGCCGGGGCGGCCGTGGGTGGCCACGTGGAACGCCTCGTGGATCGTCCCCGGCAGGCGGGCGGTGTCCTTCACCAGCCAGTTCATCTTGGTGCAGGGCCGGGTGATGCCCACCGTGTCGGCCTCCTGGAACCCGTCGGTGCCGATCATGAAGGTCGGCACCTGCCCGGTCAGCACGACGAGCGGGATCGAATCCATCAGCGCGTCAACCAGCCCCGTGACCGCATTGGTCGCCCCGGGACCGGAGGTCACCAGCACCACGCCCGGCTTGCCGGTGGAGCGCGCATAGCCCTCGGCCATGTGCACCGCGCCCTGTTCGTGGCGCACCAGGATGTGGCGGATGTCGTTCTGCTGGAAGATCTCGTCATAGATCGGAAGCACGGCGCCGCCGGGGTAGCCGAAGACCACCTCGACGCCCTGATCCTTCAGGGCCTGCACCACCATCCTCGCTCCGGTCATCTGCCGCGACATCGTTCCCGTCCTTTTGCCCGACCCTTGCCTTGCCAACGAAACGCCCCCGGGCGGGTCCGACCGGGGGCGCATGGGAACCATGATGGTCAAACCGTCACCGGCCCATGCGCGCGCACCCTACGATGAGAAGAAGAAGCGGCATCTGCCCTTCGCCTTTCGCGTTGACGGCGCGGACATTAGGCGCGGCGCCGGGGGGCGTCAATGGGGCGCGGTGGGCTGTCGGCGGAAAAAGTGTCGCGGGCGGGCAGGAAAACGAAAGAAAGTTACGCTGCTTTGCGGCGATCAGCACGGTTCGGCAAAGCCCTCGGCCAGGAACCGGCCCAGCATCCCGCGCAGGTCGCGCAGAATCACCGGCGGCGGCGCATCGGGGAACACCTCGGCCAGCGCCGCGGCCATGGCGCGGGCGCTCAGCCCCTCGGCCATCAGCGTCCAGGCGGCCAGCGCCACCGGGTTCAGCCGCCACAGCGTGACCTCGCCCGGCCGCCAGAGGAAGGCCCCGCCCTGCTGCCGGCGCAGCGACACGCCCGGTGCGGGGCGCAGCCTGCGGTCGGCCCCGACCAGTCGCACCCGGGGCGGCTCCGGCGCCTCGGCCGGGGCCTCGGGCAGGTCGTCGGGCAAAAACCCCCTGCCGGCGAAGGCGCGGCGCAGCAGGGCCACGGCATCCTCCAGATCGGCATAGTCCAGCCGCAGCGCCGGCACGCCCGCCATCAGCGCCCGCGCCCGGGCCAGCGCCGCGCCGGCCTCTTCCGGGCCGGTC
This sequence comes from Paracoccaceae bacterium, assembly GCA_037190175.1. GTDB lineage: Bacteria > Pseudomonadota > Alphaproteobacteria > Rhodobacterales > Rhodobacteraceae > JBBCJM01. The sequence goes on along the minus strand of JBBCJM010000182.1, from coordinate 10,622 downwards.
AGCGACTGCTCGACCACGGTGAAGAGCGCCGCGGCGGGGCTGAGCCGCCACAGCCGCGCCCCGCTGCCCGGCGCGCCGCGGTTCAGCAGCACCAGCGCCCCCAGCCGCGCCCGCGTGCCGTGCGGCACCAGCGTCGGCGCCCGCAGATAGCCATAGCGCGCATCGGCCAGCACCAGATGCCGGGCGGCATGGGCGCGGAAGCCGGGCGCGATCCCCGCCGGCAGCGGCAGGCGCAGCCGTGGCGGCACGCCCAGCGCCACCCCCTCGCCGCCCGCCGTCACCGGCAGCACGTCGTCGCAGAAGGTGGCGAGGTCCGGCTCGGCCGAGAGGCGGGCGACCAGCGTGCTCTTGCCCGCCCGCCGGTGCCCGGTCAGCGCGACCAGCCGGTCGCCGAAGACCACGCCCCCGGCGTGCAGCCCCACCGCCCCGGGCATGGCGGCCGCCGCGGCGACCGAGGCCTCGGCCACCAGCGCGCAGACCGCCTCGGTCACCGTCAGGCCGGGCAGCGGCGCCGCGTCCTGGGCCGAGGCATAGGTAGAGCCCCCCGCCCGCCGGGTCACCGCGGCCAGCGCCGGGCCTTCCGCCGCGGCGGGGGCCAGCCGCCAGCCGTGCAGGCAGGCGGCCAGCGCCTCGGCCAGTTCGCCGTCCTGCGGCAGGACCAGCGGCGGCGCCAGCCCCTCCAGCCGCATCGGCGCATGGCCCCGCGGCAGGCGCAGGGCCCCCGCAAGGGCCCCGGCCGTGGTACGGGTGGCCGGCATCAGCCGATCCCCAGCGCCCGGCGCAGCCAGACCGGCATGTCGGCGTTGCGCCGCCGCGCCCCCGAGGCGCGCGAGCGCGTCCGGGTGGGCCGCGACGGCCGCGACCGGCGCGACGGGGCCGAACGGCGCGAGGGGGCGGAGCGCGCCGAGGGCGCCGACCGGCCCGAACCGCCGCGGCCGCCACCACCGCCCGAGGCGCCCGAGGCATGGGCGGCGTTCAGCCCCACCATGGCGGGGGCCACATAGAGCGCGCCGGCGGCCAGCCCCATCCGGCGCAGCATGGCGCGGCGGCTGACGGCGGGGGTGTTGTCCTTGGTCATCGCGGGTCTCCTTGTCCTCTGCCTGGCCGGCGGATGTGCCGGCGACAGCAGGGAAACGGGAGAGCGGCGGGCTTTATTCCCGCAGGAACAGGCCCGCCCTTCACCTTGGCGTGAAGACCCTGCGCCCGGCGCCTAGCGCCGGAACTCGGTCACGATGCGGCAGTCGAACTTCCCCGCCCGCACTGCGTCGTTGTAGACCGGGGCGGTGATCTGGTCCCTGAACCGCTCCCGGTCGATCCCGTTGATGCAGGAGTAGAGCGCGCCCTCGCGGGCCTTGGCGCGGTCGGCCTGGCCCCAGCTGACCCCGAACTGCCCGATGCGGTTGGCGGCGGCCACGAACCAGGTGCCCCGGGCGCCCTCGCCCTGCCGGCGGGCGATCTCGCGGCTGAGGCTGCCGTTGATGCCCGTGATGGGCTTGCCCGAGCCCCGCGCCGGCGCCGCCGGCATGATCACCGCATAGAGCACGCAAGGCGCGCGCTTGTCCCGGGCATGGATGCGGCAGTTGCGCTGCGCCATCGACTTGGCGTCCTCCATCCGGTGCTCGTCCACCCACCAGCTGGCATCGTCGCTGCCGGTCGAGACGTAGAAGGCCCCGTTGAAGTCCCGCGCCCGCTGGCGGAACTGCTGGTACCCGCGCCGCTGCTGCGGCCCCAGCGCCCGGTCGCTGACCACCTGCACGCCGCCCCGGGTATAGACGGCCACCTCGGCCACGGCCGGCACCGCCAGCGCCGCGGCCAGCATCACACCAATCAGTCCTTTCAACATGCGCACCTCGCCAGGGAATGGGCTTGTGACAATCCTCGGGGAACTTTACGAGGCTTGGGGGAGAGCACAAAGGGAAACCTGCACCATGTCGCCGCTGAACATCCGCAAGGGCGCCTCCAGCCATTCCGCCTACGACCTGCGCGACCCGCATTCGGACAAGGTGGAAAGCCATACCCTGGCCGTCCTGGTGGACAACGAGCCCGGGGTGCTGGCCCGCGTCATCGGCCTCTTCTCCGGCCGCGGCTACAACATCGAGAGCCTGACCGTGGCCGAGACCGACCACACCGGCCACCGCTCGCGCATCACCATCGTGACCACCGGCACCCCGGCGGTGATCGACCAGATCGAGGCGCAACTGTCGCGCATGGTCCCGGTGCACGAGGTGCACGACCTGACCGCCGAGGGCCCGGCGGTGCAGCGCGAACTGGCGCTGATCAAGGTGGCGGGCAAGGGCGAGCAGCGGATCGAGGCGCTGCGGCTGTGCGAGATCTTCCGCGCCAAGGTGGTCGATTCGACGCTGGAGAGCTTCGTCTTCGAGATGACCGGCACGCCCGAGAAGATCGACGCCTTCGCCGACCTCATGCGCCCCTTGGGCCTGCGCGAGATCGCCCGGACGGGGGTGGCGGCGCTGAAGCGGGGGGTGTGAAGCCCAAGCTCGCCGTAGGGTGCGTGCTCGTCACGCACCATTCCACGGTCGCGGTGCGTGGACACCACGCACCCTACTTCCCCTCGAACCGGGGCGCCCGCTTGCCCAGGAACGCCGCCAGCCCCTCGGCGAAATCGGCGGTCCCGGCGCAGGTGCCCTGGCCGCGGCCCTCCATCGCCAGCTGGGCGGGCAGATCGTTGCCCCAGGTGGCCCGCAGCGCATCCTTGATGCCCTGATAGGCAACCGTCGGCCCCTCGGCCAGCTGCCGGACACGCCCCGCCAGATGGGCGGAGAACTCGGCATCCGCCACGCATTCCCAGATCATCCCCCAATCGGCCGCCTGCCGGGCGCTCACCTTGTCGGCGAAGAGCATCGCTCCCATCGCCCGCGCCTGCCCGACCTGCCGCGGCAGCCAGAAGGTGCCCCCGGCGTCCGGCATCAGGCCGATCCTGGTAAAGGCCTGGATGAAACTGGCGCTCTCCGCCGCGATCACCACGTCGCAGGCCAGCGCCAGGTTGGCCCCCGCCCCCGCCGCCGCCCCGTTGACCGCCGCCACCGTGGGCACCGGGCAGGCGCCGATGGCCATAAGCAGGGGCTCGTATTCCTCGCGCAGCACCCGCTCCCACTCCGCCGCGCCCTCGGGGATCGGGTCGGCCAGATCCTGGCCCGAGCAGAAGGCCCGGCCCGAGCCGGTCAGCACCACCACCCGCGCCCGCGCGCCCGCCTGCGTCACCGCCTCCAGCAGCTCCGCCCGCATCCGCGCGGACAGCGCATTCATCACCTCGGGCCGCTGCATGGCGATGGTGACGGCGCCGCCCGCCTCGCTCACCCGGATCGTCTGGTACTCCACCCGCCCTGCCCCTTCTTCTGTCCGAAAATATCCTCGGGGGGCTCCGGGGGGCAGACAGCCCCCCCGGCGCTCTCCGCCGGATCCGACGCCAGACTATCCGCCCCGCCGCCACGGCCAACAGGAACCGCGCGTCACTCCTTGAGGATTTCCGCCAGCCGCGCCTCTTCCTCGGGGGTCAGCGGCGCCGCCGCCTCGCCCGCCCGCCGCCGCCGGCGCAGGTAGAGCGCGATCCCCGCCCCGCCCACGACCAGCAGCACCGGGCCGGCCAGCCAGAGCACAAGGTTCGCGCCGCCCGTGGTGGGGCGCAGCAGCACGTATTCGCCATAGCGCGCCACGATGGCGGCCACGGCCTCGTCATCCGTATCCCCCGCCACCAGCCGCTCGCGCAGGAACAGCCGCAGGTCGCGGGCGATCTCGGCGTTCGAATCGTCGATCGACTCGCTCTGGCAGACCGGGCAGCGCAGGGTGCGGCCCAGTTCCCGCGCCCGGGCCTCCAGCGCGGGGTCGGCCAGCACCTCGTCGGGCTGCACGGCCAGCGCGGGCACTGCCAGCGACAGTCCCAGAGCCAGGATGTAGGGTGCGTGCTTGCACGCACCGCGGCGCAGAAGCCTCTTCATTCCGCCGGCACTCCCGCCGCCGGCGCCCGCCTCGCCCCGGCCGCCACCCGCCAGCGGCGGTCGGTGAGGCTCAAAAGCCCGCCGAAGGCCATCAGCGCCGAGCCGATCCACAGCCAGCCGGCGAAGGGCTTCACATAGGAGCGCACCGCCCAGCCGCCGCCCATCTGCGGGTCGCCGATCACCAGATAGAGGTCGCGGAACACACCATAGTCCACCGCGGCCTCGGTGGTGGGCATCCCGGCCACCGGGTAGATGCGCTTCTCGGGGAAGAGCCGCACCACCTCGCGCCCGTTCCGCGCCACCAGCATCTCGGCCTTGGTGGTGACGTAGTTCGGCCCCTGTTCCTCATGCACTTCGACCAGCGTGACGGTATAGCCGCCCAGCGGGAAGCTCTCGCCCACCCGAGCCACGCGGATGTCCTCCACCGGCCAGGCATACATCGCGGCGCAGGCGAAGAGCGTGGCGCCCAGGCCGGCGTGGGCGGTGGCCTTGCCCCAGTCGGCGCGCGGCAACCGCCCCAGCCGGCGGAACCGGGCCGCGGCGCCCTCGCGCCCCGTCCGCCCCCACAGGTCCACCGCCGCGCCGATCACCACCCAGGCCCCCAGCGCCAGCCCTACCGGCCCCAGCGCCGAGTTCCCGGTCTGCACCGCGAAGGCGAGGGCCCCCAGCGCCACCGCCATCACCGCCGCCCAGCGCAGCTGCCGGACCGCCCGGCCCAGGTCGCCGCGCTTCCAGGCCAGCATCGCCCCGGCGGGCAGGATCAGGGCCAGCGCCACCATGAAGGGGGTGAAGGCGGCGTTGAAGAAGGGCTCGCCCACTGACAGCTTCGCGCCCCAGCCGATTTCCGCGATCAGCGGCCAGACCGTGCCGGTGAAGACCACGCCGCAGGCCACCGCCAGGAGCAGGTTGTTGGCCACCAGCGCGCCCTCGCGCGACACGGGGGCGAAGACCGCCTTGGCCTCCATCGCCCCGGCGCGGGCGGCGAAGAGCGCCAGCGCCCCGCCGATGAACACCCCCAGGATCGCCAGGATGAACACCCCCCGCTCGGGGTCGCTGGCGAAGGCGTGGACCGAGGTGATCACGCCCGAGCGCACGATGAAGGTGCCGATCAGCGAGAACCCGAAGGCCAGGATGGCCAGCAGGATGGTCCAGGCCTTCAGCGCCTCGCGCTTCTCCACCACCACGGCGGAATGCAGGAGTGCCGCGGCCAGCAGCCAGGGCATGAAGCTGGCGTTCTCGACCGGATCCCAGAACCAGAACCCGCCCCAGCCGAGCTCGTAATAGGCCCACCAGGAGCCCAGGGCGATGCCGATGGTCAGGAACACCCAGGCCGCCAGCGTCCAGGGCCGCACCCAGCGCGCCCAGGCGGCGTCCACCCGCCCCTCGATCAGCGCGGCGATGGCGAAAGAAAAGGCCATCGAGAGCCCGACATAGCCGAGGTAGAGGAACGGCGGATGGAAGGCCAACCCCGGGTCCTGCAGCAGCGGGTTCAGGTCGCGCCCGTCGAAGGGCGGCAGGCCCAGCCGCAGGAAGGGGTTGGAGGTGAAGAGCAGGAAGGCCAGGAAGGCCACCCCGATCGACCCCTGCACCCCGATCACCCGCGCCCGCAGCCGCTCGGGCAGGTTGCCGCCGAACCAGGCCGCGCAGGCCCCGAACAGCGCCAGGATCAGCACCCAGAGCAGCATCGAGCCCTCGTGGTTGCCCCAGACCCCGGTGATCTTGTAGAGCATCGGCTTGGCGGTATGCGAGTTGCCCGCGACCAGCGCCAGGCTGAAGTCCGAGGTCACGAAGGCCCAGGTCAGCGCGGCGAAGGCGAAGCCCACCAGCAGGAACTGGGTCACCGCCGCCGGCTCGGCCACCGCCATCCAGCCGCCCCAGCCGCGCTCTGCGCCGACCAGCGGCAGGACGGTCTGCACCAGCGCCACCATCAGCGCCAGCACCAATGCGAAATGCCCTAGCTCGACGATCATGGCGGGGTGCTCCTTTGCCGTCCGAGATTAGGCGTTCCGCCCGCCTCGCGCCACCCCTGCGCGCCCATGCCGCGGCGGGGGCTCTTCCCTCCCTCGCGGTCGGTCATCGCGAGGAGCGCCCGGAGGGAGCGAGGAGCGGCGCCCGGAATCCGGTCCCGTCATGCCTTCCCCCGCCCCGGCGACAGCCGTTCCCACCCGTCCCAATAGACCGCCGCCGCGGCCAGCATCCCGCCCAGCGCCGCCGGGAGGCCGAGCGCCAGCCAGCCTCCGGGGCGGGCATGGGTGGCCATCAGCGCCGGGACCGCCATCGAGCCCAGTCCGGCGACGAAGCCCGACAGGATGGCGGCCCGATGTGCCTCGAACCCCGCCCGCCAGCACAGGATCCGGGCCGCGACCCAGGCCGCCAGCGCCCCGGGCAGGGTGAAGGGCATCAGATAGACGGCCGGTATCAGGAACAGCCCCACCGCGCCGGGCAGATCCCGCAGACCCGCCAGGCTTGGGCCGTTCATCAGCCAACCGGGAACCACGACCGCCACCACCGTCAGCAAGGTCGAGAGCGGGACGAACCAGAACAGCCGCGCGTCCAGCCCGGTGATCGCCGCGAACCTCGCCATGCGCCGCCTCTCCCTGCACTCCGCCAGCATGGCAGAAACCATGGCGAAGGGGGAGGGCCGGTACCACCGCTTTTCAGGGTTCACCCCGCGCGGGGCTTCATGCATATCTCCGCCCCGGGGCCCTGCTCCACCCCGGAGGACAGACCATGCACGACATCCGCGCCATCCGCGACAACCCCGACGCCTTCGACGCCGCGCTGGCCCGCCGCGGCCTGCGGCCGCTGGCCCGTTCGATGCTGTCGATCGACGAGGCGCGGCGGGCGGCGATCCTGGCGGCCGAGACCGCGCAGGCCGAGCAGAACCGCGCGTCCAGGGAGGTCGGCGCCGCCAAGGCCCGCGGCGACGAGGCGGAGTTCCAGCGCCTGCGCGCGAGGGTCTCCGAGACCAAGGTCGAGATCGCCCGGCTGACCGAGCTTGCCGCCGAGAAGGACGCCGAGCTGACCGCGGCCTTGGAGGTGATCCCCAACCTGCCGCTGCCCGAGGTGCCCGAGGGCGAGGACGAGGCGGGCAACGTGGAGATCCGCCGCTGGGGCACCCCGCGCGCCTTCGACTTCACCCCGCTGGAGCATTTCGAGGTCAGGGGCGTGAAGCCGGGGATGGATTTCGAGACCGCGGCGAAACTCTCCGGCGCCCGCTTCGTGGTGCTGAAGGGGGCGGTGATCCGCCTCCACCGCGCGCTCGCGCAGTTCATGCTGGACCTGCACGTCAACGAACACGGGCTGACCGAGGTCTGGACCCCGGTGCTGGTCAAGGAGGCAGCGATGTACGGCACCAACCAGCTGCCCAAGTTCGCCGAGGACAGCTATCAGACCACCAACGGCTGGTGGCTGATCCCCACTTCGGAAGTCACGCTGACCAATTCGGTCGCGGGCGAGATCGTGGAGGAAAGCCAGCTGCCGATCCGCTATACCGCCCATACCCAGTGCTTCCGGTCGGAGGCGGGCAGCGCGGGCAAGGACACCACCGGAATGCTGCGCCAGCACCAGTTCGAGAAGGTCGAGATGGTGTCGATCACCACCCCCGACACCTCGCTGGCCGAACACGAGCGCATGACCCGCTGCGCCGAGACCGTGCTGGAACGGCTGGGCCTGCCCTATCGCACCGTGGTGCTCTGCACCGGCGACATGGGCTTCGGGGCGCGCAAGACGCATGACATCGAGGTCTGGCTGCCCGGCCAGGGCCGGTATCGCGAGATCTCCTCGGTCTCGGTCTGCGGCGACTTCCAGGCCCGGCGGATGAATGCGCGCTATCGCCCCGCCGGGGGTAAGCCCGACTACGTCCATACGCTGAACGGCTCGGGCTTGGCCGTGGGCCGCGCGCTGATCGCGGTGATCGAGAACGGCCAGCAGGCGGACGGCTCGATCGAACTGCCGGCGGCGCTGCATCCCTATCTGGGCGGCAGGACGCGGATCGACCCGGCGGGCGCGCTGGAATAGCCGCTCCTCAAGCCTGCCGGCTTTCCTCGCTGTCTGCAGCGAAGAGAGCCGGCAGGCTCGATGAGCCGCCCGTATCGCCCGCTTGCGGATCCCCGCGCCCGGCTCTATCTAGGCGCCAGCCGGAAGGAACCGCCCGCCCATGGAAAACGTCGTCCTGACCATCCACCTCATCCTCGCGCTCGCCCTGATCGGCGTGGTGCTGCTGCAGCGCTCCGAGGGCGGCGGGCTGGGGATCGGCGGCGGCGGGGGCGGCGGGGCGATGAGCGGGCGGGCGGCCGCCACGGCGCTGGCCAAGCTGACCTGGATCTTCGCCATCCTCTTCATCTGCACCTCGCTGGGCCTGACCATCATCGCGGCGCGCAATTCCTCCACCGGCTCGATCGTGGACCAGTTCGGCGGCTCGGCCCCCGGCTCCTCCGCGCCCGCCACCGGGGTGCCCGCGGGCAACGAGCTGCTGCCGCCGGCGCCCACCAACGCGCCGCTGACCCCGCCGCGCCCCGAGAACTGAGCCCCATACCTTGCGGCGGGCGATCCGGCCGCGCCATCATCTTGCGGTCGGGTTGCGCGCACGGCGCGGGAGGGCTATAGCTCGACTCCCGTGATGCCGCGATTCCGCGGCCGCCTCACGGAGGATTCCCATGGCCCGATATGTCTTCATCACCGGCGGCGTCGTGTCGTCGCTGGGCAAGGGTCTGGCCTCGGCCGCGCTGGGGGCGCTCTTGCAGGCCCGCGGCTATACCGTGCGGTTGCGCAAGCTCGACCCCTACCTGAACGTCGACCCCGGCACCATGTCGCCCTTCGAGCACGGCGAGGTCTTCGTGACCGACGACGGGGCCGAGACCGACCTGGACCTCGGCCATTACGAACGCTTCACCGGGGTCTCCGCCCGCCAGACCGACAGCATCTCGGCCGGCCGGATCTATTCCAACGTGCTGGAGAAGGAGCGGCGCGGCGACTACCTGGGCAAGACCATCCAGGTGATCCCCCACGTCACCAACGAGATCAAGGACTTCCTGGCCATCGGCGCCGAGGAGTGCGACTTCATGCTCTGCGAGATCGGCGGCACGGTGGGCGACATTGAGGGGCTGCCCTTCTTCGAGGCGATCCGCCAGTTCGCGCAGGAGCGCCCGCGGGGCCAGTGCATCTTCATGCACCTGACGCTGCTGCCCTATCTGGCGGCCTCGGGCGAGTTGAAGACCAAGCCCACCCAGCACAGCGTGAAGGAGCTGCGCTCCATCGGGTTGCAGCCCGACGTGCTGGTCTGCCGGTCCGAGCATCCGATCCCGGAAAAGGAACGCGCCAAGATCGCGCTCTTCTGCAACGTGCGGCCCGAGGCGGTGATCCCCGCCTATGACCTGAAGTCGATCTACGAGGCGCCGCTCGCCTATCACCGCGCGGGGCTGGACCAGGCGGTGCTCGACGCCTTCATGATCTCCCCCGCCCCCCGGCCCAACCTGGCGCGGTGGGAGGACGTGATGGACCGGCTGACCCATGCCGAGGGCGAGGTGCGGGTGGCCGTGGTGGGCAAGTACACCCAGCTTGAGGATGCCTACAAGTCCATCGCCGAGGCGCTGACCCATGGCGGCATGGCCAACCGCACCCGGGTGCGCGCCGAATGGATCGACGCCGAGATCTTCGAGCGCGAGGACCCGGGGCCCTGGCTGGAGGGCTTCGACGCCATCCTGGTGCCCGGCGGCTTCGGCGAGCGGGGGACGGAGGGCAAGATCAAGGCCGCCCAGTTCGCCCGCGAGCGCAAGGTGCCCTATCTGGGCATCTGCCTGGGGATGCAGATGGCGGTGATCGAAAGCGCCCGCAACCTGGTGGGGCTGAAGAACGCCGGCTCCGAGGAATTCGACCACGAGAAGGGGGAGAAGCGGTTCATCCCGGTGGTCTACCACCTGAAGGAATGGGTGCAGGGCAACCACACCGTGCGCCGCAAGGCCGACGACGCCAAGGGCGGCACCATGCGGCTGGGCGCCTATACCGCGCTCTTGAAGGAGGGCTCGCGGGTGGCTGAGGTCTATGGCGGCACCACGATCGAGGAACGCCACCGCCACCGCTACGAGGTCGACATCAAGTACCGCGAGCAGCTGGAGCACTGCGGGCTGATCTTCTCCGGCATGAGCCCGGACGGCCGGCTGCCCGAGATCGTCGAGGTCAGGGACCACCCCTGGTTCATCGGCGTGCAGTTCCACCCGGAGCTGAAGTCGAAACCCTTCGCCCCGCACCCGCTCTTCGCCGATTTCGTGCGGGCGGCGGTGGAGGGGGCGCGGCTGGTGTGAGGGCTAACGGACTGGTTTCGCGACAGTGAGACGTGGCGCCCCAGAAATAGCCTTTGGGTCGATCAGCAAAGTTGCAGCCTTTGCTGAGGTGTTTATTTTCTCTGCCTGATCATCCAGATATCGCCCGACAAGCAGGGCCAGCTTGGCAAGGGAATCAATCTCTGCTTGGCCGGCGATGCTCATCGCCTCTATTTTCATACAAAACAGCTCCACAAATCGGTTTGTTTCATCGACTATCGTGCCACAAGCTACTGACCTCCCAACAGTCGATGGATGGTGGACATGTTTGTCCCGAATTTCCATCCAGCGATGGTGCCGAGCCATGGCCACTTCATCGTTTGAAAAGATCTTTTTGTAGTCGAGC
>JBBCJM010000181.1:0-6081 GCA_037190175.1 Paracoccaceae bacterium | reverse complement strand
CCCTTGCGGGCAGTCATCGCTGCGCCACCCCAGCGATGACGCCCGAAAGGGCGGAAGAGCGGCCCCGCTAAAGCGCCGCCACCATCGCCTCGCCGCCCGAGCGGTCGCAGACCCCGGGGCTTTCCTCGATGTGCAGCACCGTCACCACCCCGTCCTCCGCCGCCAGCGCATAGCGGCGCGAGCGGTCGGTGAAGCCCACGTTGGGGTTGGAGAAATTGAGCCCGATCGCCTTGGTGAACTCCGACAGCGGATCGCCCACGAAGGTGATCCCCGCCGCCGTCCCGCCGGTGGCCTCGCCCCAGGCCTTCATCACGAAGGGATCGTTGACCGAGACGCAGACGATCTCGTCCACCCCCTTGGCCTTCAGCGCCTCGACGTTGCGCATGAAGCTCGGCACATGCGCCGAGGTGCAGGTGCCGGTATAGGCGCCGGGCAGGCCGAAGATCACCACCTTGCGCCCCTCGGTCAGCGCCGAGACGCCCACCTTCTCCGGCCCCTTCTCGCCGATGCGCAAGAGCTCGGCCTGGGGCAGCCTGTCGCCTGCGGAAATGGTCATCGGTCGGTCCTCCTGCGTTGCCATGCCGTTGCGGTGGGTTATACGGGCCTGCGCAGGGCGCGGCCAGAGGGAGCCAGGGCATGGCGGGCAGGATCGTGATCGTGGGCGCGGGGCAGGCGGGGGCCTCGGCGGCGGCCAGGCTGCGGGCGTTGGGGCATGACGGGCCCCTGACGCTGATCGGCGACGAGCCGGTGCCGCCCTATCAGCGCCCGCCGCTGTCCAAGGCCTTTCTGCTGGGCGAGGTCGGCGAGGAGCGGCTGTTCCTGCGCCCGGCGGAGTTCTTCGCGGGGCAGGGGATCGAGCTGCTGACCGGCACCCCGGTGCTGGCCATCGACCGGGCCGCGCAGGTGGTGCGCACCGGCGGCGGCGAGGTGCCCTATGACGCGCTGATCCTGGCTACGGGTTCGGTGCCCCGCCGGCTGCCCGCGGCCATCGGGGGCGAGTTGCCCGGCGTTTTCACCCTGCGGACCATCGCCGATGTGGCGACGATGCGGCCCGGTTTCGCCCCGGGTGCGCGGCTGGTGGTGGTGGGCGGGGGCTATATCGGGCTGGAGGCGGCGGCGGTGGCCCGCAAGAGCGGGCTCGACGTCACGCTGATCGAACTCGCCCCGCGCATCCTGCAACGGGTGGCGGCGGCCGAGACCTCGGACTGGTTCCGCGCGCTGCACGCCGGCCACGGGGTGACGCTGCTGGAGGGCACCGGGCTGGCCCGGCTCATCGGCAGCGACCGGGTGACCGGGGCGGAACTGGCGGATGGGCGGGCGATCCCGGCCGACCTGGTGGTGGTGGGGGTGGGGATCCTGCCGGCGACCGCCCTGGCGGAGCAGGCGGGGCTGGCGCTGGACAACGGCATCGCCACCGACGCCTTCGGCCGCAGCTCCGATCCCGCCATCTGGGCGGCGGGCGACTGCGCCTCCTTCCTCGCCCCCGGTGGCCAGCGGCTGCGGCTCGAATCGGTGCCCAACGCCATCGACATGGCCGAGGCGGTGGCGGCGAATGTGCTGGGCCAGCCGGCGGCCTATGTGCCGAAACCGTGGTTCTGGTCGGACCAGTACGACGTGAAGCTGCAGATCGCCGGCCTGAACACCGGCCACGACCGGGTGGTGGTGCGCCCCGGCACGGGGCAAGCGCGGTCGCATTGGTACTATGCCGGGCCGCGGCTGATCTCGGTCGACGCCATGTCCGACCCCCGCGCCTTCATGGCCGGCAAGCGGATGATCGAGGGCGGCATCAGCCCCTCGCCCGAGGCCCTGGCCGACCCGGGCGTGGACCTCAAGTCCCTGATGGTAGGATGAGAATCGTCGGCGGCCAATTCCGCGGCACCCAACTGGCCGAGGTGGGCGCCGGCGATCCCGCCGCGCATCTGCGCCCGACCTCGGACCGGGTGCGCGAGGCGATCTTCAACCTGCTGCTGAACGGCGGCCATGGCGACCCGGTGACCGGCGCGCGGGTGCTGGACCTCTTTGCCGGCACCGGGGCGCTGGGGCTGGAGGCGCTGAGCCGCGGCGCCGCCCGGGTGGCCTTCGTCGATGACGGCGCCGCGGCCCGCGCGCTGATCCGCCGGAACGTGGAACGGCTGCGGGCCATGGGTGTGACCGACATCTGGCGCCGCGACGCCACCCGGCTGGGGCCGAATCGGGGGCCGGGCTATGGGCTGGTGTTCCTCGACCCGCCCTATGGCCAGGGCCTGGGCGAACGGGCGCTGGCCTCGGCGGCGGAGGGCGGCTGGCTGGCCCCCGGGGCGATGGTGGTGTGGGAGGAAAACGCAGCGATGGCCCCGCCCGAAGGCTTCCAGCCGCTGGACCAGCGGCGCTACGGCGACACCTGGGTCACCCTGTTGCGGGCGCCGGGATGATCCGCGCCGTGCTGTTCGACTGCGACGGGGTGCTGGTGGACAGCGAGCCGGTGACGCTGGCGCTGCTGCACGAGGACCTGCGCGCGGCGGGGCTCATGCTCACCCCGGAAAGGATCGAGACCCTGTTCCTCGGCGGCACCATCCGCGGGGTCTGGGAGCGTGCGCGCGCCCTGGGCGCCCGGCTGCCCGACGGCTGGGTGGAGGATTTCTATGCCCGGCTCTATCCGCTGCTGGCCCGCGGCACCCCGCTGATGCCGGGGGTGGAGGCGCTGCTGGACCGGCTGGATGCGGCGGGGATTTCCTATGCCGTGGGCTCCAACGGCGCGCCGGAGAAGATGCAGGTCACCCTGGGCCAGCATCCGGCGGTGATGGCGCGCCTCACAGGCCGGCTCTTCTCCGGCCAGGCGCTGGGGGTGCCCAAGCCGCACCCGGGGCTCTGGCTGCATTGCGCGGCGGCGCTGGGGGTCGGGCCCGCCGACTGCGTGGTGGTGGACGACAGCCCCACCGGCTGCCGCGGCGCCCGGGCCGCCGGGATGCGCTGCTTCGGCCTGGCCCCCCATGGCGATGCCGCCGGGCTGGTGGCCGAGGGGGCCGAGCCGCTGGCCAGTCTGGCCGACCTGCCCGCCCGGATCGGCCTGACCTGAAAGGATCACCCCGTGACCGACCTGCTCATCCGCCTGACCCGCGAGGGGATCGCGCCCGAAACAAAACGCCCCGCGCCCGAAAAACGGGTCAAGGGCGACCCCGTGCACACCACCTGGAACCTCGAGGAACGCGACGGGCTCTATTGCGGGCTCTGGCAGGCCACCCCGGGGGCCTGGCGTGTGAGCTACACGGAATGGGAATACATCCGCATCCTGCAAGGCGTCTCGGTGCTGACCGACGCGCAGGGCAATGCCACCACCCTGCGCGCCGGCGATTCCCTCGTCGTCCGCCCGGGCTTCCAGGGCGTGTGGGAGGTGGTGGAGACCACGCTCAAGGAATACGTCATCCGGCTGTAGCGATCAGCCCGGCGCCTGCGCCCGCGCCGCCTCGCGCCGGGCGCGTTCCTCCTGCTCCCTCGCCAGCCGGGCGATGTTCTCCGGCGTCGCCGGCACCGCATTGCCGCGGATGTCGCTGATCCACTCGCCTTCCAGCGCCAGGCTTTCCGCGCGCGAGCGGACCTTGACCTGGGTGCCGTAGCCCACCTGGTCGAACAGGTGGATGGCGTCCTGGTTGAACAGCCGCACGCAGCCCGCCGAACTCGCCCGCCCGATCGAGGCGTCGTCGATGGTGCCGTGGATGCGGTACATCGTGTCGCGCCCGCCGCGGTAGAGATAGAGCGCCCGCGCCCCCAGCGGGCTGGTCAGCCCCCCCGGCGTGCCCCCGGCCAGCGGCCCGTAGATCTCGGGATAGCGGCGCACCATGTTGCGGGTGGGGGTCCAGCCGGGCCAGACCTCCTTGCGGTTGATCGTGCCGCCGCGGGTCAGGCTGGTGCCCTCGGTCCCGATCCCGATGGTATAGCGCCAGGCCCGCCCCGGCTCGGTCACGTAGTAGAGCCGCCGGGCGAAGGTGTCGATCACGATGGTTCCCGGCGCCTCGCCGCCCGCGTACTCCACATGCGCCCGCGGCACATGCGGCGGCAGGAACCGCGCCTCGACCGGGGCGATGAAATAGCCGTTGTCCTCGACCCCCTCGTAGCCGGGGGTGATCACCGGCCCGGTCTCGCGGGGTCCGGCGCAGGCGGCCAGCAGGGCAAGCGCGGCCACAGCCGCCAGACGGTGCAGGATCAAGATCGGCCTCCCCGTGAGTGTCTCAGGCTCTTGCCCGCGAGAAAAGCGGGCCGGCCCGGTTGCGGTCAACCCCCTGACGCGGGGGCGGACGAAAAACCCGGAAAGCCGTGGCCGGTTCCGCCGAATTCCCTACAGCCGCGAATCCTGCACGCGCAGCTGGCGGGCGCGGGTCAGGATCGCATCCTCCACCGCGCGCTGCGTCTCGCGGCTGACCGCGCCGCCGCCGCGCGCCTCCAGCGCCACCCGCAGCGACCGCGCGTCCAGCGCCGGGTCCTGCACATAGACCGTGGCGCGATAGGCCCGCCCGCCGCCGGGCGGGGTGCCGTAGCCGGTCACGATCACCCCGGTGAAGGGATCCACCGCCTCGATGGGCAGGAAGTTCAGCACGTCCAGCGACGCCTGCCACAGGTACTTGTTCACCTCGACCGTGGTGTTCGGGTCCGAGGCGTTCGAGAACAGGTCCCAGATGGTGGACTGCCGCTGATCCCGGCCGAAGGCGCGGTCCTGCGCGGCACGCTGCGCCTCGGCGGCTTCGCGGCGGGCCAGGGTCGCCTCCGAGGGAACGGTCGCGGCGCTGCGGCGGCCGAACAGGCCCGAATCGCCGCTGCCGATGCCGCTGAAGCCGCCGCCGCACCCGGCCATGGCCAAGAGCGTGAGACCCGCCACCGCGGCCCTGACAGGACGGTTGAGCTTCATGGGGCCTCCCCTGCGCGCGTCGTGAGTGTTGTCTAGCGAACCCACCGGGGTGGAACAAGCCCCCCCGGTCCCGCGGCCACTGTGGCGCACCTGCACCATGCTGCCGTGCAGAGCCGGGCCGGATTGTTTCGCCGTTTGCATTCCGCAATGCGACAGCGGATGAAGACGCATACTCAGTCCGGAGTCCCCTGGATTGGGGGATGCCTTCTTTGGAAGAAACGAGGGAAACTATGAAAAAGCTTCTGATCGCGACCACCGCGCTCGTGGCTACGGCAGGCGTCGCGGCCGCCGAAGTCAAGCTGAGCGGGAACGGCCGTATGGGTGTGGTCTATAACGGCGAAGATCTGAACTTCTCCAGCCGGATCCGTGTGGTGTTCACCGCTTCCGGTGAAACCGATGGCGGCCTGTCGTTCGGCGGCTCGTTCCGTGCGGACAATGCGGGCACCACCGACTCTACCATCCGCGGTGCGCAAAACGGCGGCGCCGGCTTCATCTTCATCTCGGGCGCCTTCGGCCGCCTGGAGATGGGCGACGTGGTGGGCGCGGCCGAGAAGGTCGTCGGCAACCTGCCGGAAATCGGTTTCTCGGATATCTCGGGCGCCGAGAACGACATCAGCTACCTGACCGGCGACGGCGCGCTTCTGGGGGTCAACAACCCGCTGGCCCTCTATACCTACACCACCGGCGGCCTGACCTTCGCCCTGTCGTTCAACGACGGCCATGTGGCGCAAAGCTCGGTCGATGACGTGCAGGACTACGCCCTCGGCGTGAAGTATGCCTTCGGCGACTACTCGGTCGCTCTGGGCTACGAAGTCTCGAAGACCCCCGGCTTCGCTTCGGACAAGCATCTGATCCTGGGTGCCGACGCCAAGTTCGGCACCACCACCGTCCAGGTGTTCTACGGCGACGGCTCGGGCGGCATCAGCGGCTTCAAGCAGTACGGCATCGGCGTGACCTCGGTCTTCGATGCGCTGACCGTGAAGGGCTACATCCGCAAGACCGAAGTGGGTGCTGCCGACGTGACCGCCTGGGGTATCGGTGCCGACTACTCGCTGGGCGGCGGCGCCACCTTGGCCGGCGGTATCGTCGACAACGATCTGCCGGGCTCGGATCCCCGCGCCGACTTCGGCATCAAGTTCACCTTCTGATCGTCAGATCGGCAAGGCAGGACGGGCGGGCCCGATGGGCCGCCCGGTCGCGAG
>JBBCJM010000180.1:0-5498 GCA_037190175.1 Paracoccaceae bacterium | reverse complement strand
CCGGAAGAGTTCGACGCCCCCCGCGCGCTGGCCTTGGACCTGAAGCTGGAGCGCGCCGTCTTCGCCGTGGGGGTGTCGAGCTTCGGCCGCAGCCAGCTGTGCCGCTGGGCGCCGCCGCAGAGGTGGGACCGGCTGGCGGTGGTGCATTGCGGGATCGAGCCCGCCCGCTTCGACCCCGCGCCGCTGCCGGAGGGCGGGCCGCATCTGGTGGCGGTGGGCCGGCTGGCGGGGCAGAAGGGGTTCGCCCTGCTGATGCAGGCGATGGAGGCGCTGCGGGCGGACCTGCCCGGCCTGCACCTGACGCTGGTCGGCGACGGGCCATTGCGCGAGGGGCTGGAGGCCGCGGTGGCGGTGGCGGGGCTGGACCGGGCGGTGACCTTCGCCGGCTGGCAGGACGAGGCCGGGGTGCGCGCGGCCCTGGCGCAGGCTCAGGCGCTGGTGGTGCCCTCCTTCGCCGAGGGGCTGCCGGTGGTGATCATGGAGGCGATGGCCGCCGGCCGGCCGGTGATCGCCACCCAGATCGCCGGGATCCCGGAGCTGGTGGTCCCGGGCGAGACCGGCTGGCTGGTGCCGGCGGGCGACCACTTGGCGCTGGCCGCGGCGATCCGCGATCTGGCCGCCACCCCGGCGGAGCGGCTGGCGGCGATGGGGCGGGCTGCGCGCGAACGGGTCCTCGCGCGCCACGACATCGACCGCGAGGCGGGCAAGCTGCTGGCGCTTTTCCGCACTATGTGAGGCGTTTCAACGGAGAAGGGGTTGCCTGTGCCGGCAACCCCTTCCGAGTTCCAAGGAGATGGGCCAGTTAGGGTCAAGGCCCAATCAGACGGCGTTCCCGCCGAGGGGCTGCCCTCAGCAGATCAGCCTCCTGACTGTTCCGACACCTCTCTCCAGTTTCCCTCTAGACACTGGATCACCTCCTTTCAAAGTTGCCGATGGGGTGAGCCTGCCACAGATTTTGTGCGTGTCAAAACTTTTCACGCTACCTTTGCGGTTCAATCGGGCGACTGCCCAAGGGAACGGCAAAACTGCCACAACCCGGCGCCGCTCCGGCCGCTCAGGGCCGGAGCTCCGGCGGCCAGGGGCGACGGGCCTCGGCCTCGATCCACGCGGTCACCCAGCCGGGCAGGGGCGGGCTCTCGGCGCTCTGCCCCAGCGCGGCCAGCACCCGCTGCGGCGTCACGATCCCCTCGGCCGAGGTGAAGGCCGAACGGATCAGCACGTGGCTGGTGCATTCGCCGCGCACCCACATCGCCTGCTCCATGTAGAGGAAGCGCGCATCCCAGCCCACCGCGCGGGTGGCCATGGTGATGCGGTCGAACATCCGCACCCGGCGGCGATAGCGCACCGAACTGCCCGCCACGGTCATCCCCCAGCGGTTCGCCCGCATCACCCGGTAGAGCCCCAGCCGCGAGCCCAGCGGCAGCCGGCCCAGGTCGTAGAGCGTGAGCGTGCGGCCGTTGTTCAGCTCCTTCCAGGGGTCGAGGTCCCAGGGCAGGCAGGTATGGGTCGAGACATGCGTGCCGGTGACCGGCAGCGGCGCCGCCTTGCGGTGCTGCCAGAGCTCCAGCCCCATGCGCAGGAAGGGATACATGACCAAGGCTCCGTTTTGCCCGGCGGCTTGCCGCCCGGGGCGGGCCGCGTCAAGCGGAACGCGGCGTCGGAGGTTGCCCTTTGCCCGCGGCCCGGCTACCTCTCACGCAACCCGAAGCTGCGGAGGATGACCTTGGGCTCGCTGCTGGAAATCCTGCTTCTGCTGCTGCAAGTGGCGCAGTTCATCGTCATCGCGCATATCATCATGTCCTGGCTGATCAATTTCCAGGTGCTGAACCTGCGCCAGCCGCTGGTGGCGCAGCTGTGGTACGGGCTCAACCGCCTGCTGGAGCCGCTCTACGGCCGGATCCGCCGGTTCCTGCCGCCGATGGGGGGGATCGACCTGGCGCCGCTCATCGTGATCCTGGCCATCATCGGGGTGCAGATCGTCATCCGCAACAACATCGGCGCCTTCCTCTGACCGCGGCCCTGCAGAACCAGCCCGACACGGCCGCCGACCTGTTGCGGTCGGTGTTCGGCTTCGACGCCTTCCGCCCCGGGCAGGCCGAGATCGTCGAGGCCGTGCGGCGCGGGCGCGAGGTGCTGGCGATCATGCCCACCGGCGGCGGCAAGTCGCTGTGCTTCCAGCTGCCCGCGCTCAGCCGGCCCGGGGTGACGGTGGTGATCTCGCCCCTCATCGCGCTGATGCGCGATCAGGTCCGCGCCCTGCGCGCGGCCGGGGTGGCGGCCGGGGCGCTGACCTCGGGCAATACCGGGGCCGAGACGGAAGAGGTGTTCCGCGCGCTGGAGGAAAAGCGGCTGAAGCTGCTGTATCTCGCCCCCGAGCGGCTGGCGCTTTCGGCCACCGCCGGGATGCTGCGGCGGGCGGGGGTGAGCGCCATCGCGGTGGACGAGGCGCATTGCGTCAGCCAGTGGGGCCACGACTTCCGCCCCGACTACCTGCGCATCGGCGAGTTGCGCCGGGCGCTGGGCGTGCCGCTGTCCGCCTTCACCGCCACGGCCGACGACGAGACCCGGGCCGAGATCGTGGCGCGGCTCTTCGGCGATGCCGAGCCGCTGGTGTTCCTGCGCGGCTTCGACCGGCCGAACATCCACCTGGCCTTCGCGGTGAAGACCAAGCCGCGCGAGCAGATCATGGCCTTCGCCGCCGCCCGCCGCGGCCAGTCCGGCATCGTCTATTGCGCCACCCGCGCGCGGACCGAGACGCTGGCCGAGGCCCTGCGCGCCGGCGGCCATTCGGCGCTGGCCTATCACGCGGGGCTCGACGCCGAGGAACGCCGCCGGGTGGAGACCGCCTTCCAGCGCGAGGACGGGCTGATCGTGGTGGCGACCGTGGCCTTCGGCATGGGGATCGACAAGCCCGACATCCGCTGGGTGGCGCATTCCGACCTGCCGAAGTCGATCGAGGGCTATTACCAGGAGATAGGGCGGGCCGGCCGCGACGGGGCGCCGGCCGAGACCCTGACGCTCTACGGCGCCGAGGACATCCGCCTGCGCCGCGCCCAGATCGACGAGAGCACCGCGCCCGAAGACCGCAAGGCCGCCGACCACGGCCGGCTGAACGCGCTGCTGGGGCTGGCCGAGGCCACCGGCTGCCGCCGGCAGGTGCTGCTGGGCTATTTCGGCGAGGCGGCCGGGCCCTGCGGCGCCTGCGACCTCTGCGACCGGCCGCCCCGGCTGTTCGACGGCACCACCGCCGTCAGGAAGGCGCTGTCGGCGGTGGCGCGGACGGGCGAGTGGTTCGGCGCCGGGCACCTGATCGACATCCTGACCGGCAGCGCCACCCCCAAGGTGCGGGAGAAGGCGCATGACCAACTGCCCACCTTCGGGGTGGGGCGCGACATGGGCAAGGCGGCCTGGACCGCGGTGTTCCGCCAGATGATGGGCCGCGACCTGGTGCGCCCCGACCCCGGCCGCCACGGCGCGCTGCGGATGACCGAGGCCGCCCGCCCGGTGCTGCGCGGCGAGGTCTCGGTGACCCTGCGCGAGGACACGCTCGCCGCGCCCACCCCGGTGGCGCGCGCGATGGTGGACGAGGAGGACGCGCCCCTGCTCGCCATGCTGAAGGCGCGGCGGCGGGCGCTGGCCGAGGCGCAGGGGGTGCCGGCCTATGTCGTCTTCCCCGACCGCACGCTGATCGAGATGGCCGAGAAGCGCCCCGCCACGCTGGACCAGATGGCCCGGATCGGCGGCGTGGGGGCGAAGAAGCTGGAAAGCTATGGCGCGGCCTTCCTGGAGGTCATCGCCGGCGCCCCGCCCGCCCGGATGCACCCCGCCCGCCGGCAGCTTGCGGGGCGCGACGCCGGCGCGATCTACGACCGGCTGGCCGAGGTGCAGCTGGCGCTGGCGCGGGGGCCGGACGGCACCGGCAAGTACCTCTCCTGCACCCAGACCACCCTGCGCCAGATCGCCGAACAGCGCCCCTCGACCCTGCAGGATCTCGCCCGCATCCAAGGGATGGGGGAACCGAGGCTCGACCGCTTCGGCGAGGCATTCCTGGCGGTGCTGGCGGAGGGCTGAGGGGCTCCCGCCCCCCACGGCCTGGCGGCCTGCGGGCGTTGGGCCGGGCACGGGGGGCTGCCGCCCCCCTTGGACCCCCCCGCGGGCCTTTCCTGTTGAGGTGGTGCCCGGGGCCGCCCCCGGGGCGCTGCCCCCAGCCAGTGGTTCACTCGAACCAATGGCGTGAACCACTGGCAACCCGGGATACTTGAGACACCCAAGAAAGCAGGGTGGAGTTGGGGCGCGGTCCATCCTGACCTTGGCCCGGGGCGGGCTCAGGCCACCAGCGCCTCGGCCCGGCGCAGGTCGACGCTGACCAACTGGCTGACCCCCTGTTCCTGCATGGTCACCCCGAACAGCCGGTCCATCCGCGCCATGGTCACCGCGTGGTGGGTGATGATCAGGAAGCGGGTGTCGGTGCGGCGGGTCATCTCGTCCAGCAGGTCGCAGAAGCGGGTGACGTTGGCGTCGTCCAGCGGCGCGTCCACCTCGTCCAGCACGCAGATCGGCGCGGGGTTGGTCAGGAACACCCCGAAGATGAGGGCGAGCGCGGTCAGCGTCTGTTCCCCGCCGGAGAGCAGCGACAGCACCGACAGCTTCTTGCCCGGCGGCTGGCACATGATCTCCAGCCCCGCCTCCAGCGGATCCTCGCTTTCCACCAGCACCAGCCGCGCCTCGCCGCCGCCGAAGAGCGTGGTGAACAGCATCCCGAAGTTGGCGTTGACCTGCTCGAAGGCGGTCAGCAGCCGCTCGCGCCCCTCGCGGTTCAGCCCGGCGATGCCGGCGCGCAGCTTGCGGATCGCTTCCTCCAGGTCGGTCTTCTCGGTGGCCAGCGCGTCGTGCTCGGCCCCCACCTGCGCCAGATCCTCCTCGGCGCGCAGGTTCACCGCGCCCAAGGCTTCCCTTTGCCGGCGCAGGCGGGCGACTTCGGTCTCCAAGGCGTCCACCGGCGGCAGGTCCTCCGGCGCGGCCTTGAGGCTGGAGATCAGCTGCTCGGGCGTCATGTCCGCCTCGTCGCGGATGCGCAAGCCGGCGGCGGTGCGTGCCTCGCGCAGCGCATCCAGCCGGGTCTCGGCCCGCGCCAGGGCCTCGCGCGCCTCGCCCGCGGCGCGCTCGGTGGCGCGTTCCTCTTCCTGCGCCGCCCGCAGCGCGGTCTCCGCCTCGGCCAGCGCATCGGCCGCCCGCGCGCGGCGGATCTCGGCCTCTCCGATGGCCTCGGCCAGTTCCTCGCGGCGAATCGCCAGATCCTCGGGCGCCGCCTCGGCCTCCTCCAGTTCCGCCACCGCCCCGGCCCGGCGCTCGGCCAGTTCCCCGGCCCGCCGCGCCGCGGTGTCGAGCCGGTGGCGCCAGTTGCCCAGGTCCTTGCCCACTTCCTGCCGCCGCCGGGCGCGGGCCTCGGCATCGCGCCGCGCCTCGTCCTGCGCCGAGCGGCGGGCGATCATCGCCAG
>JBBCJM010000179.1:0-10868 GCA_037190175.1 Paracoccaceae bacterium | reverse complement strand
ACCCAGCGCCCCAGCCCGCGGCGCGACCTGGTGCCGGCCATCGAGGTGATCAACTCCACCCTGCGCGCCGGCAGCGAGGCGCGCGAGGCCCCCGGGCCGGACGACGAGGCAGGCCCGCCGCCGCAGCGGCGCGGCGGCTTCCGCACCGGGTTCGTGGCCATGCTGGTGGTGGCGGCGCTGCTGGCCGGGGTCTATGTGCTGGCCCCCCGCATCGCCGCGGTGCTGCCCGCCACCGAACCGGCGATGGAGAGCTATGTGCGCGGGGTGGATGCCGCGCGCGTCTGGCTCGACCACAACCTGCAGTCCGCCGCCAGCGCGCTGCGCGGGTTGTCGGGCGAGGACCGGGGCAGCACCCCCCCCGCGCCCGACGCCGGGGCCGGGGCCGCCGGGGGCGGTTAACCCCGCGGCGGCTGCACCAGCCCGCGCTGCACCGCGGGCCGGGCCAGGAAGCGGTCCAGATAGGCCGGCACGTTCTTCAGCCCGGCCCAGCCGACGATCTCGGCGGCCTGGTAGAAGTCGCGCAAGGAGCGCAGCCAGGGGCAGATGGCGATGTCGGCGATGGAATAGTCGCCCGCGATCCAGTCGCGCCCCTCCAGCGCTCCGTCCAGCACCTTCAGCAGCCGCTCGGCCTCGGCGCGGTAGCGTTCCTTGGGCCGCGGGTCCTCGATCTCCTTCCCCGCAAAGTGGTGAAAGAAGCCCAGTTGCCCGAACATCGGCCCGATGCCGCCCATCTGGAACATCAGCCATTGCAGCACCTGCCAGCGGTCGGCCATCAGCTGCCCCGACTTCTCGGCCAGGTACACCAGGATCGCCCCGCTCTCGAACAGGGGCAGCGGCCGGCCGCCCGGACCCTGGGGGTCGATGATCGCGGGGATCTTGTTGTTGGGGTTCAGCGACAGGAACTCGGCGGTGAACTGGTCGTTCGTGCCGAAGTCCACCAGATGCGCGTCATAGGGCAGCCCCGTCTCTTCCAGCATGATCGAGACCTTCACGCCGTTGGGCGTGGGCAGGGAATAAAGCTGGATCGCGGCCGGGTTGCGCGGCGGCCAGCGGCGGGTGATCGGAAAGTCGGTCAGGGTGGTCAAGGCAGGGCTCCTTCGGCGGTTCCGCTGCCGAATAGCAGAAATTCCCGATGAAAAACCCTGCCTTGATGCTAGAGAGTCATCACGCGCCTGTGCGCGGGTGCAGCATAAGGGCCGGCAAAAGCCATGGCCCCAAACGAAGGGAACGGGGAATGCTGAACGAATTCAAGACATTCATCGCCAGAGGCAACGTGGTGGACCTCGCGGTGGGGATCATCATCGGCGCGGCCTTCACCGCGATCGTCAACTCGCTGGTCTCGGATCTGATCAACCCGATCATCGGTCTGGTCACCGGCGGCATCGACTTCTCGAACCTGTTCATCGACCTGTCGGGCACCAATCCGCCCTCGCTGAAGGCGGCGCAGGATGCCGGCGTGCCGGTCTTTGCCTATGGCTCGTTCATCACCGCGATCATCAACTTCCTGATCATCGCCTGGGTGGTGTTCCTGATCGTCAAGGGCGTGAACCGGCTGAAGGCGTCGATGGAGCCGCCGCCGCCCCCGCCGGCCCCCGCCGGCCCGACCGAGGTCGAACTGCTGGCCGAGATCCGCGACACGCTGAAGGCCCGCGCCTAGGCTGACCGCCCCTCGCGCGCGCCGGCTCCGGTCCGGCGCGCGCCCTGCCCCGCCAGGGGACGGCCGCGCGTCCGGACGCCGGCGCCCCCCAGCCCCCCATCACCTTGCCGCCGGCGGGCACGACCCCGCCTCTTTTCGCTTGCGATTCGGCTCGGGCTATCGTTAAAACGTTTTGCTAAACGTTTTACGAGGCGTCCGATGGCCCGCGCGCGAGTCACCATCCGGCATGTCGCCGCCCGCGCGGGGGTGTCGATCGCCACGGTTTCCAACGTCTTCAGCGGCAACCGCCACGTGGCCGAGGACCTGCGGCGCAAGGTCGAGGCGGCGGCCGAGGCGCTGGAATACCGGCCCGACCGCGCGGCCTCGCAGCTGCGCTCGGGGCAGGCGCGGGTGGTCTGCGTGCTGGTGCCGGACCTGGACGACGTGTTCTTCACCGGCCTGGTGTCGCGGCTGGAGGTCATGGCGCGCAAGGACGGCTATGACGTGATCGTGGCCAGTTCGCGCGACGACGCGGCGCTGGAACAGTCGCGGCTGCGGGCGCTCTTGGGCTGGCGGCCGGCCGGGCTGGTGGCGGTGCCCTGTTCCGACGAGATTCCGCAGATCCTGCGCGACGAGGCCGGGCACCTGCCGATGGTGCTGGCCGACCGCCTGCCGCCCGCCGGGGCCTTCGCCGACACGGTGATGATCGACAACGCCGCCGCCGGGGCGCTGGCGGCGCGGCACCTGGTCGAGACCGGGCATGACGAGATCACCATCGCCGCCTCGAACCTGTCGATCTCGCCCATCCGCGAGCGGGTGCGGGGCGTGGCCGAGATGGCGGCCAGCCTCGGCCGCCCCGCGCCGCGGGTGGTGGAGCTGGGCTCCTCGGCCGAGCGAGGGACCGAGGTGTTCGTCCGCTGGCTGGCGGCCAATCCCGCGCCCTCGGCGGTCTTCGCGCTGACCAACGTCACCACGCTGGCGGTGCTGGGCGGGCTGGCGCGCGCGGGCATCGAGGTGCCCGAGCAATGTTCGCTGATCGGGTTCGACGATTACCCGTGGATGTCGGCGCGCAAGACCCCGCTGACCGCGATCCGCCAGCCGCTGGACGAGATGGCCGAGGCGGTCTGGGCCCGGCTGCGGCTGCGCATGGCGGGATCGGACGAGCCCGCGCAACGGGCGCTGCTGGCCGCCGACCTGCAGGTCCGCCGCTCGGTGCGCGGGGCCGGGGCCACGGGGCTGACCGCGGCAGCGGAACAGGCCGCGCGCGAGGGCGGACCATGGTGAAGTCCAGAAACCTCGCCGGGCTGATGCCGCTGGTCGCGCCGGTCCACATCCTGATCCTGAGCGTGGTGGTGATCCCCTCGCTCTATGTGGTGTGGCTCAGCTTCCACCAGTCGAGCTATGGCGTGGCCCCCACCTTCGTGGGCTGGCGCAACTATGTCACCACTCTGACCGATCCCGGCTTCCGCTCGGCGCTGTGGAACACCGTGGTGCTGGTCATGCTGGCGGTGCATTTCGAACTGCTGCTGGGCCTCGGCATGGCGCTGCTCTTCGCCAGCGGGCTGCCGATGCGGCGGTGCCTGCTGGTCGCGGTGCTCGCCCCCTATGCGGTCAGCGAGGTGGTGGCGGTGGCCATGTGGCGCTTCCTGTTCGACCCGGACCTCGGGCCGGTGACCATGGCGCTGCAACGGTTGGGCCTGCCCATCCTCGACTGGTCGTTCGAGCCGCTGCACGCGATGATCCTGATCGGGCTGCTGACCGTCTGGATGCACCTGCCCTTCACCTTCGTCATCCTTTACGCCGCCCGGCTGGCGATCCCGCAGGACCTCTATGAGGCCGCGCGCATCGACGGCGCCACCCGCTGGCAGGCGTTCCGCCGGGTGACGGTGCCGCTGCTGGCCCCCGCCATCATCGTGGCGCTTCTCTTCCGATATATCTTCGCCTTCCGCATGTTTTCCGAGGTCTGGCTGCTGACCCAAGGGGGGCCCGCGCGCACCACCGAGGTGCTGGCGGTCTACCTGTACCGCGAGGCCTTCACCTATTCCTCCTTCGGCACGGCCTCGGCCACGGCCTGGATCATGGTGGTGGTCTCGCTGCTGCTGGGGCTCGGCTATGTGCTGATCCTGCGCCGCCAGGTGGCCGCCCATGCGCATTGACCGCATCGCCATCCGGGGGGCCAAGGCGCTCGCGGTGGCGGCGATCCTGGTCTGGTCGCTGTTCCCCATCGCCTTCATCGTCATGTCTTCGCTGAAGCCCGGGCAGGACATCTTCGCCGTGCCGCCCAAGTGGCTGTTCGAGCCGACATGGCGGCACTACTCGGTGCTGTGGGCCAGCTGGCAGAGCTTCTTCGCCGGCCTTGCCAACAGCCTGGTCGTCACCGCCGGGGCCACCCTGCTGGCCGTCGTGGCCAGCACCTGCGCCGGCTATGTCTATTCCCGCAACCCGGGCCGCCTGCTGGAGGGCAGCGTGGTGTTCCTGATCGCGGTGCGGCTGATCCCGCCCATCGTGGTCACGCTGCCGCTGTTCCCCATGGTGAACGCGCTGCGGGTGAACGACACCCACCTGATCCTGATCGTGCTTTACGCCACCTTCTTCGTCTCGCTGGGCACGGTGCTGATGCGCACCTTCATCGACCAGATCCCGCGCGAACTGGACGAGGCGGCGCAGATCGACGGGGCCGGGCGGCTGACCATCCTGCGCCGGGTGATCGTGCCGCTGGCCGCGCCCGGCATCCTGGCCGTGGCGGTCTTCGTCGTGGTCTACGCCTGGAACGAATATCTCTTCGCCTTCATCTTCACCTCGACCCGGGCCAAGACGGCGCCGATCGTCATCTCCGAGATGATCGGGTCCATCGACGGCATCGACTGGGGCGTGCTGTTCGCCGCCTCGACCGTGCAACTGCTGCCCGTGCTGCTGTTTGTCGTGGTGATGAACCGCTACCTTGTCGCCGGCCTGACCGCCGGGGCGACCAAGGGATGACCGCCAGACCATAAGGGAGGAAACGTCATGGCAACTGGACATCTCACGCGCAGGCATTTCATGGGCACCGCCGCGGCCGGGGCCGCGGTGCTGGCCGCCGGCCCCACCTTCGCGCAGGCGAAGACGCTCAACATCCTCAGCCACCGGGTGCACCAGACGGTGCTGATGCCGGATGGCGGCGAGGATCTGCTGGCGGCGTGGAAATCCGCCAACAACGCGGCGACCGAGTTCACCACGCTGGATTCGAACCCCTTGCAGGACCGCCTGTTCCGCGAGGCCGGGCTGCCCTCGACCGATTTCGGCGTGGGCTACATCATCGACAACCGGCCCACGTCCGAGATCGCCAGCCTGTTCCACCCGCTGGACGACTATCTGGCCAGCGATCCCATCGAGGATTACGACGACATCGCCCCCGGCCTGCGGCAGGCGATGACGGTGGACGGCAAGACCATCGGCATCCCGGTGCGCCACGCCACCGGCGGCCTGTTCTACAACGAGGCGCTGCTGGAAGAGGCCGGGATCTCGGCCCCGCCCACCACGCTGGAGGAGCTGGTGGAACAGGCCAAGCGGCTCACCTTCACCTCCCGCGACGGCACCCCGGTCACGGGGATGATCATGGCCTCGGACCTGGCCGTGTTCCCGGTGTCGGTGGCCCGGGCCTTCGGCGGCGAATATATCGACGCCGACTTCAACCTGCTGTCGAACCCCGATGCGATGGTCAAGGCGCTGACCGTGCTGAACGACATGTTCAACGCCGGCGCTCTGCCGCGCAGCTATGCCACCACCAAGAACGACGATCAGGTGACCTGGATGCAGCAGGGCCGCGCGGCCTTCACCATGATCACCTTCGCCCGCTATGCGCAGTTCAACAACCCCGAGCAGTCGCGCTTCCCCGGCCGGATCAAGGCCACGCAGTTCCCGAAATCCGCCACCTTCGACGGCGAGATGGCGGCGGTCACCGAAAGCTGGGGGATGTCGATCCCGGCCAACTTCGCCGACAAGGACCTCGCCTGGTCCTATATCCGCGAGGTGTCCTCGCCCCGCGTCACGCTGGGCATGGCCAGGAACGGCAACGGGCCGGTGCGGGTGTCGACCTATGCCGACCCCGACTTCGCCGCCGCCAGCCCGGTGGCGGGGGAAGAGGCCACGGCGCTGGCCACCGCGCGCGGCGCCTTCCCGCCCTTCCCGGAAGGGGCGCGGGCGCAGCAGATCTTCCTGGAAGAGGTGCAGCTGGCCGTGCTGGGCCGCAAGGCGCCGGCCGATGCCGTGGCCGCGATGGTCGAGCGGATCACGCCGCTTCTGCCGCAAAGCTGACGACATGGGCGGGCGGTTCGCCGCCCGCCTTTCCCACCCCCTCAGGAACCCACCATGGCACTCTCGCAACGCAGCATCCAGGAACCGGCCCGCAGCATCCCGGTTTCCGCCGAGTATGACGTTCTGGTCGTCGGCGGCGGGCCTGCCGGCCTCACGGCGGCGCTGGCCGCGGCCGAGGACGGGCTGCGCGTCGGCCTGATCGAAAGCCGCAGCTTCGTCGGCGGCAACATGACCATCGGCCTGCCGGTGCTGGGCTTCCTGGGCCAGAAGGGCAACCGCATCATCGACGGCCTGCCGCAAAGGTTCATCGAGCGCCTGCGCACCGAGCGCGACGGCGCCAGCGAACACCGCCCCTGCCCGCTGCACATGGGGATCACCCTGGTCGAGCCCGAGGCGGTCAAGACCGTGGCGCTCGAGATGCTGACCGAGGCCGGGGTGGACGTGCTGTTCTACACCTTCTTCTCGCAGGCGATCATGGAAGGCGACACGATCCGCGGCGTCATCACCGAAAGCAAGTCGGGCCGTTCCGCCATCCTGGCCCGCGTGGTGATCGACTGTTCGGGCGATGCGGATGTGGCCTGGCGGGCGGGCGTCCCCTGCGAGAAGGGCAACGAACAGGGGGGCATGCAGCCGCCCACGCTGATGTTCTGCCTGGGGGGCGTCGATACCGACGCGCTGCGTCTGGCCATCGCCAATGCCCCGCCCGCGGCCCGGACCTACCTGACCGACTTCATCCCCGCCGACTATTTCGGCCAGAATCACCAGTTCATCGTCGTGGGCCTGCGCGAGCTGATGGCCAAGGCCAAGGCCGAGCGCGGTCTGAAGATCCCCAACGAGCGCACCATCATCATCACCGGCCTCAAGAAGGGCGAGGTCTGGATCAACATGACCCGCGTCGCCGGCACCGACGGCACCGACGCCCGCAGCCTGACCGAGGGCGAGATCGAGGCCCGCGCCCAGATCGACGATATCGTGACCTATCTGGTGAACTACGTCGCCGGCTTCGAGAACGCCTATTTCACCAAGACCGCGCCCTTCCTGGGCATCCGCGAGACGCGGCGGATCGTCGGCCACTACATGATGACGCAGGAGGACGTGCTGGCCTGCCGGCATTTCGACGATGCCATCGCGGTGGCGAGCTATCCGATCGACATCCACCGCCCCGGCGATCAGGGCTGCACGCTGATCTGGTGCGGCGACTGCTACGACATTCCCTATCGCTCCCTCGTGCCGCAGAAGGTGCAGAACCTGCTGGTGGCTGGCCGCAGCATCTCGGCCACGCATGAGGCGATGGGGGCGATCCGGGTGATGGCGACCTGCATGGCGATGGGCGAGGCGGCGGGGCGGGCGGCGAAGATTTCCCTGCGCAGTAACCGCGCGCCGGCCGAGATCGACCTGGCCGAGCTGCGCCGCCAGCAGCTGGAACATGGCGTCTACCTGCGCAACCCGGACGGCACGCGGGCCAGTCTGTCCGACCGGGCGGCCTGAATGCAGGGGCGGCATTTCATCGGGGTGGACGTGGGCACCGGCAGCGCCCGGGCCGGCGTGGTGGCGGCGGACGGGCGGTTGGTGGCGCATGCCAAGCGCGACATCCGGCTGTGGCAGGACGCCCCCCTGATCGCCGAACAGTCCAGTGCCGATATCTGGGCCGCGGTTTGCGGGGCGGTGCGCGAGGCGATGGCGGGGATCGACCCTGCCAGCGTGGCGGGGATCGGCTTCGACGCCACCTGTTCGCTGGTGGTGCTGGGTCCCGGGGGGCAGCCCCTGCCGGTCGGCCCCCATGGCGATACCGCACGGAACATCATCGTCTGGATGGACCACCGCGCCACGGCGCAGGCCCGCCGCATCAACGCCACCCGCCACCCGGTGCTGGACTATGTGGGCGGCACCATCTCGCCCGAGATGGAGACGCCGAAACTCCTGTGGCTGAAGGAGATGCTGCCCGACACGTATCGCGCGGCATGGCAGTTCCTCGAACTGGCCGATTTCCTGGGCTGGAAGGCGACCGGCGATCTGGCCCGATCCGCCTGCACGGTGACCTGCAAATGGACCTACCTCGCCCATGAGAACCGCTGGGACCCCGGCTATTTCCGGCAGGTGGGCCTGGGCGATCTGGCCGACGACGGCTTCGCCCGCATCGGCACCCGGATCGTCCCGCCGGGGCAGCCGCTGGGTGCCGGGCTGACGGCGGAAGCCGCGGCCGATCTGGGGCTCGCCCCCGGCACCCCGGTCGGCGCCGGGCTGATCGACGCGCATGCCGGGGGGCTGGGGTCGGTCGCGGTGCGGGGGCAGGGGGAACCGCGGGCGGTGGGGCGGATGGCCTATATCCTCGGCACCTCGGCCTGCACCATGGCCAGCACCGAGGGGCCGACGCATATCCCCGGCGTCTGGGGGCCCTACCATTCCGCCATGGTGCCGGGCCTGTGGCTGAACGAGGGCGGCCAGTCCGCCGCCGGCGCCGCCATCGACCAGACCATCGCCCTGCACCCGGCCGCCCTCGCGATGCGGGACGAGGCGGCGGCGCTGGGCCTGTCCCTGGCCGACCACCTCGCCACGCTGGCCGCCGCTCACGATCAGCCTGCGGCCCTCGCCGGCCGCCTGACTGTGGTGCCCGATTTCAACGGCAACCGCGCCCCCTTCGCCGACCCCGAGGCGCGGGCGGTGATCGCCGGGCTGGGGCTGGACCGGGGCCGCGACAGCCTGATCGCGCTCTACGTCGCAGCGCTGCTGGGGGTGGGCTACGGGCTGCGCCAGATCATCGCCGCCTCGCGGGCGCAGGGGGCCGGGGTGGACCTGCTGGTGCTCTCGGGCGGGGCCGGGCGGCATCCGCTGGTGCGGCAGCTGCTGGCCGACTGCACCGGCACCCCCCTTGCCACGCCGCACCACCCGGAACCCGTGCTCTTGGGCGCCGCCATGCTGGGCGCTGCCGCCGCCGGGACCTATCCCGACCTCGCCGCCGCCATGGCCGCCATGACGGGGGGCGCGGATATCTTCACCCCCGACGAGGGGCAATCCGCCCTGCACGCCCGCCGCTTCGCCGCCTTCGAGGCGTTGCAGGCCACGGCGCGGGCGCACCCACTGACGGAGGACTGAATGGCCGGGCTGGAGCTGAGGAACCTGCGCAAGAGTTTCGGATCGGTCGATGTGATCAAGGGCGTCGACCTGACCATCCGCGACGGCGAGTTCTGCGTCTTCGTCGGCCCCTCGGGCTGCGGCAAATCCACCCTGTTGCGCATGATCGCAGGGCTGGAGGAGATCACCTCGGGCGACCTGATGATCGGCGGCAGACGCTGCAACGACCTGGAACCCCGCGACCGCGGCATCGCCATGGTGTTCCAGTCCTATGCCCTCTACCCCCACCTGACGGTGGCCGAGAACATGGGCTTCGGCCTGTCCCTGCAAAAGCGCCCGAAGGCGGAGATCGCCGAACGGGTGGCCGAGGCCGCGCGCATCCTGAAGCTGGAGGCGCTGCTGGACCGCAAGCCCGCGCAACTGTCGGGCGGCCAGCGGCAAAGGGTCGCCATCGGCCGCGCCATCACCCGCAAGCCCGCGGTGTTCCTGTTCGACGAGCCCTTGTCCAACCTCGACGCCGCCCTGCGGATGGACATGCGGATGGAGATCGCCCGGCTGCACCGCGAACTCGGCGCGACGATGATCTACGTGACGCACGATCAGGTCGAGGCGATGACCCTGGCCGACAAGATCGTGGTGCTGGACGGCGGAAGGGTGCAGCAGGCCGGGGCGCCGATGGATCTCTACAAATCCCCCGCCAACCGCTTCGTCGCGGGCTTCATCGGCTCGCCCCGGATGAATTTCTTCGAGGTGGCGGTGGTGGGGGCCGCAGGTCCCGCGGTGACGGTGGAGTCCCCGGCGCTGGGCCGTGTCACCCTGCCCGGCAGCGGCTTCGTCCCCGGCACAAGCGCCGTGCTGGGCCTGCGGCCGCAGGCGCTGGGCCGGGGGGCCGCCGAGGGCACCCTGCGCGGCACCGTGGTGCTGGTCGAGCGGCTGGGGGCCGAGACGGTGGTCAGCCTGGAAACTCCCTCGGGCGAGCCGGCGCTGGCCGCGCTGCCGCAGGACATCAGCTACGAGCCGGGGGCCGAAGTGGCCTTCCGCTTCGACCCGACTGACGCGCATCTCTTCGCGGCGGATGGTGCGGTGGCGCGGGCGGCATAGGAGACGACGATGGCAATCTCACTGGCAGGCAAGGTCGCGGCGATCACCGGCGCCGGTTCCGGCATCGGGCTGGCCTGCGCCCGGGCGCTGGCGGCCGAGGGCGCGCGGGTGGTGCTGGTGGACCGCGACGCCGCGGCGCTGGAGGCGGCGGGGATCGAGGGCGCCATCGCCCTGCCGCTGGACGTGACCGACCCTGCCGCGGTGACGGGGATGCTGCCCGCGATCCTCGACCGCGCCGGCGGGCTGGACATCTTCCACGCCAATGCCGGGGCCTATGTCGGCGGGCAGGTGGTGGACGGCGACCCCGACGCCTGGGACCGGGTGCTGAACCTGAACGTCAACGCCGCCTTCCGTTCGGTCCACGCGGTGCTGCCGCACATGGTGGCGCAGGGGGCGGGCGACATCCTGATGACCAGCTCCATCGCCGGGGTGGTGCCGGTGGTGCACGAGCCGATCTACACCGCCTCGAAGTTCGCGGTGCAGGCGTTTGTCCACACCCTGCGCCGGCAGGTCGCGCCCCATGGCGTGCGGGTGGGCGCGGTGCTGCCGGGCCCGGTGGTGACGGCGCTGATCAAGGACTGGCCGCAGGACAAGCTGAACGCCGAACTGGCCGCCGGCGGGCTGATGGAGGCGGCGGAGGTGGCCGAGGCCGTGGTCTTCATGCTGACCCGCCCCCGCAACGTCACCATCCGCGACCTGGTGATCCTGCCGGCCACGAACGACCTGTAGGCCCCAGCCGCCGGATGATGGAGAGCGGCGGGGGGGG